>JAVBPB010000061.1:0-58862 GCA_031549965.1 Mobilisporobacter sp. | reverse complement strand
TCTCCCTTTCCTTGTTATCTTTTGTTTTTTCTTGTCTTCTTGTTTACAAACTCATTCTATATCATGATTTTTATTAAGTCAATATAGATGGGATCATTGGTAAGTAATCGGGGATATCTGGTAAGTAAGTGGGTATTTACTTTACTAATTGAGCAAATAACTATGGAATAGTTATATTTCCTCAATCTCAAATATACAATATCCATGCATGTAAAAAGCAAAAAGACTTAACCCATGTGAAATTAAAAGTTTAAGTCTTTTTTATTTATATATTAAAATTTATTCTTTTTTCGTCATCATAGTAATTTTCCAAAACTCCAAGAAGAGAATCCATTGACGAAATCTTTATGTTTTTAGTATCTATAAGTTCTTTTTTCCATAAAATCAAAAAAATATATACTGCAAATTTATTTTTAAGTGTTTTCATAAAGACTATGTTTTCTCCTTTATAAGCTTATTTAACCTTATTATCCTCCATATGGAAAATACTCCATATGTTATAAATAATGCAATTAATACATAACATAAGTAATTCAATATACACCCTACATTCCCCAAAATCATTGCTGTAAATATTAAAATAATTCCAGATAATGCTATAAAAATATTATTTCTTTCTCCTAATATCAACCTGCTATATATATTTTTTGTTTCTTCTAAGTTTCTCTTTATTTTATTTAAATCGGTATCAATATTTTCTTTTCTAAAATAAATCCAGCTTTCAAAATCACATATAAATTCCCAATTAGATTGTTTGTTAATCTTAATAATCTCTTCTTTTAATTTCGGGTTTATGTTATACTCCAATTTATATGAAAAGCTTGAAGGCTTGGAGTTGTTAAATTTATAACCTTTCCAACTATAACTATCTAAGGCCCATCCGTTAGAATGCTCTTCTTCTAAATATTTTTCAATTTTCTCAAAATCATAAAATATGTAAGGTCTTCTATTGACTTTTGTCTCTATAATCATTATTTTGAAACATCTCCTCTTTGATATTTATTACAAAGCGATTATATAATCTATAAATAAAAATGTCAACAAATATGTTAATAAAAATTCCTTATTAATTATAATACCCATATTTATCCGTATTCCAATTATAAAGAGATATAATTTGGTTTACATCATCAGCGATCTTCTTGCTTTTTTTACTTTTATTATACAAATGTAGTTCTCCTCTTGAGTATTTTAGACTGTAATCCTTCATATAAACAATGTCTCCGTTTTGATTCAATGTATACTCATGAACCTCATTGGCAATTTCTATACTTTCTTTTTGATTAAATATCTTAAGTGTACCATATTCCTTTTCGCTGTCCCAATCAGTAATATATGCTATAGAATTAGTAGCTTCACAATAAGAAACCGTTCTAACATAATCTTCAATCTTCATTTTGTTAACGTACAATGCTCCTGTATTATTTTTATAATACATTATTTCATCATCAGTTAAGAATCTAAAACCTATCATACCCACATCTGTATCATATTTTTCTGGTTCTTCTGTTACTTGGTCGGTATCGGTATTAGCAATTTCAATTTGGTATAAGTCACCGCTTACACTATATTCATCGTAATCGCTTAAATAGAATACTCTGGTACCTTTACTATTAATTATTACTCTTTCATATGGTGCATCGATGTCTACAGTTTTGTCGCCAATCGCTATATGATTTTCAGCAGTATAATCCCAACCTGCTTCTATAACCTTTTCAGCATCATATTTACCATAAATATCAGACATCTTAACTTTATAGAGGGGTAAATAATGAGTGCTATAGACAATGACTGCTCTTTCATCTGCAACTTCATATGAGACGCTAAAACGATCTACATTTTCTGCAATTGTAATAGTTTCTGTACCATTGTAGAAACATAAAGAACTATTATAATTACTAGCTGATTTTGATTTTAAATTTTCACGTATTTCATCACGCTCTAGTTTTTCGTTGTAAACTTCTTCTTCTTTTTCATAAGATTCTATTGATATTTTATATTCATCTACGGCATTATAGTAATCATCATAAGTATTATAATCCAATACAGACGGAAATTCAATTTCCTCTGGCTTAGTTAATTTAGAATCCGATTCTTGCATATCATCATCAATATAATTCATTAAATTCTCATCTTTAGGACCATTCTTCACAAAGTAAACTTCACCTGTTTCATATACCTTTATTAGAGATTTTACGTCGGAAGCTATTTTTACTTTTTCTTTTCCAACTTGCTTTTTATATAGTATATCATCAGCAATATAATAAATAGTAGATAAATCGTAAGAAACGAAATTAATTTCAGCACTGCTGGAAATCTTCTCCTTATCATTTGTTCCATCTTTATAGTAAATGTTGTCTTCCCAATCTTCGTATACTATTTTTTTACCATCACTTGTTACATAAAATATACTAACATTACTGGCAATTTTCACTTTATCATTTAAATCGCTTTGATAAAGTATATTATCATCTCCTTTTATGTAAGTAACAATATTTCCATTATCACTAACTACATACTCTTCTATATCTGAATCTATTTTAGCAGGTGTCTTATCTACGTCGTCAAGATATCTATAATATATATCTCGATTATCATAGTCTTCAGCCACCTTTGATGGATAAAAAACTTTTTTTCCATCTTTGCTTAATACAAGATTTGAAGTAAGAGAATATATTCCTTTATGTTCAATCTTTTCATTAATCAGATTTGATGTAATTTCAATTGGGCTTACTTTTTTCAGTGTTGTATAGTTTAGTTCATCATCCTTTAAATAAAAAACGTAACTCAGATTTAATTTTCCTTCTCCCCAAATTACTGATAAAAAGATAAGAACCATAGCAGCCACTCCTATAATTCCCGCACTTATTAGGGACTTTTTAGTTAGTTTTTTCTTACTATCAATACCTATTTCTCCACTAGCACTAATTCCTTTGCTAGTAATAGTTTCTTCACTATTAAACGGTTCTTTGTTAATAACTGCTTCTTCATTAACAATTGGCTCTTCATTATTAACTACTTCATCATTAATAATCATTTCTTCATTAACAATTGCTTCTTGGCTAATAGTAATTTTAGCTCCACAATCATTGCAGAATTTACTATCATCATTTAATTCCTTGTTACATTTAGGACATATAATCATCTTTCATCCTCCTATAGTATAATTTATTATATTATTTAGTATAAATAACTATCATCTCGTATCTTTATTGTAAAAAAATTACATTGAAAATAAACTTAAAAAAGCCCCATGCAAGAACATTAAATCTTGCAAAGGACTTTTAACGCTTCAATTAATGGCTAATAAACGCTTCATGTACCGCATTCATAGCTTTTTCAACTTGTGCTTCGTCAATTAGAACTGTTACTCTAATTTCTGAAGTAGAAATCATTTTAATATTTACTCCAACATCATAAAGTGCTTCAAACATCTTAGCTGCAACACCGGCATTTGACATCATACCAGCTCCAACGATTGATACTTTTGCAACATTTTTTTCAACATCAATTGACTGGCATTTAATGCTTGTTGAATGTCTTTTAATAATTTCAACTGCTTCGTCAACACTATCTTCTGTTACTGTAAAGCTGATATCTTTTGTTCCATCACGTCCAACTGATTGAAGAATAATATCAACATTAATGTTGTATCTTGCAAGATGATTAAATAATTTGAATGCTACTCCTGGTTGATCCTCAAGACCTATTACTGATATACGTGCAGCATTCTTATCTGATGCTACACCGCTCACTAACATTTTTTCCATTTTAACTTCCTCCTTGACTACTGTTCCTTCTGATGTATTAAGACTTGAACGTACTACTAATTGAACTCCTTGTTTCTTTGCAAGCTCTACGGAGCGATTGTGTAAGACTCCTGCACCAAGAGTTGCAAGCTCTAACATTTCATCATAAGTAATCTCATTTAATTTTCTTGCTTCTTTTACAATTCTTGGATCCGCTGTAAATACACCGTCAACATCTGTGTAAATTTCACATGCATCTGCATTTAATGCTGCTGCCAGTGCAACGGCTGTTGTATCAGAACCTCCACGTCCAAGTGTTGTGTAATCATCTGATTTATTAATTCCTTGAAAACCTGTAACAAGTACTATCTTTTTGTTATCAAGCTCATGTCTTATTCTTTCTGTATCTATTCTTTTTAATCTTGAATTACCATATGCTGAAGTTGTGTGCATTGCTACCTGAAATGCATTAAGAGATACTGCCGGTACTCCTAAAGCGTCCATTGCCATTGCCATAAGTGAAACTGAAATCTGCTCACCAGTCGTCATTAACATATCAAGTTCTCTTTTTGATGCATTAGGGTTAATGTCTTTTGCCTGAGCAATTAAAACGTCTGTTTGTTTACCCATTGCAGATAAAACTACAACTACTTCATTGCCTTTTTTATATTCTTCAATACATCTTCTTGCTACATTGAAGATTCTTTCCTTGTCGGCTACGCTTGTTCCACCGAATTTTTTAACTACTAACATGGTTACCTCCTAATTTAATATATTTATTTTATTTAAAAAACAAATAATCCATTAATGTGTGTCCTTCTTCTATTACCTTTCCAGTCTTTTTGCATTCTAATTCATTATAATTCCAAGTCTTATTTAAAATATTCGTTGAATCATATAACATATATGGAACAGCATCACTGGTGTGTGTTCTTAGCCTGATTGGAGTAGGGTGATCTGGAAGTATAAGCATTCTATATTCAACTCCTACTTCATCAAGCCCTTCCTTAACAGGCTTTATTACTTTTTGATCTAAATATTCAATCGCTTTTAGTTTATTCTCAAGGTTTCCCTGATGACCCATCTCATCTGGAGCTTCTACATGTACATATACAAAATCAAATCCATCTTTGGTTAATGCATCTACTGCACTTTTTGCTTTTCCATAATAATTAGTGTGTAAAGTTCCGTCAGCACCTTCTACTTCTATGTTATGCATTTTTGCACCAACTGCTATACCTTTTAAAAGATCAACCGCAGATATCATTGCACCCTTTTTATTGTATTTTTCTTCAAATAATTCTAATGAAGGTCTTGTTCCTGCTCCCCAAAACCATATGGAATTTGCCTTGTTTAATCCTTTTTTTGCTCTTTCTATATTAACAGGATGATTATTAAGTATGTCGTAACTTTTTTTCATCATTTCCTTAAGAGAATTCTCTTTAGGTAAATATTCTCTTATTATATTTCCAAGGATATCATGGGGAGGTGTTAAATCCACAACTTCACCATTCTCCCAAATAGTTAGATGCCTATAGCTTGTTCCTACGTAATATTTATACGTTTCATTTTCTAAGACTTCTTTAAGTGCATCAATCAGTTCTCTTGCTTCTTCTGTGGTTATTTCACTGGCACTATGATCTATTATAGTTTTATTTTCATATTCCACATCATCCTCAGAAACAGTTACAACATTACATCTAAGTGAAATATCAGTGTCCTTCATATCAACCCCGATGCTAAGTGCTTCTAAAGGTGAACGACCGGTATAAAACTTCTTTGGATTATATCCTAAAACTGAAAGATTGGCTGTATCACTTCCGGGACTCATACCTTCAGGAATTGTGTGTACTAATCCGATTTCCGATTGTTTAGCTAATTCATCCATTATAGGAGTGTTAGCACATTCAAGAGGTGTTTTGTTCCCAATGGATTCAATACCTTCGTCAGCCATTCCATCCCCTAATATTATTACATATTTCATAACTTCCTCCTTGAAACATCTGATTAAAATTCCACTCTAATCATTCCTAGCACATTGCTAAATTTTGAAATCTTTTCCTTATATGACTTTTCTGTAATTTTGCTTGTAATAAATGCATATTCTCCAGTAATATCACTAACATTTACTGTTAAAACTTCACCGAATAACTCTTTTACCTGTTCCAAAAGCTCTGATTCGCTACCCTGTAATCTAATAAAAAATCTGCTCTCGCTATCCAAAAGGTCCGCAAGCTCTAATTTTTTTCTACTCCAAATTGTCATAATATTAGTTCCTAAATGCTTTGCAGCATCCACAACATCTGCAACAACTGCACTTGCTGTTGGAAGCTTTCCTGCACCTCTTCCATAGAACATAACTTCTCCAATAACATTACCCTTAACAAAGATTCCATTAAATACATCATTTACACTGTATAAAGGATGGTCTGAATTAATCATCTTTGGAGAAACACTTGCGTATATTTTTTTGTCTATTTTTTTACTGGAAGCCAATAATTTTATACTTGCACCTAATTCTTTTGCGTATTTAATATCATTTTCTGAAACCTTAGTAATTCCTTCTGTGTATATATCCTCATAATCCACCTGCATTCCGTATGCAAGTGAAGAAAGTATTGCTATCTTACGGCATGCATCATAACCTTCCACATCCGCCTCAGGATTACGTTCTGCATATCCTTTTTCCTGAGCCTCTTTAAGCACTTCTAAAAAGTTAAGACCTTCATTACTCATCTTAGTTAATATATAGTTAGTTGTACCATTTAAAATACCTGTAATTTCTTCAATCTCATCAGCGGTTAAAGATTGATTTAGTGGTCTGATAATTGGAATTCCACCTCCAACACTTGCTTCAAATAAAAAGTTTAATTGGTTTTCTCTGGCAAGCTTTAGCAAACTTGCCCCATGTTTTGCTACCAATTCTTTATTTGAAGTAACAACACTTTTTCCTTTTTCAAGTGCTTCTTTAACAAATGAATAAGCAGGCTCAATGCCCCCCATTACCTCAACAATAATATTAATCTCTGGATCATTAACAATCACATTAAAGTCATGAACTATCTTTTCCTGAATCTTTTCACCTGGAAAATCTCTAAGATCTAATACATACTTTATTTCAATCTCCTGACCTGCTCTTTTATTAATACTTTCAAAATTAGTTTCTAATACTTCGACTACTCCTGAACCAACTGTTCCATAGCCTAATATACCTATCTTTATCATGTAATCACTCCCTGGCTAATATTTTTAAATAATGTATTCCTTCTAACCGCTCTATCTCTTCTACCATCTTGGAAATATCTCCTGTTGTAGGTAATATATTAATGCTAATTGTTAACGACGCTATACCATTAGTTGGTATACTTTGATGTATTGTTAAAATATTAGCCTGATATCCTGCTACATGATTTAGTACATTTGACAACAATCCTGGCTGATCATTTAATTGCAATACGAACGTAATTGTCTTACCCCTTGTATTTTCATAAAACGGAAATATATCTTCTTTATATTTATAAAATGAACTTCTGCTTATTCCAACAATATCTGTTGCATCTTGAACTGTCATTGTCTTTGAGGAATCCAGTAAACGCTTTGCCTCAACTACCTTTAAAAGTACTTCTGGAACAGCTTTCTTCTTCACTACAAAATACCTATTATCTTCCATGTAAATCTCTCCTTAATGTTTGCACACGGAATACACTTGTTTTTCCTACAAAGATATTAACACATTTCTTTTGTAAATGCAACAACTTTTTCATTTTTTATTTTAGAACATTGTTTTTTGGTTACTATTCACTGCCAATCTTGCTAACTTAAGTTTGATAAGATTATGCTAGATGGGATTTCTGAAAATAAGGAAGACTTTAGCAAATACTATGGAAAAGATGAGCGAACATTAATACTTAGAATATTGAAATATAAGGATAATTATATTTCATGGGTAGTAAATTTTGAATTTCCATTTTCAAATAATTTGAATGAAAGAGCTCTAAGAGGGATAAAAAGCAAAATGAAAATATCTGGTCAATTTCATTTAGAGGAATCGGCAAAGAATTATGATATAATAAAGAGTTACATAGAAACATGTTATAGAAATGGAATAAATGAAACAGAGGCATTAATAAGACTTTGTGAGGGTAATCCATATAATATAAATGAATTATTTAAACTAACAAACAACATATAGAATGTTGTTTGTTAGAGCACAAAAAATAAAGAACTATTAATTAAGGTTACAATTCAACAATCTTTCCAAACTAAACCTTTTGAATCACAGCTTTGCTTCAAAAACTAAATTCTCTATGGGAGAGGGCTTATTATACTTTATAATGGTATTATATGCCATGGAAATGAGACAATACCCATTAGGAAGCATTCTTCCTAATGGGTTGTTTATGGCCCATTGGCTGTGAATAGTAGGAATCTCCTTTACAGTTTAATATTCATCCTTAGACTTTCCAAAAAGTTATCTTTATCTACACTTTGAACTTGTAGTGTACATAATTTTTCAGTATTTCTTTTTGGCAAAAAAGATTTTCTTGAATTATAATAATAATTTGTTATTTTCCAAAACTTTTCAGGAAATAAAAGCATAATATATAGGCTTTCAACTTCTTCTTTTTCAAGAGGTTTAACCCTGTCATATTCCTCTATAATTTCATTACCAAGCTCCACATTCCAGTAGTTTTTTTCCATAACTTTTCTTAAATATTGATACAAATCCATTATTTGAACATTTATATTAACCTTTTCAAAATTCGTTGTGGCAATATCGTTATTTAACATTAAAACATTATGGTGGTTGTAACTGCCGTGGCAAACTGTCTTTTCATTTATTGCCTCATTAAACAAATCCAGATATCTTGAATTGTCTAACAAGTCTAAAGCTTCTTTACCTTTATTGTAAAACTCATTAAAGCAACATAAGAACCTAACCTCAAATTCATTTTTTTTCTTTTTATTATTAATATATCCTTTAACTTTTTTCAACTCCTTTGAATGCTTTTCTAAGGAATCACCCAGATTTGTAAAGGTATTGTATTTTATTCTTTCTTCATCAATTGGTATGTTTCTCATTAATTTATGAAGATTTGCCAAATTATTTGCTGCATCAAATATTTCTTCTTTATTACTTAAATCACATTCTCTAGCATCAAACCAATTCTTTAATATAAATTTGTTTCCAAATTTGTCCTCTGTTAATAATTCTCCGTTTACATTTCTTATGTACTGGTCAACGTTTCTATAACCTTTTTCAATAAGATTATTTTTTACATCATATTCAAATTCAATTCTATTTACAGAGCCTGTAAATTCCCTTAATTGCATTCTCCCTTTATCTGTTTCGCAAATTATTGAACCTCTTCCTCTATATGTGGTAAAAACCTTAACTTCATATTGGCATAATATCTCATGATTTTTCTCATCCATTAAAAATCCTCCTAACACATTATTATATTTTTTAGACATTTAAACTAAAAAATAATCCTGTTTTCATTTTTGAAAAGCCCTACTCTAATGTATGTAAGTTCTTCTCAAAATATGAAAACAGGATTTCATTTTAATATATTAAACTTTTAATTGTTGTTTTACTTCTTCAATTAAAATCTCCTTTTTATTTAATTTAGGTTCCTCTAAAACTTTTTGAAGAAGGTCATTTAATATATTGCCAATTAATATTCCTGGTTTTATTCCAATTTCGATTAAATCTTTTCCGTTTATTGCAAGCTGATTTAAATTTATGCAGTCATTGTCTGATTTAACTTGATTGTATACTTGTACGACTTCATCTAAAATCAATAATCTGTTCTCAATAATTAAAGGATTTTTTGCGAGAATATCTGCTTTTTTTACCTCAAATAACATTTCCATAATATCTACACCTATTTTGTTTGCCGCTTTTCTTACTGCTTTTTTTGTTGGTTTAATATCATAGCTATGCCATCTAACAAGCCTTACTACAGTATCAATTGTGTAATTATCAAATCTAAGTCTTTTTAGGATCTCTTTTGCCATATCAGCACTAACTTCTGCATGACCGTAAAAGTGACCTATTCCATTTTCATCAATGGTTTTTGTTTTAGGCTTTCCAATATCGTGTAACAGCATTGTCCATCTTAGTATATGGTCACTCCCAATATTCTCCACTGCCTTAATTGTATGCTCTCCAACATTATAAATATGATTTGGATTGTTTTGCTCTGTAATCATCATATCATCAAATTCTTTAAAAATAATTTTGGTTATACCTGAATTATAGGAAATTAATATTTTATTAGGATTATCTGATGTAATGGTTTTGTTAAGCTCTACCTGTATTCTTTCTGCACTGATATATTCAAGGTTTTCGGCTTTTATGCTTATTGCCCTTAAAGTATCTTCATGTATTTTATAACCTAACTGTGCTGCAAACCTTACAGCCCTTAACATTCTAAGAGCATCTTCATTAAATCTTTCTAATGGATCTCCTACACATTTTATTTGTTTGCTTTCCAAATCCACTACACCATCAAATTCATCTACTAATCCATGGATTTCATTATATGCCATGGCATTCATTGTAAAATCTCTTCTTTTTAAATCTTCAGTTAAGTTGGTAGTAAATTCCACATTCTTTGGATGTCTATTGTCTTCATATTCTCCATCCACACGGTAAGTGGTAACTTCATATCCTACTTTATCAAGCATTATAGTTACTGTTCCGTGTTCAATACCTGTATCTATTGTTCTTTTAAATAATTCTTTTACTTTATCAGGTTTTGCTGAAGTAGTAATATCCCAATCCTTTGGAGTTTTTCCTAAAATGCTGTCACGTACACATCCCCCAACTGCATAAGCTTCATATCCATTTTGAATTAGTGTATTTATAATGTAGTTAACATTTTCAGGTACTGCTATATTCATCTACTTTTGCACCTCATTTATTTTAATATGCCTTTCCCCAGTAAACCATAGACTTTGCAGGCTTATTACAGCATATACACGTATCTGCAATTTTTTCCTGCTCAAATGGCATACATCTTGATGTTGCTCCTGTAGTTTCTTTTATTTTTTCTTCACATTCTAATTCACCGCACCACATAGCTTTAACAAAACCGGTTTTTTCCTTCATTATTTGTTCAAATTCTTCTTTTGTTTTAGCTGTATAAGTGTGCTCATCTCGGTGGATTCTGGCTCTTTCTAGCATCTCAGACTGGATTAAATCAAGGATTTCTTTTACTTTAGTTTCTAATTCATCCAATGATATAACTATCTTTTCTCTTGTATCTCTTCTTACTATTATTGCCTGATTTGCTTCTATATCCTTTGGCCCTAATTCAATACGAATTGGAATACCTCTCATTTCCTGCTCGCTAAATTTCCATCCTGGGCTCTTATCTGAATCATCAACCTTTACTTTAAAGTTTGACAGTCTGTTTTTAAGTTCATTGGCTTTTTCTATTACACCCTCCTTGTGTTGGGCAATTGGTATAATCATTGCCTGTATTGGAGCAATTCTTGGTGGTAGTACAAGTCCGCTGTCATCCCCGTGTACCATGATTATAGCTCCGATTATTCTTGTTGACATTCCCCAAGAGGTTTGATGTACATATTGTAGTTTGTTTTCTTTGTCTGTATATTGTATTCCAAAAGCTTTGGCAAAGCCATCTCCAAAATTATGGCTGGTTCCTGATTGTAATGCCTTTCCGTCATGCATAAGAGCTTCTATTGTATAGGTTGCGTTAGCACCTGCAAATTTTTCTTTGTCTGTTTTACGTCCCTTTATCATTGGAATTGCAAG
This sequence comes from Mobilisporobacter sp., assembly GCA_031549965.1. GTDB lineage: Bacteria > Bacillota > Clostridia > Lachnospirales > Lachnospiraceae > JAVBPB01. The sequence continues at coordinate 47,327 of JAVBPB010000061.1, read as the reverse complement.
TATTTCCTCGCAGAAATCAGAGTATACATTAAGCATTCTTACTGTTTCTTCTTCCGCTTCTTCTGCCGTTGCATGGGCTGTATGGCCTTCCTGCCATAAAAATTCCATTGAACGTAAAAATGGTCTTGTTGTTTTTTCCCAACGTACTACTGAACACCATTGGTTATATAATTTAGGTAAATCTCTATAGGATTGTATTATGTTTGAATATAGGTCGCAAAAAAGAGTTTCTGAGGTTGGTCTTACACAAAGTCTTTCTTGTAATGGCTCTAATCCTCCATGAGTTACCCACGCTACCTCTGGTGCAAACCCTTCAACATGATCTTTTTCCTTTTGAAGTAAGCTTTCTGGAATGAACATTGGCATATACACATTTTCATGTCCGGTTTCTTTAAATCTTCTATCCATTTCCTTTTGTATGTTTTCCCAAATAGCATAGCCGTTTGGTCTTAAAATCATACATCCTCTTACACTTGAGTAATCAATTAACTCTGCTTTTTTTACCACATCTGTGTACCATTGTGCAAAATCTTCTTCCATTGAAGTTATTGCTTCTACTAATTTTTTTTCCTTTGCCATAGTTGTCTCCTTCTTTCATTAAGATTTAATGTTTTTGGGATGTAATAAAATAAAGAGTTTTATATAAAAAAAAGCCCTTCTCATCCCTCACAAGGGACCGAAAGACTCGGCGGTACCACCCTAATTAACTACATTTGTAGTTCTCTTTTTCATCCATTAACGCTGGACTTACGCTATATTTTCATATAGAGCTCCAAGGCAGGTTCTATAATTTCCTCACGAATACTCTCAGCTATCGTATTCTCTCTGTGGTGATTCTGATTATATACTAATCCTTTTCTTCGCTTTTTATATGATTTTATTTTAGTATAGGGGGAGATATTTGTCAAGATGTTAATATTTATATAATTGTAAACTTTATTATTGTTGTTTTCACTCTTTTGTCGGCTTAAGGTTTTGTATTACGGACGCATTACCATTTAGATACTGTACCCTCAGAGTAACTTTAGATTCTATGAAAAAAACAGTTAAGCCAAACATTCCAATGAGCCTATGAAAATACATCATAGTCTCATTTCCATGGCTTAAAATGCTTTTTTCATAGAATCTAAAGTTACTCTGAGGGAATATAGTTTGTTGAGGCAAAGCTGTAATTCAAAAGGTTTAGTTACAAAGGATTGTCGAAATGGCAGGTTCTATATTACAAAATTGAATTTGTAAATATAATATATTGACATTGTATTTACAAATTGATATAATAAATATATATTTTTTTAAGGAGTGATAATAAATGGCACAAGTACTGGTAAATATTCGTATGGATGAAGAATTAAAAAAAAATATGGAACTAATTTGTCAAGAATTAGGTATTAATATGACAACTGCATTTACAATTTTTGCCCAAAAAATGAGTCGTGAAAAAAGAATACCTTTTGAAGTATCAATTGATCCATTTTTTGATATCAGCAATGTAAAAGCACTTTCTGAAAGTATTGAACAACTAAAGCAAGGAAAGATAGTTATTAAAACAATGGATGAATTAGAGGCAATGGAAGATGAGTAAGTTAATCTTCACAGAACGAGCCTGGGAAGAATATCTTTACTGGCAAATGCAGGACAAAAAGACTTTAAAGCGTATAAATGCATTGTTAAAAGATATTGAACGTAATAATTTTGAAGGAATTGGCAAACCAGAACCTTTAAGATATACCGATGGATTATGGAGTCGTCGAATTGATGATTGTAATAGACTTGTATACAGTATATTACATGGACAAATTGAAATAGTACAATGCAAAGGCCACTATGATGATTAATAAAATAATAAGAAATGGAGTATCAACTCAATGTTAATATTGACTTGATACTCCATTTTACTTTTATTTCTTAATTGCTCTTTAAACCATTTTATTTAGCCTTGAATCATGTATGAGAAAGTTGAGTTATTTATTATTTTATAGTTATTTCACAAATAGCAGTCTTTCCATTTGAAGCTTTTACCGTAATCTTTACTGTTCCTTTTCCTAATCCTGTTACTACACCATTCTTATCTACCTTAGCAATCTTAGAGTTACTGCTTGAATAGCTTAGACTATCAGTAGTATTAGCTGGATTCATTTTAGCTGATACTTTAAATTTCTTTCCAACCTTTAATTCATAACTTGAATAGCTTAAATCAATACTTGTTGCACCTATCTTAACAACATGCTTACTTGGGTTTGATTTATCAATGGTTACACCTTTTGCAAGTGTATATTTAGTAACCTTTGAATTATCTAAAAAGTTAATTGTTGATTTTGCTGCTTTCGCTTTTACTGATAGGTCATTAATTGTTCCATTAGTAACTTTTAATGTGGTATTTGAACCATTTAAATTAACTTTACCAAACTTACCTGTTAAGGTTACATCGGCTTTATTTGGAACTAAAATATTAGTTGTCTTTATACCATTAGCAGTGCTACTAACTATATTTGCAGAAGATTGAATATTAAGAGTTTCTACAGTAGTTCCACTAAATACTACTCTTACAATTTCTTCACTTGAAGAAGCCGCCTTATTTACTACTATATCATTAATTTGAGAATCAGTAAAATATATACTATTTTTACCGCCACCCTTAATGTTTATTTTTCCATTTATTTTACTGCCTGCTACTCTAAGTTCACCATTTTTTAATTCTTTTCCTATGGTTAATCCTTTTGTTATAGTAGCATTGTTAATTTCTGTGTTATTACCTGATATCTTTAGTTCTCCATTAATTGTTGTATTATTAAGCTTTGCTCCTTCTCCTGAAAATGATATTACACCATTAACAGTAGAATCTTTTAGCTCAACACCTTCCCCATTAACTGATACATTTCCATCAATTTGGGCATTTTCTAGCGAAACATTTTTTGCATCAAGAACAACATTAGAATTAGATTTAATATTCTTTAGCGTTACGCCTTCACTTTCAACCTTTAATTCAGATTTAACAGTAACACCTGAGAAATCAAAGTTTCCAGATTTGTTAATTACCAATACTTCTTTTCCGCCTTCATTAGTTTTTTGAACGTTACTAGGAAGTTCGGTTGTTGTTTCTGTTGTTGTTGGTTGTGTCGTTGGTTGTGTTGTAGGCTCTCCTCCACTAATTGGTGTCAAATATAAATAGAAGTCATCCATGGTTCCCCATGCTCCTCCATCACTTTTTATTTTAGCACATACAGTAATAGTAGAATTATTACTAGTCACGGGAATATTTTCAATTTTAGGATTGCTCCAATTTACCCAACCATTTACACTTGTGGCTTTTGTATCATATAGTACACCATTAACTAATACAGAAATAGATAAATCTCCATTTTTAACATCTCCACCTTGAAGACACATACTATAATTATATGTTCCTGCCTTTAATCCTGTAACTGTCTGTTTTACTGTAAAATCCATTGCATTGGCTGAATAAAAATGTAATGAATACTCTCCTGTTTTAGCATCCGATGCCTTATTTTGCCTGTCTGTTGGTGTAGTTCCAACACCACTTGTATTTTGAATTACCCAAGCACTCATATCAGAACCTTCAAAGCTTGAATTTACCAACAAGTTCACAGGTTTAATTGTTAACACACATGTAACTGAATAAACAACATCTACTGTACCAGTTATTTTATAAGTTCCAATTCCTGTTGCTTTTGCATTTTGAACCTGAGTACTATTCCAAGTTACACTTACTTGTTCTGTTGTACCATCATTATATATTACATCAACTTTTTCCGGCATTACTATTGTACTTCCATACTCTGCTGATAAAGAAGTATCCTTAACCTCATCAATGGCTTTCGGTGCTACTGCTCCTGTATAAACATATTTAAATACATTTAATGATTCTAATGGATGACCTGTAAAATCAAATAATGCTTGATTATCTATTGCACTACCGCCATACCATACACCTGCATCATCTGGATCATATGAAGCTGCATAGCTAGACGCCCAACCAGAACCGTATTGCTCCCAAAGTGCTTTTCTTTCTTCTAACGTATTACCTGAAACTGGTATCCAAGCTGGTTCCCAATAGAATACACCTATACCAGAAGAACCAACATTAGCAACTGCTTCTATTACATCCCTTAAAGAATTAGCCTGACCTTGAACAGTTATAGGATAGTTTAATGTCTGACCGGAAGATTTTGGTGCTGTATTATCATGGCCGTCACCATCTACTTTGGTATAAGCATAAGAAGTTTCTGCAACCATAACCTTTTTGTTATATGTTGTTGCCACATTCTTAAGAACAGATGTCAGATTTGAAAGTGTACCATGCCAAAATGGATAATATGAAGTTGCAAATACATCATAATCTACACCACGATCATCTAATTCTTTTGCATTGTTTGCATATCTTCCTGAAGTTTCAGGATTTGTAAAATGTATTGCTATAAGAATATTAGAGTCTACATCTCTAATCGCCTTGCTTCCGGCACTAAATATCTTACACATATTTTCCCAGCCAGTAACTCCACAAATTCCACCATTAGTTTCATTACCAACCTGTACCATACCTACATCTACACCGGCATTTATTAATGCTTCTAAAGAAGCTTTGGTGTAATCATATACTGCTGTTTCCTTTTGTGCAACAGTCATATTTTCCCATTCCACTGGGGCTTGCTGTTTTCCAGGATCTGCCCAAAAATCTGAATAATGGAAATCTACTAAAAGTTTAATACCATTTGCAGTAGCACGTTGACCAATTTCAATAGCTTTTGCTAAGTCATTGTTTCCTCCGCCATATCCATTACCATTAGCATCATATGGATTATTCCATACTCTGACACGCACATAATTAACACCTGAATCTTTTAAAGTAGTTAATATATCTTGTTCATTTCCATCTTCATCGTAGAATTTAACACCACTATCTTCTAAGGATATTAAGCTTGAAATATCTGCTCCCATAATGAAGTCTTGACTTAATCCATTTACCTTTTTAACAAATATACTTGCATCAACAGGATCAACTATTACAGATGGTGCTCCATCTAATTTATATAATTTTACATTATCTATATTAGTCCAGTATCCGTCCCCTGCACAATCACCCTTAAAAGCAATGGTAAGTGTTCCATCTGTAACACTAACTTCGCTTGATTCAGTGGTATTCCACACATCCCAGCCACTTGTAACATGAGAAGTTGATGATAATTCTCCTGAGCCATCACTTAGAACTAATGAAAAGCCGGCACTTGCATTGGCACCTTCTGAGATATATGTTACTTTATATTTACCGTTTTCAAGTCCTGTTATAGTTTGGTAAATGTTTATAGAATTAACTGATAGATTATTATTCCAAATACTTAATCTTTCTGTAGCATTAGTTCCTGTTCCTGTTGCTACTATTGCACCAGAATTATCATCAATTTTAATTATATCGTTCCATGCAACTTCTGCTCCAGCTTCAAAATCTCCGTTTAAAACTGTCATTTCATATGGTTGGACGCCTCCATTAATATCGCCAGTTCTTGTCATAGTGAAATCATCTAAAACTGCCCATGCACCTGTAGGACCATCAATAATTGCTCCTATAGTTAATGTCGTTCCTGCTTCAATTTCTACATCCTTTAATTCAACCTCTGTCCAGTTACCATATCCTGGATATGTAACTGGTGTACCATTTGTATCAGTAGAATCTATTGTTGCAAATAACTTCACGCTTCCCGCTGTTGTTCCTTGATACCATACACTAAAATCATATGTTCCTGCTATTGCAACAGTTATATCCTGTTTTACCGTTATAACCGTATCTGCTCCTGCATATGCATCTAAGGCATTACCTGCTTTAGCATTGTCACCCTTCCATTGTATGGAAGTCCCACCATCCCATGATGTTGACTCTTTACTCCAACCTGCATCCGCTCCCCATATATCTAATTCAAAGTCACCATTAGCAATATAATTTGTTCCTCCATCATCAGCACTTACAACTAATTTCCTTCCCAAAATACCAGCATTAATACTTGTCACAAATAATGCTAAAACCATAAAATAAGATAAAACTTTTCTTAGACTATTATTTAGTAAGTTTTTTCCCATAAAATTACCTCCTGATTTAATCTTGTTTATAGTTACTTAATGTATGTGTAACCCCTTACATGTATATATCTATTTTACCAATAGTTTCTATTTTTGTATAGGTAATATTTTAATATGAACCCGTAAATTTTTAACTGAATAGCACAAATTACACAAATCAACTTTAAGTATTAAAAAAACTCTTTGGAGCTTTACTGTAAAATACTAAAAGCTCCAAAACATCCACAACCCTATCCTAAATTTTCCTCCAGTATAGCCCTAATCAAAACCAACCCAATAGGCCCTGCAATAAATCCAAGCACTCCAAACAAATTTAATCCAACATACATAGCAACAATAGTATAAAGAGGCATTATCCCAATCTTTTCACCAATTAATTTAGGTTCAAGAAATTGTCTGATTAAAGCTGTAATTATATATAAAGTAATCAGTATAGCCGCCTCCAAAAAATCCCCTTTTATCATATTAAAAATACTCCAAGGCACAAAAACAAATCCACTTCCAAACACAGGAAATGCATCCAATATAGCAACTAAAATCCCAATTAAAAGTGCATACTCATTTTTCATTATCATCAAGCCAACAACACACACCAACATAATAATAGACATAATAATAATTTCTGCCCTCAAATAAGCAATCCCTGCATCCGCAACTTTCCTATAAACCTTTTTAATATCATAAAAAAAATCAGTTTGCCTAATATTATCCTTCATCTTTCCCAGATCCTTAATTATCAATATAACAGAAATAAAAATAATAAAAAAGACCCCAACCAATATTCCCATAAAAATAACAACAGACATAGTCCTCTCAGTAACGCTTGGCATCAAATCATTTTTCATCTTCTCCACAAAACTAGTTAAATTGCCATCAATAATACTTCTTGAATACCCATCATCAAACCCAAATAATCCATCCGCACTGCAACAAATACCATCAATTTTTTCCGACAAATAATCCAAATAAGCAGGCAGATTTTCAATTAATCTCTTAATCTGTTTAATAATATTAGTAATCAAAAACTTCAACAAAAAAGCCATCAAAATCATCAATAAAACCAAAACTCCTCCAGCACCAACCCCCTTAGAAACCCTAAACTTCCTATGCATAAAATTAACAATTGGCATAATTGCTGCAACCAACATATAAGCTAACAAAAATGGCAACACCAACGGGAGCAAGTATTTAAACGACAAATAAACTCCAATTGTTGTTGCCACCACTAAAATTACATTTTTCCATTTTTGATCAATATGCAACATTCTCACCCCTTAATATACTTATAAAATATATTATTTGCAAGAAAGATAAAAATATGCGTTTGAATCAAAATCATTAAAACAACACACGACAAAACAATCCATTTCATGGCATTACTTACATTCGTTTTTGCGTTTTGTAAGTAGCCGTACATAGAAAAACCACCCTGATACTTTGAGCAGTTTAGGGTGGTATTTTCTATCTAATTAACTGGTCAACCCCTTGTGGCGATTGTTCCCTTGTTAACCACATAATATCATAGTATAAACATAAAGTCAACAGTTCCTTAAAAATCCCCAAAATAACATATCATAAATATGCTACTATTCACTTGAAAAATTAATTTACTGTATTGAAGAACTTTTTCATTAACCTAATATTAATCAGGCCGTGAATAGTAACCATAATATAATACAAAAACTACTTCCAACACTATCCCTTTCAGCCTTAGCCCTCTGAATACACAGATTTTAGGCGTCTGTTTATATGAATAATTAGAGGGTCAAAAGCCTGTTCCATCCAAATATATCTGAATATTCTGACATTTGCATTTGTGTCAGAACAACTTAGATGGTGGAAATTTGCGTTGCACACACACAAAAAGTTGTTTGAGCGTAGCGAGTTCTTTTTTTGTGTGTGCGTTCTTAGCAAATTTCCACCATCTTAGTTGTTCGACACAAAGGCAACAGTCAGAATATTCAGATATATTTGGATGGAACAGGCTTTTAACCCTCTAATTATTCATATAAACAGACGCCTAAAATCGTCCGTCCTACAACCTTTTAAGCAAAGCCTCCCTCTCAACCTCAAACCCTGGTTTCCCAAGCAATGCAAACATATTATTCTTATAGCTTTCCACCCCCGGTTGGTCAAAAGGATTAACCCCCAAAACATATCCGCTTACCCCACAGGCAAACTCAAAGAAATAGAAAAGCTCTCCCAAATAAAACTCATTTTGCTCTGGCACATTAATCAAAAGATTTGGAACATTACCATCAGTATGAGCTAAAATAGTTCCGTTCATTGCACTTTTATTAATAAAATCCACTGTTTTTCCAGCCAAATAGTTAAGACCATCCAAATCAATCTCTTCCTCTTCTAAAACAATTTCACATTTAGAAGTTTCCAGATTAACAACTGTCTCAAACATAGTTCTGCTGCCATCTTGAATAAATTGTCCAAGAGAATGTAAATCCGTTGTAAAATCAACAGCCGCCGGAAAAATTCCTTTTTGATCCTTGCCTTCACTTTCACCAAATAATTGCTTCCACCATTCCGAAACATAATGAAAAGCAGGTTCATAATTAGCTAATATCTCTATGGACTTTCCTTTTCTTAAAAGGATATTTCTAATAGCTGCATATTGAAGTGCATCATTATCTTCAAACTTATTATTAAGACACCTGTTCCTTGCACTCTGTGCCCCTTCCATAAGCTTGTTTATATCAGCTCCGCTAACTGCAATTGGAAGAAGACCTACCGCAGTTAAAACAGAGAAACGTCCTCCTACATCATCTGGCACAACAAAACTTTCATAACCTTCTTCATTAGCAAGATTCTTTAAAGCTCCTCTTTCTTTATCTGTAGTAGCATAAATTCTCTTTGAAGCTTCTTCTTTACCATATTTTTCAATAAGAATCTTCTTAAATACTCTAAATGCAATAGCAGGTTCAGTTGTAGTTCCTGACTTTGAAATCATATTAATAGAGAAATCCCTGTCACCAATTAATTCAACTAATTGATTAATATAAGTACTGCTAATATTATTACCAACATAATAAATTTCTGGTGTTTTACGAATCTCTTTAGAAACTGAGTTATAAAATCCGTGTCTTAAAAATTCTATAGCAGCTCTTGCTCCAAGATAAGAACCACCAATACCAATAACCAATAGAACTTCTGAATCACTTTTAATTTTTTCTGCTGCCTTTATTATTCTATTAAATTCCTCTTTGTCATAATCAACAGGAAGGTCTATCCAGCCTAGGAAATCATTGCCAGCTCCTGTTTTTTGCTTTAGCTCAATAAAAGCATTGTCAACAAGTTTGCTCATTAATTTTACTTCGGCATCTGTAACAAACATTGATGCTTTTGAATAGTCAAATGATACTTTATTTCCCATTTTTACACGCTCCTAATTTTAATTTACAAATTCATTTTAGCAAATGCGTAAGGTATAATCAATACATTTTTTTTAATAAGGCAATTTGACTAAATTTTTGACAAATTTTATAAGTATATTATATGATTCAAAGAACAAAACCTTTATACTAAATACTCTTTTAATATTTCTTCAATAATCTTTTCATCTTCCTTTTCTATCTTTATAAGTTTGTTACCAATTTTTTCTTCTCCTTTATTATCTATCTTACCATATAAAGCACCATTTAAGGTCTTAAGCAAATACTCCATATCATTATTTTGCTCTAAATTAGCTTCCTTTGTGGCTGCCGTAAAGGGAATATTATTACTTGGTTCCATATTGTTTTCTTTTTCTTTTATTTCTTGATTTCTTTTACTTAATTCCTCTTCATTTAGAAAATACTCATTTTGATATTTTTTTAGATCTTCTTTATTAAAATACTCATATTCTAACCTAATCCTCAAATAGTTATCCAAATAATCTTTAAGATTAGTGCATAAAATCTTATTTTTCACATCAATACTGCTATGCATTTCAACAATAATTAATATTGAACAGGTCAAAATCCCAACCAGCACTGTGGATAAAATGTGTACTTTATCTATATTATACATAATACCTAAAATCGAGCCTATTACACCTGTAAGTGCACACCATGCAATAACTTGTCCACCAAAATTCTTCCATGTGGATAACAATAATCCACCAACTTTATGCTTATATACATACTTATCCACAAAGATATCCACATTATTAACACCCAAGTTTAACTTGTAATAACTTTCAAACTTTAATTTTATATGTTTTAGTAATTTTGCATTTGCACCACCCATATTATCTGAGTCTTTAATAAGCCTTCTAAAAATAATATTTACGATAAACTTAATCAAAAGCCCTAAAAACATAAATCCAATCATTATGTAGATAAATAAATTATTTTTTAATATGTCCTCCAAAACAAACTCATATAATGCTATATTATTTAACATAAAACGCACCTTTCCTTCCATTATTTTACATGTATTATATATTAAATATAACAAATTGAAAAGATCCCTTTCTTAAAAATAAATTTACATATTTCAATATAAAATGGCATAAAATTAAAATTTTATCTAATAACTTTTCAATAATTACAGTTTTCTCTGTTGTATAATTTGGAATTTTGTAAATAAATTGTTATTAATATATATTTAATAGATCAATTAAATTTTTGCTTTATTATTTAAAAATTTTTTGATATAATTATTATAATTTACTTGATTACAATAAACTTTAGGAGGTACACATGAAACGTATTGGAATTATTGGTGCTATGGATGAAGAAGTTAATATATTAAAAGACAAACTAGAACTATCTGAAATTAAAATGATTGCTTCTATGAATTTTTATATTGGTAGTCTTTATGGGAAGGATGTCATTATAGTAAGAAGTGGAATTGGAAAAGTCAATGCTGCAATCTGCACTCAAATATTGGTTGATTTATTTAATGTAGACGGTGTTATAAATACAGGTATTGCAGGTTCACTTAAAAATGAAATAAACATTGGTGATATAGTAATCTCTACAGATGCTCTTCAGCATGATTTTGATGCAACTGGTTTTGGCTATGAGGTTGGAGTTATTCCAAGAATGGAAAGTTCAATATTTATTTCTGATGACAAGTTATCTAAAGCAGCAAAAGAAGCCTGTCAAGAGGTTAATCCGGATATTAATGTTTTTTTGGGGCGAGTGGTAAGTGGTGATCAATTTATTTCAGATAGTGATAAGAAGAAATTTTTAGTAAATGCATTTGATGGGTACTGCACTGAGATGGAAGGTGGGGCAATTGCACATGCTGCATCTTTAAACAATCTTCCTTTTGTAATAATAAGGGCTATTTCTGATAAGGCAGATAATAGTGCTCATATGGATTATGGTGAATTTGAAGCACAAGCCATTTTACATACTGTCCGATTAGTAGATTGTTTACTAAAAAAAATATAATAGTATGAAAAACTTAAAGCTATTTAAAAGAGTTTATATTGAGATTACAAATGCCTGTAATCTCTCTTGCAGTTTTTGTCCCACTACCAGCCGAAAACTTGAATTTATGGAAGTTTCTGATTTTGCCAACATAATTAAAAAAGTGTCCCCCTTTACTGACTACGTATATCTTCATGTTAAGGGGGAGCCCCTTTTACATCCTGATTTAGGTGAGATTTTAAATATCTGTGCCAATCACTCAATGTTTGTTAATATAACCACTAATGGCACCTTGTTAAAAGACAATATGGAGAAACTGTCACATGCTACATCACTTAGGCAGATAAATGTTTCATTGCATAGTTTTGAAGGCAATAATCTAATCAATTTTGATGAATATATTGACGGAATAATTTCAACTGCCACTTATTTTAGAGAATATACTAATGTTATTACTTCTCTTCGATTGTGGAATTTAGATAGCAATATATATAATTGTAATAATATTTTAAAGAACATGCATATTCTTGACAAATTAAAGGAACAATTTGAATTAGATAAGAATATAATTACAATGAGCAATATAAAGTCTGGTATGAAGTTGTCTGAAAGAATCTATTTAAATCAGGATTATCAATTTATTTGGCCCTCCATTTCCTTGCCCACTGTTGGAGATAAAGGATTTTGTTATGGTCTTAAACAACAACTTGCCATACTTGTTGACGGAACGGTTGTCCCTTGCTGTCTGGATAGTGATGGTATAACCAATCTGGGAAATATAAAAAATTATTCCCTTGAATATATACTAAATACTCCACGGGTCAAAAATATGCTTAACGGTTTCTCAAAAAAAATTATTGTTGAGGAACTTTGCAAGCATTGTGCGTATAGAGAAAGATTTTGTACTTGATATTTTTACTTATAGTTTAATCTTTAATTATTTTTAAAACTGAGAACGGAGGATTTATATGAAAAGAATTATATTAACAGGCGGCGGTACTGCCGGTCATGTTACTCCTAATATTGCATTAATTCCTGAATTAAAAAGAGAAGGATTCGACATACATTACATAGGTTCTGTTGATGGTATAGAAAAGAAATTAATAGAAGAACTTAATATACCCTACTACGGAATTTCCAGCGGCAAATTAAGAAGGTATTTTGACCCCAAAAACTTTTCTGATCCATTTAGGGTAATAAAAGGCTTTGCTCAGGCAAGTTCAATAATAAAAGAATTAAAACCAAACATTGTATTTTCAAAAGGTGGTTTTGTTACTGTTCCTGTTGTTATTGCAGCCAAAAGAAATAAAGTTCCATCAATTATTCATGAGTCCGATATGACCCCTGGTCTTGCTAATAGGCTTTGTATTTCATCAGCAAGTAATATTTGTTGCAATTTTCCTGAAACCCTTGAACATCTTCCTAAAGAAAAAGCCCTTCTTACTGGTACACCTATCAGAAAAGAATTATTTACCGGAAACAAATTAAGAGGTCTTAAATTATGTAATTTTTCTATTGAGAAGCCTGTGATTTTAGTGATTGGCGGAAGTATGGGATCAGTTGCTATAAATCAAGCTGTAAGAGAATGTTTAACTGAAATAACAAAATCGTATCAGGTTATACATATTTGCGGTAAAGATAAAATAGACAATCTTTTGTTGAATACCCCTTCATACATACAATTTGAGTATGTTAAAAAGGAACTTAGTGATTTACTAGATTGTGCTGATGTTGTTATTTCAAGAGCTGGTGCAAATGCTATTTGTGAACTTCTCGCATTAAGAAAACCTAATATATTAATTCCTCTTTCAGCAAGAGCAAGCAGAGGGGATCAGATCCTTAATGGTGATTCCTTTAAAAAGCAGGGTTATAGCTATGTAATTAATGAAGATGACCTTACTAATGAGAGTCTTTTATCTGCAATTAATGAAGTATACAACAATCGAAAAACTTATATAGATACTATGTCAAAGAGTACATTAAACGACTCCATTGATACTATTATAGGTCTAATTAAGAGTACAGCAAAAAACATAGTTTAAATTATCATATATGAAAAAATAATAATGCTTTGCTTAAATAGCTTTAAAAAAACAAAGTCTATAAGCAAAGCATTATTATTAATGAGCTTTCTAATATCAATTAGTTAATTTTCTATAGATTTCTTAATATTTATTGCAATTTCCTGAAACTCTTCCTTTTCTAAGGTTAAATGCTTCGTTTTAATTATTACCCCATCATTATTATATCTTGGAATTAGATGTATATGAAAATGAGATACTGTTTGTCCTGCAATCTCTCCATTGTTTTGCAATATATTAAGACCTTCACATTTAAATACTTCTTTGATAGCTCTTGAAATTCTTGTTACTGTACTAAAGATATTTGCTGCATCATCTTTTGGAATCTCATAAATATTTTCATAATGTCCTTTTGCAATTATAATCACATGTCCTTTGTTAGCTGGTGATATGTCTAAAATTGCCTTACAATATTGATCTTCATATACAGTATAAGAAGGCATTTGTTCATCTACTATTTTACAAAATATACAATCCACGTATATTCTCCTTTCTTTCGTTATTTTTAATATTACTATTCATCGTTAGTTTTAAGATGTAAATAGTACGACTTTAATACTATTTGTAATAATAACACTTTTGTTTTGATTTTACAATTAATTTATTAAATAGGTTATTAATCTAAATAGTATTAGTCTTTAGTAACAATGTATAAGTTCTATACAAAGAATTCAACTTTTTTTTCTTGCACTTTTAATAAAATTATGCTACAATCATTATGGAGGGTGATTGGAAAATGTTTACAGTTAAAGAAATAGAAAAAATAAAAGAACTATCAGAATTAAATAGTGACTTTGCACAATTTGTAAAACGTTTTAAAGAAGAACAACAATTTAATTTATCTAAAATTTTTCATGAAATAAGAAATCCTGTAACATTAATAAATGGGGCAATTCAGTTAATTGAATTACAATATCCTGAAATTCAAAAAATCGACTATTGGACATGTCTGGTAGAAGATGTTAACTCTCTAAAAGATTTGCTTAATGATTTATCTAACTTTAATAATGGTGAGTATATAAATAAAGTTGATATTAATTTATGCGAATTTCTTAATGATTTGAAATTAAGTTTCTCACCTATTGCTACTGCTCGAAGTATTGTCTTAGAGTTTCCTACTGATGATAATTTTACAATTGTACAAGGTGATAAAATTAAGTTAAAACAATGTTTTACAAATATAATCAAAAATGCTTTAGAAGCTGTTCCAGATGGAACTGGCATTGTTAAAATTTCGACAAATTACTGCAATAATAATATCAACATCTTATTCTATAACAATGGAATATCAATTCCTGAACATGATTTAGAAAAAATATTTTTACCTTTTGTTACATATAAATCCAATGGCACTGGCTTAGGCCTTGCAGTTACTAAAAGGATAATTGAATCACACACTGGCACTATAAGTGTTACTTCTGATTCATGCGGTACTATCTTCACTCTGTCACTGCCAATAATAATCACTGAAAATCAAATTTCATAAAACCATAGCCTAAGGCAAGATTAACAGTTTGTTAACCTTGCCTTAGGTTTATTTTGTAGCAAAGATAAATAAGTTATCAAAATTCCTAAGTAATTTAAAATCTCCTTTAGCTGACAACTCACCAGACATAAAGGCTCTTTGGAATGTCATCCTTCCATTAACGATTTTTCTCATAACTTCCTGAGTAGTTTTCGCAATAACATCAGCCCTGTCATTATCACCATAGTAACAATGTAAGTCCTTATTATCAATATTGATAATAAGTGACTTGTTTATATCTGTAAAGGTAATGGAATAATCTGCACTAAAGTCTTCTTGAGGACGAAAACTTAATTTTAACTCTGCAATAAATTCTTTCCCATCATTACCATCTTTTTCCCCAAGCATTCCTTTAAATAACTGTGTAAGCTGCTCTATATCTTCTTTTTGTTTTCTTACATAGTCATCATCCGAAATAAATCTTGAAAGTTGTTCACTTTCCTGTGGTGTAAGATCAATTGATGTGGTTCTTAAAATGTTTTGTTTTACAGCATTATTACTAGTTGGTAAAGGTTTAATTCTTTGCTTAATGTTCCTATAAAGCATTTCTGCCTTTTTTTCAATGGCTTCCGCATATCCTGGATTAGTTTCAAATTCCGCATAATCATCTACATAAGCACATAACCCATTACAAGGTATACCTCCAAGAGTTTCCCACGCAGTAATTAAGGTTAATTCTGCATCTCTTTCACCATATGTAGTAGCAAGTGCTACAGGAAGCATATATAATGATGATATCTTTTCCTTATCCCCATACAGCCAGCAAGCATCCAAAAATTGCATCATTAATCCGCCAATACCAAACCATTCAACTGTAGCCGCCAAAATAACTCCATCAACATCTTTTAATGTTTGAGGAAGAGTAATAATACCATTTTTAGTTTCAAACAAATTATATCTTGTAACTTCTACTCTAAGCTCAACTAATACCTCTGTAAGTTTATTGATTGCATATATTGTCGGATCATCAATTAACCCTCTTCCTCCATAGTAAATATTAATTTTCATATATATACCTCTTTTTTATTATTTTAAGCTACCATTCACAGTTTTGTGAAAGATAACTATTTTATTCTATCTCTTTACTATAAAAAATCGCTCCCAGTATTATACCCATAATAAGGCCTCCAATGTGAGCAGCATTATCAATGCCCTGACTTGTAATACCCTGATACAGCACCAAAACAACAAATATAATCATTCTTCTTATATTTAAATCTTCAAGTCTGCCTTTATTGGAGATAAGTACAAAAATCATGCCTCCTATGACTCCAAATACCGCACCCGAAGCACCCGCGGCAATTACCTCCTGCCCCTGATAAATATTATAATACATAGATGTAATACTTGCAACTACTCCTGCTGTAATATATAAAGTAATATATTTTAATTTCCCCATTGCTCGCTCCAGATAATCCCCTATAAAAGCAAGAACTAACATATTATTTAATAAATGTTCAATTCCAAAGTGCAAAAACATACAACTAAAAAGCCTGTAATATTCGTGATTAATTCTAATATATGGCCAGTACATAGCTCCCCACTTTAGCATATATTCAGAATCCTCTGAAGATCCCCTTGACTCTACCAATAAAAATACTAAAATATTTAATAATATTATTGCCCCATTACATATTGATAATTTAGATAATTTCTGCTTAATGAAATTATTTCCAATATTCTTTAGATAATTCACTTTATTTGAATTATTGCTATTTTGTAATTTTTCAAAAAGTAAATCTTCAATTAACTCTTTTATATTACAAAAAGAATCCCGCTGGTTTTCATATATAATTAATTTGTTACTAATTTTATCCACAATCCAAAGATTGTAAGTTTGTTTACTGAATTTTTTACATTCATCAACATTTTTTGTAAAAATCACACTTAATAATCTTACTTCATCAATATTCTTATCTACAAACGTATTTTTTAATTGATGCCTTATATGATTAAACTCTTCAACATTGAATTCATTACCATAATCCATTTCCAGTATATTAACTACATAGACTGTTTGATTATCTACAATATAGTAAATATATATTTTGTCAAAATTAATCTTCATCTCCATATATTGCATATCAACTAACCTGTCTTTAAATTCCCACACTATCATATAACCACTTCCTATTTTTATTTTTTAATTATAAGATACAAATAAATATAGCTCTTATTAATAAATATTATACTGCATTTATCAATAAGAGCCTATATTATTTTTGTAATACTTTATATGATTTTTTAATATTTACCAAAATCGTCTGACATTTCGATGTATGATACTTGATTCCCTGCTTTTTTTGATTTTGAGATATGACTTGATCTGCCTGAATTGTTTGAAGTTAAGTCAGATTTAATCTTAAACTGAGATACCAATCCTTCTAATATGCTTGCCTGACCTGACATTTCTTCTGAGGAAGCGGCACTTTGTTCTGCTGTAGCACTATTTTGTTGAACAACCTGTGCAACCTGATCTACGCCCTTGTTAATTTGGGCAATAGCAATTGTCTGTTCTTCTGAAGATTTTGCAATATCAGTTACAATCAATGTACTTTCATTAATTCCTGCCACAATTTCTTGAAGACTTGATGAAGTTTCCTCTGCCATGTGAGAGCCAAGTTCTGCCTTGTCAATAGAATCCATAATTAATGAACTTGTATCCTTTGCAGCTTCTGCACTCTTTGCTGCAAGGCTTCTTACTTCTTCTGCAACTACCGCAAAACCTTTTCCATGCTGACCTGCACGGGCAGCTTCTACTGCTGCATTAAGTGCTAAAATGTTAGTTTGAAATGCAATATCATCAATTACTTTAATTACTTTATTAATATTTTGGCTTGCAACATTAATTTCTCTAACTGCCTTCATCATTTGGTTCATTTGATTTGAACTCTTTTCTGCGTTGTTCTTAATTGAATTAGCTAAACCTGCCGCCTTATTAGCCATACTTGCATTAGCTTTAGTTTTTTCTGCCACTTCTGAAATTGATGTAGAAAGTTCTTCAACTGCTGATGCCTGTTCTGTTGAACCTTGAGCAAGTGATTGTGCTCCCTCTGCAATTTGACTTGAACCTATTGATACCTGAGCTGTTGAACTTTTGATTTCATCAAACATATTATTAAGGCTGTCTACCATATGAGAAAGTTCTACACCCATAGTGTCTTTTTCAGAGCGTAATTCAACATTAACTGTTAAATCTCCACCGGCAACGGTTTTAAGTAATTCAATCTTATCCCTTAGCAAATCTAAGAATCCGCTAAAAGCAACCGAAAGCATTCCTACTTCATCTTTTCTTCTCCCAATCTCATTAAACTCACTGGTTATATTAGGATCCATATCAAAATCACCAGTATTTCTTATGCTTGAAAGAACTCCCGATACCATTCTTAATGGTTTTGCTATAAGCCTTGCTAAAAATAGTGCGATTGTCACTGCAACAATAACTGAAACTACCAACACACTAACTTCTAAGATTGTATAACTTATATAAATATCAGTATTTTTTTCAACAGAAGTTTGAGCTTCTTTAGTATTTATTTCAAAACATTCATCTAAAAGTATAACTAAACTATTTATAGTATCTGCACCTTCACCAAGTATTTGTTTGGTTGTATCAAAATCATTAATAGTTCCATATTTTATTACATTATCCTTTATTTCTTTAAATTGATTATTATATATATCTTTAAACTTATTAATGTTACTCTTGTCAGTTGGATCAGTAGCCTTTGGAGTATAACTCTCTATATGCTCAAGCATATCCTTATCTAAATTTTCCAATCCAATAACCGAATTTTTAAATGCATCCTCTTGTGATTCATAAATCAGTATGTCCCTCATGTAAACACGTTGTTGTTGTAAGTTCTCCCTTAATTGACCCAAGTCTTTGATTGCCAACAAATTCATATTATACATTGCATCATCGGCACTGTTAATGCTATTCATTCCCAAAATACCTGTAAATCCAATTGCAATTGAAAATACAATTACAACAACGAATCCCAATATCAACTTAGCTCTAGTTTGCATATTTTTCATAATTTCTTCCTCCTATTTAATCCCATCTTATTTTTAGATATAGTTTAAACATCATAATAACACACAAATTAAACTCGTATAAAAAGTTATTTTTCAAAAATAAAAGTTTGTAAATAATAAATAAATTTATAAAATTAGAACTTTTATCTTAAAATTCCAAACAATTATGTAATGTGCCATTTAAACTTATTATAACCTATTAAGAATTATTTTTCAATAGTATTTTCAACTATAGATATGTGAGCTATTAAAAACATGCTGAACGGAGTAAGGCAAACAATTGTATACATAAAAATGTCTGCATTCAAAATCTATTTGAATGCAGACATTTATCTGACGTTTACTTTAAGCTATGGTAATGCTGTAACATACATAAATTATTAAAACATTTAATACTTTCCAAAATTATCTGTAATATTAATATAATTCACCTTTTTATTTGGTAATTTTTTTGATGTCTTATTTGAAGTGCTATTATAGGAGCTTCCAATCGTTAGGTCTGATTTTATTTTAAATTGTGAAATTAACTCTTCTAATATACTTGCTTGCCCTGACATTTCTTCTGAAGATGCTGCACTTTGCTCTGCTGTAGCACTGTTTTGTTGAACAACATGAGCCACCTGTTCAATTCCTTTATTTATATGAGCAATTGCAACTGATTGTTCTTCAGAGGATTTTGAAATTTGTGCAACAATATCTGAGCTTTTATTAATTTCTGATACAATTTCCACTAAACTTTCTGACGTTCTTTGAGCAATATCTGATCCTAACTCTGCTTTTTCAATTGAGTCAATAATTAATGCACTTGTATCTTTAGCAGCCTCTGCACTCTTTGCTGCCAGATTACGAACTTCTTCTGCAACTACCGCAAATCCCTTTCCATGCTGACCTGCACGTGCTGCTTCAACTGCTGCATTAAGTGCCAAGATATTGGTTTGAAATGCAATATCATCTATTACCTTAATTACTTTATTTATATTTTGGCTTGATACATTAATATCTTTAACAGCTACCATCATTTGTTCCATTTGCTCTGAACTTTTTTGTGCATTTAATTTTATTAAGTTACCAAGTTCTGCTGCCTCTATAGACATTTCTGAATTCTTTTGGGTCTTGTTTGCCACATCTGAAATTGATGCTGAAAGCTCTTCAACTGCTGATGCTTGCTCTGTAGAACCTTGTGCTAATGCCTGTGCACCTTCTGCTATCTGTGAAGAACCTACAGTAACCTGAGATGTTGAGCTTTTAATTTCATCAAACATTGTATTAAGATGTTGAGTCATATTATATAAAGCATTTCCCATAGTATCCTGTTCTGAACATTTTTCTACATTCACTGTTAAATCGCCGTCAGCTACAGCCTTTAAAGTATCTAATTTGGCAATTATTAAATTAAGAAACTGTTTAAATGAAGAAGCCAGAACACCAGCTTCATCTGTACGGGTTCCAATTTGATCCACAGAATTTATTACATCTGCTTCAAGATTAAAGTTTCCAGTATCTTTTAGTTTAGACATAATATCAGATAACAGTTTCATTGGTTTAGATATCAATCCTGATAGATATAATGCAATAATTATTGAAATTATAACTGAAAATGCAAGAACTATTATTTCTATTATAGTAAATTGAATAAACATATCAGTATTTGCATTTACACTGGTTTCAGCTTCTTCTGTATTCAAATGATAAGATTCTGTCAATAATCCAACAATATTTTGAGTAACTTCCGTTATATCATTTAAGGTTTCTTTAGCATTAAGACTATCATTTACTGTCCCAAATCCAATTAATTCATTTTTAAGCTGAGTAAATTGATTATTATACATATTTTTAAATTCATTTAAAATGTCTATGTCACTTTGCAATATGGCTGTCTTTGAGTATTCCGCTATGTATTCGTCCATTTGTTTTTCACAGTTGCTAATACCTGCTACCGCATCTTTAAATGCCTGTTCTTCATAATCATATATTACTATACTTTTTGAATAAGAAATTTGATTCTGTATATTCTCTCTTATTTCACCAAGATATCGAATAGCTAATAGATTCATTTTATACATATAATCATCTGCATCATTAATTTTTTTCATTCCAAAAATACCTGTACCTCCAATAGTTATTGAAAGCACAATTACCAATAAGAAGCTAACTAATAATTTCAAACTCGTTTTCATATTCTTCATACATTTTTCCTCCAACTTTATTATGTTTCGTCATTTGCCATAAATGTTACTATTACAGAGGTTCCAATACCAACCCTACTGTCAATTTTAATAATACCATTGTGAATTTCAGTTATCTTTTTTGCGATCGATAAGCCTAAACCATTGCCTCCTTTAATTTTTGCCCTTGATTTCTCAGAACGATAAAACCTATTAAATAAATATGGTATCTCACTTTCAGCTATTCCTATGCCTGTGTCGGACACTACTATGTCTACTTTATTTTTATTTTTTATAATACTAAGATCTACCCTACCTTCAGGATCTGTATATATTATACTATTATCAAGTAAGATAATTAAAAGCTGTTTAATCAGCCTATAATCACATTTAATAAATGCTGTATCTGTTCTTGATGTAGAAATCTTCCTATGTGCAAACTTTTCTGTGGATATTGCCTCTGTAACTATATCATTAATACAATAAACTGATTGTTGTAATTTTAAAATTTCATTATCATATTTTGATAAAAGTAGTAGCTTTTCAATAAGTTCTTCCATAGATTTAGCCTCAGTAATAATTGATGATACTGCCTTATCAAGTACATCAGCATCTTCCTTTCCCCATCTTTGGATCAAATTACCATACCCAAGAATTGCTGTAATAGGGGTTTTTAATTCGTGAGAAGCATCTGCAACAAATTGAGTCTGGTACTCAACCATCTCCTGAGTTCTTTCAATTAAAGAATTAATGGACTTTGCTAAAATAGAAACTTCATTTTCAGTATCATCAACAGGAAGCCTTATGCTTAAATCCTCCAAACTGGCACTTTTAGAAAGTTCTGCTATGTCAACTAAAGGCTTCAATGTTTTATTACTTATCACATATGAAGTTATAGCTATAATAATGAATCCAATTATATTAATTAAAACCAAAATATAAGATATATTTTTATAAAATAATATTGTTCCCATAAAATTATAGACTAGTGTGACATATAAAATTCCTTTTGTTTTTGTTTCTATGCTAAATATATCATAAACAACATGTGCTTTAAGCTTACTGCTATATATGGGTTTGAAAACTGACTTTCCTTCTATTATCTTAAAATCAAAGTGTTTTGAATCTGCTAATAGACTTCCTTCTTCATCTTCCACTCTAATATATATGGGAGTGCTAATTTCAGCTCTTGGCATTATCTCTTTTAAAGTTTCAATTAAATTATCCTCATCAAGCTGGGTTAACATTAATTCCTTTGTATTAAAAATAGCATTATTTAATTTTTCATTTGCGAAATTATTTATCAAAATACGAGAAGTTACAATTAATAATATTATAACTATTACAAATGTAATTGAAAAAAGCATTACTAACTTTGTAACCAGTCTTTTTCTTTTTATAACTTTCAATTAAAAGCTAAACCTCCTTTCCCCCAATCATAAATCCAACACCCCTAACAGTATTTATAATCTTTCTGTCACTATCACCATCAATTTTGATTCTTAGGTGTCTTATATAAACATCAAGTAGGTTTGTATCCCCTGTGAAATTTTCTCCCCAAATGGTTGAAATCAACACTTCTCTTTCTATTACCATATTTTTGTTTTTTAAGAGTACACAAAGAACATCATATTCTTTTTTAGTAAGTTCAATAGTTTGACCTGCTTTTGTAACCGTATGTCTTTCTAAATCCATTATAATATCTTCAAATACAAACCTTGAATCATTTGATACTTTGCTGTCCTTTCTATCTCTTATAATTACACGAATCCTTGCCAGTAATTCTTCAATTGCAAATGGTTTGGTTATATAATCATTTGCCCCACAATCCAGACCCGTAACTTTATCAATAATATCATCTCTTGCCGTAAGCATTATTATGGGAACATTTGATATTTTTCTTGTTCGTCTTAAGACCTCTATTCCATTTAAATTAGGCAGTCCTATATCTAATAAAATTAAATCATGCATATCTTGTCTAATTTTATCTACTGCTTCCCTTCCGTCATAGACTGGTTCTGCAATATAACCTTCATGTTCTAATTCCATGCAAACAAAAGAAGATATTGGCACTTCGTCTTCTACAACCAATAATCTTAATTTTTCCATAAACAAATCTGCCTTTCATAATTTTAATTAAGCTTTTATAGATTTATATTTTATGTAATTTAACATTTATCATACCTAATTTTTCTTAAAATGTTGCGTTAATAACACCAATGCGTATATAAAGTATACTTTATATACGCATAAACTACAATAAACGTCAACTAAATATTAGATTAATTTTTAATGAATTATAAACTTAATTTAATAAAAATAACTGTTACAATACGTAATTGTAACAGTTATTTTAACTTGATTTTATTCACTTAATTTTGCTAGTGCAAGCAAATCATTCCATTGTTTATCCACATCTTCTTGTATTTGTGCTACTGCTTTTTCATCCTTTAAGATATGCTTAAATCTCCCTTGGCACTCTAACCAGTCGGTAATAGGCCTTTTATTTTTTGGAATATAATTTACTACATATTTCCCATCAATAACCTCATATAAAGGCCAATAGCAGGTTTCTACGGCAATTTTACAGATCTCCATTAATTTTGGTGTATCATATCTCCATCCACGAGGACATGGAGCTAAGACATTTAAGAATGCCGCACCTTCTGTATAAATTGCTTTTTCAGATTTTTCATAAAGATCTTTAAAGTTTCCAAGAGGTGCTGATTGAGCAACATATGGAATATTATGTGCAACCATAATCTTTGCAAGATCTTTTTTATTTTGCTGTTTTCCAGGAACAACCTTTCCTGCCGGCGAAGTTGTAGTATCTGCATATCTTGGTGTAGCTGAAGAACGCTGAATACCTGTGTTCATGTACGCTCCGTTATCATAAGCCACATAAACCATGTCATGTCCTCTTTCCATCGCTCCTGAAAGAGCCTGCAAACCTATATCATACGTTCCTCCATCTCCTCCGAATGCAATGAATTTGTAGGTATCTTCTATTTTACCTAATTTTTTAAGATTTCTGTATGCAGCTTCAACTCCGGCAATATTACATGCTGAATTTTCAAATGCCGTATGAATAAAGGAATCTTCCCATGCAGTATAAGGATATATAAAGGTTGATACTTCAAGACATCCTGTAGCTGATGAAATTACCGCTCTGTCTTCTTCTTTTAATGCTCTTAAAACTGTACGAACAACAACAGGAGCACCACATCCGGCACACATTCTATGGCCGCCAGTAAGTCTCTCAGGTTTTGTCGCTGTTTCTTTTAAATTATAAGCCATGTCTGCCCCTCCTATTCTTCAATTAATCCCAAGTAACGGTAAACTTCACCTGAATTATTAGCTTCAACCACTTTTGAAAGATCACCAAAAACTGATTCAATATCATTAGTCTTAACATCACGTCCGCCTAATCCATAAATATAGTTAATGATCATTGGTTTATTCACTTCATCATATAAAGCACTTCTAACTTCTGTAAATAATGGGCCGCCCTTTGCATTAAAGCTATCACATTTATCCATAACTGCAACTGCCTTACAGTTTTTAATTGCCTCTGCAATTTCTTCCGCAGGAAATGGACGAAATACTCTTATTTTTAACACTCCTGCTTTTATTCCCTGTTCTCTTAATTTATCAACAACATATTTAGCTGTACCTGCTGTTGAACCAATTAAAACAACCGCTACTTCTGCATCATCTAATTTATAGCTTTCAAATAAACCATACTCTCTACCGCTTATTCCTGCAAATTCTTTTGAATATTTAAGTATTGCTTCTTTAGCATTTTTCATGCCTTCTGCCTGCTGGCGTTTATGCTCAAAATAATGTCCCTGTAAATCAAGAGGCCCTACTGCTATCTGTCTTTTACTATTAAGAAGATAATCTTCTGGCGTATAATCACCTACATAAGATTTTACTTCTTCATCTTCTAATAAATCTATATTTTCAACTGAATGTGAAGTTATAAATCCATCATAACAGTTCATTACCGGTAGCATAACTGATTTATCTTCTGCAACCTTAGTAGCAATAATGAAATTATCATAAGCTTCTTGATTGTTTTCACCATATATTTGAACCCAGCCTGAGTCTCTTGCTCCCATTGAGTCTGAATGATCATTATGAATATTTATTGGACCTGATAATGCTCTGTTAACACATGACATAATAATTGGAAGTCTGCATGACGCAGCAATATAAAGCATTTCCCACATATAAGCAAGGCCATTAGCGGAAGTTGCTGTCATTGTTCTAACCCCTGCTGCTGAAGCTGAAATAGATGCTGTCATAGCTGAATGCTCAGATTCAACAGGTATAAATTCAGTATCACATTGACCGTTGTTTACAAAGCTTGCGAAGTACTGTGGTACTTCTGTAGATGGTGTAATTGGGAATGCTGCCACAACGCCAGGATTAATCTGCTTCATTGCAACTGCAACTGCCTCATTACCAGATAATTTATCACGTTTTGCCATTATTCATTACTCCCTTCTTTTACCAATGCATTAAAAGGACATACATGTACGCATACTAAGCATCCCTTGCAATGGTCATAATCTATTCCTGTCATAGCCTTATCTTCAACAATAATTGATGAGTCAGGACATACCGGATAACACAATCTGCATTGTGTGCATCTCTCCACTATCCATAAAGGCTTTTCTGATCTCCAACCTCCGGTAGTGTAATATTTTGCGTTACCTGCACTTGTAACAAGCCCACCAGGTGTTGTTTGTTGCCAAGGTGTTAACGGATCTATAATACATCTTTCTTTATCAACTGCCATTATCCTCTAACCTCCTCTAATGCTCTTTTAACTGCTGCTATATTAGGTTCAATAACTGCTGGTTTTGTTGCAAATTTATGTCTAAAGGACTTGTCCATAGCTTCTGTAAAAACATCAACATCCATTACACCTGAAACCTTCACTACTGCACCAAGCATTGGGGTGTTAGGAAAATATCTTCCAAGAGTTTCCATCGAGATTTTTCTTGCATCAATAGTATAAACTTTACCTTTATAATTCCCAAGCTTATCTAAAAATGCCTCTGGTCCTTTGTCAGAATTAATAATAATTGCTCCTGTTTCTTTTGCCCCAGCAGCAATATCAACCGATTCAAGTAATGTATCATCTACAACTACTACATAATCCGGTTCATAAATGTTTGAATGTACTGTAATTCTTTCATCGCTTATACGGTTGTAGGCTGTAATAGGTGCTCCCATACGTTCAGGACCATATTCAGGAAAACCTTGTATAAACTTTCCTGTGTCAAATGCTGCTTCTGCCAGTAGTAAGGATGCTGTTTTTGCACCTTGCCCGCCACGCCCATGCCAACGAATTTCCAACATATTGCTCATTAACTTGTACCTCCTTAAAAATCATTATATTTATTTTTTTACTTTTTACTAATAGAACCAGCTTTTCAATACAAAAATATGTAAAAAATTACTAGTTACTTATTAGATTTTATCACTATTAAATATCTGCGTCAATAGAAGTATTATCGATATTCTAATATTTTAAACAAAATATTTATTAAAAAAAGTTATTTATCCAACATTTTTTTTGATAAAACACTTTATCTAATACTTCATTATTTGACAGTACTCTAATATCAGGCTTATACTCAAAATGTTCAACCGAATAATTTCCAACAATTGCTGCCGAAAATTCATTAATCGACATTATAATATCACCGCCTCCTTGATTATCGGCTTGAATATAGTCATTTTCTTGTATCTGTACAGCTCTATTATTTTTAAACTCTACATTAAAAGTTTTATTGTTTTGAGAAAGAATATTATCAATAACTGTAATTTTAATCTTACCATCTCCTTTGTACAATGCTTTTTGTAAAACACTTTTCACATCAATTACCCTAACCATCCCGTTTGGTCTTATAACTCTTTTACTACTTGACATTTCATAATCTGTACAAAAGTGTTCCAACAACATATGTTTTGGTGCTTTGAAAGATATTTTTTCATAATCACCTCTAAAAGTTTTAACAAAAGACATAATTGCACGAAGCCCTTCAAAACTGTCAAAAACAAGCTCACTACAATTCATTACAGGAGTTTCACCATCAAAATCTTTAGAAAAAATAATATAACCTTTAGGTATATTATTAATATCTTTGTATACAAAAGACATTGTAGAATTTAAAAAAGGATTTGCCTTTTTTAATTCTCCCCAATCATATTCATCTCTAACCACCATTAAATTAATACCTTTGGAAAACTTATTATAAATATTTTCATATGAGTCTAAATCATCTTCATCACTATCCCTATAAAGATGCATCGATCCCTCATATTTAAAATTTGGAATTGTGTCCAAATCAAATGTCCATCTTATAGATTGGTTTGTTCTCTTAAATCCCAATCGTTCATAAAATATCTCGTTAAATCCATACAAGTACGATAATATCTGCCCTTCATTATACATCTCATCAAATGCTGCTTTTATACAATTTGTTATTGCACCTTTTCCTCTATGATGCGGATAGGTAGAAAGCCCGGCAAGTCCCCCCATCTTAATGATATTCTCATCAAAATGTACTTTGAACGGATATAGTGACAAAACTGACATCATTTCACCCTCATGGGTAAATGCTGCCAGCTTTTCATACCAATATGCTTCTTCTTTTGTTTCCGGAAACAAGGTTGCCTCCTGAAAATATTCCATGGGGGTTTTACCTTCAGTATCATGAGCCCACTCAAATGCTACTGAAGATATATTTCTTGCTTCCATCAATTCTTCTTTTTTAATTTTTCTTACTTTCATATTAGTCCTTTAACTTCTTAATTTTTATTTTGGTTTAATTAATCTTCTAATAGTTTGAATCATATCTTGAATTACAAAAGGTTTTCCAATGTGAGCATCCATACCTGAGGCTAAAGTTTTATCAATATCTTCTTTAAATACATTAGCAGTCATAGCAATAATTACAACAGAAGTTGAATCTTTTCTGTTCATCTTACGGATTATCTCAGTTGCCCCGCATCCATCTAATATCGGCATCTGCATATCCATAAGTATAATATCATAATATCCTTCCTCTGACTCTTCAAACATATCTACTGCCTCTAATCCATCAGATGCCTTTTCGATTTTAATATTGGTTTCTGCTAAGAGTTCTTCTACAATAATATGATTTATCTCAACGTCATCTACCACCAATACTCTATACATAGAAAAGTCAACGCCAAACTTGCTATTAGGACTTCTTTCAATTACCATATTATTAAGCTTCTCATCTGTTACACCTTTAATATCTTGTTTCACTGGACTTTCTGATTCAATGTTTTTTGCTTTTATAGTAAATTCAAATCGGCTACCCTTGCCTAATTCACTTTTAACTGATATTTTACCACCCATCATTTCAATAATACTTTTAGAAATGGTTAAACCTAAACCGGTTCCTCCAAATTTTTTAGAAATTGTATTATCTGCCTGTTCAAAAGATTTAAACAATTTACTAATCTGCCCATCAGACATACCAATTCCGTGATCTTGAACATAAAAACTATATGTGCTTACATATTGGCTATTTTCTATCTCTGTAACTCCAATAGTAATTTCATCTCCCCTGCTAGAAAACTTAACTGCATTTGATAAGAGATTCATAATAACCTGATTCAGCCTTAATACATCAATTAAAACCTTATCATTTTTAATATCAGCTTTCAAATTAATTGTAATTCCAATATCGTCAGCTCTTGAAATCATCATTGAAACACAAAAATTTAAGTTCTTAATTAAAGAGGATTCTTCTTCTACCAAAGACAGCTTACCTGCTTCTATTTTTGACATATCTAAAATATCATTTATAATTCCAAGTAAATGCTGAGATGAGCTTTCAATTTTGTCTATGCAATATTTTACTTTGTCAATGTTTCCACTTCTTCTTGCAACCTGAGTCATTCCAATAATTGCATTCATTGGAGTTCTTATTTCGTGGCTCATATGAGATAAAAATAGGCTTTTAGCCTTACTAGCTTCTTCCGCTTGATTCTTTGCTTCTGTAATATCTGTTATATCTGTTAAGTTCATAATTACGCAACGTTGGTTTTCACTACCTGCACTGATTTTATGAAGAGATAATTCATATATTCCTATGGATTTGGTAAGCTCTCTTTTTAAATTAATTATTTTTTTATAGTAATTAGATGAATCCATATCAAAAAATCTGTCAAATAAAATATCTGATTTCTCCTTTTCATCAAAGAAAATAATTCTTGATAAAACATTCTCGTCCATAGGGTTAATATTATATTTTTTTAAAATCCTTTCCATCGTCTGATTATAATGAATAATAGACTTATTCATATCTATGAAAGCAATTCCTTCTGGAACCATATCCATTTGGTATGCTATATAATCTAATGTACTGTTTACACTTTTTATAATTTCTCTATAATTCCCTTTATATAAGGAATCATCTACACGTTCTCCAAATTTACCATGCCTGATATTAGTTAAAACTTTTTGGGTATCATTCAATAAATCACCAATAGAAGTAGATACTGCATTAAATGATATTTTAAGATTCCCTAATTCTCCTACATAATCCGCTTCCTCTATTTTAAGATCACTAATTTTACCTTCTGCTAAATCATTTGAAACCATTACTAATCTTTTTACTGTTCTTGTTACAGATCCTATCATGACAATTCCCAACAGTGACAAGATTAAAATATTTAATAAAACTGTACTGCTCAAAATCCTTAATACATCTTTAAAAACATGGCTAGCTTCCTTACTGCTCGTTTGAGCCTGCATTTCATTTATCTCTATCAATTCATTAATAATTTTGTTAATTTCATCACCTTTTGGTATAACGACATTATAAACATAATCTATTGACTTTTGTTTTTCACCTTTGATAAAGCTTTGAGCTGAAGTTATTATTTCATTTACCCAATCTTTTGCTTTAGGTAAAAGTAATACTACTTTTTCATATTCCAAAGTATGCATTTGATTATTTTCTCTTAAAGTTTGTTCATAATCATATATTCGCTCTTCAATTTTTTGTAAATTCCCCAAAAAATCACTGCTTAAAAACTTTTCACTTTCATTTGTTATAAATGCATCTCGTATATCTGTATTTGCCGTACCATAATAAAGGTTTATCTGAGATATACACACTAAGGGCTTAGCAACTACACCTTCATTATAAATAATTATGTTTTTAAGCTCTGATATATTTGTAAATGCAATTATGGATACAATTATATATATTGATATTTCAATAAATAATTGCAAAATTAACTTTGACTTTATACTTAGTTTCATCTTGCTCTCCCTATGATATGTATAATTAATAATATTGTTCTTTATTATATCATATCAAAAATTATTGTTCTGTCAATCTATTAATAGAATTTTTTATATATAAAAGTATCTCTAAAGATATTTCATCTAAATTTTTACCATCTGTTTCTATTATGACATCTGCTGTCTTAAGGTAATTACTAAGGCGTCCTTTAAGCATCTGGTGAATATATTCTATATTCATATTATTGTTCAAAAGGGGTCTGCCCCTGTCGCTTTTTATTCTTTCATAAATTGTTTCTGGAGTTGCTGTAAGTAGAATAACCAAACCTCTTTTTAAGTAGTTAATGTTTTCCTCTTTTAAAACAATTCCTCCACCACATGAAACTATTATATTCTCTTTTTCCATTACTTCTTGTAATATATTAGTTTCTAAATTTCTAAAATAATCTTCACCACATTCATTAAATATATCCGAAATATTTTTACCTTCCCTTTCAATAATAAGTTTATCTGTATCTACTGCCTCTAAAGATAGCTTTTCACTTAGTATATGAGAAACTGTAGTCTTACCTGTTCCCATATACCCTATTAACATTATATTCTTACTCATATTCACCTCTTAAATTATAAGAAAAGATCCCTTTTTCCATTTTTTATTTGAACTATATTTTCTTTTGTCAATTCCTTAACTTTTTCATTATCAATTTTTTCGACTTGAGATTGAATAATCTTATCTGCCTTTGCTTTAAAGTTATCATCCCCATAATCCATTGCATATTCTGTAAGAGTCATTAATGCATTTGGAAGACAAACATTTTTTATATTCCCTGTTTTAGCCAAAGACATAAATCTGTCACCAGTTCTGCCCTTTCTATAACAAGCTGTACAAAAAGACGGAATTGTTCCTTCATCTAAAAGCCAGTCTAAAATTGTATTAGCATCTCTTGCATCATTTAATATAAATTGAGGTGCTCCGCTTTCTCTTTTTGCATATCCTCCAACGTCTACTGATGAACCGGCAGAAACTTGAGAAACACCAATTTTAATAAGTTTTTTTCTCATTTCAACACTTTCTCTGGTAGATACTATCATCCCTGTAAATGGTACCGCCATACGTATTATTGCCACTAGTTTCAAAAATTCCTCGTCATCAACCAAATGTCCAAAAACACTCATATCAGCACCCTCAGCTTTACACATTCTTGGTACAGATATTGTATGAAATCCAACCCCATGTTCCTTTTCAAGATGTTCATTATGAAGCATTAATCCCATAACTTCAAATTTAGGATCCGCAAATCCAAATAATACCCCTCCTCCTACATCATCAATTCCGCCTTCCATCGCTCTATCAAATGCAGTCGTATGATAAATATAATCTTTTTTAGGACCTGATATGTGTACCTTCTCGTAAGTTGGTTTATGATAAGTTTCTTGAAACAAAATATATGTTCCTATTCCCACTTCATGAAGTTTTTTATAATTTTCAACTGTTGTAGCTGCTATATTTACATTAACTCTTCTTATTTCTCCATTTTCAAATTTCATATCATAAATTGTCTTAATTACATCTAAAACATAATCAATATCACAATTCTTAGGATCTTCCCCTGCTTCAAGTGCTAATCTTTTATGCCCCATCTTCTCAAGTATTCTTACCTCTTCTTTTACTTCCATAAGGCTTAGTTTTCTTCTTTCAAACTTATTATCGCATCTAAAGCCACAGTATGCACACTTATTAATACAGTAATCGCTAATATATATAGGTGCAAAAATCACTATTCTGTCCCCATAAATATGTTCTTTTATTCTTCCTGATACTTCAAATATTCTTTTTAAATGCTCTGGATTATTATTAGATAATAAAGAAGCAACTTCCTTATGGGTAAGCCCTTGAAATCTGTCCGCTTTAGCAAGAATTCTTTCTATTTCTTCATCACTAGTGTCTTTTGCTTCAACAAGTACGCTATTGATATATTCTTCATCTATAAAAAATTTATTATCACTCATTTAATTTTCCTCCTAATTTTTCTTTGAAATAACTGTTTTCACCTGAACGTTTGGGATTTTTCCTATCTTACCTGTAAATGAATTTATTTCGTCTAATTTTCCAACAACTGTAAGTGATATTGCTGCAACATTCTCCTTATCAAAAGGTATTCCCATTCTTCCTCTTATCATGTGCTGATATGCAGATACCAAATCATTAAATTCCTTTTGATTGCTTGCCGGGTCTTCTAGTATAGCACAAATAGTAGCTATTTTTTCCATAAACATCCTACTTTCTTTTCACATTATAAAAAGAGCACCCAAAGGGTGCTCAAACTTTAACTAACATTTTAGCACCTTTCCAATCAGAACCTTCTTTTTGGTTAGGTTTAACTGTTTTTTTATTCTCATCTAAGAAAAGAGCCTTCTCTTCTCATTTGGGTACTCATTTATAATAGCATTATATCACAACGTCTGAAAAAATACTATAGCTTAATTTGAGGGCACTGAAAAAGTCCTTGATTTAGGTTGTGTAAATTTTTCATGACTCCCTAAATTCAGCTAATGTCTAAATTTCTTTTTTACTCTTTTATGAATTTTTTTATATTTATTGTACATATTAAGCTTAGAAAGGATGGTGTTTTATGAAAGCAAAGGAAACTAAATTAAAGGAAAGTTTAAAGGAAACTGTAAAAAATGTTTACGACGATGATAATATTCCTGAAATTGATATACGTAATGTTGAACCATTACCCGAATCAGAAAGACCAAGAAGAGACGGCCCTGGAGGACAATAATATATCTTATTAAGCTTTAAGCCACTTCACTTTGTGAGTGGCTTTTCTTCATAGCATATTACATATATTGACACAATTCTCCCTTATCTATTGCAAATGCTAGATTTATATGTTAATATTCAATTTGTAAATCTAAGATTATAGGTTCTTAATTAAATCAGAAAAATTTTTGGAGGAAATAAAATGTTAAATAAATCTAATTGTTTGATCGCCCAGTCAGGTGGCCCTACTGTAGTTATAAATTCAAGTTTATCCGGTGTTATTAGTGCCGCAATGGAAAATCCAAATATTGATATAGTTTACGGTGCAATTAATGGTATTCAAGGAGTATTATCTGAAAAAGTTATCCCCCTAAATGATACATTTAAAGACAAGACTACACTGGAAACCTTAAAGACATCCCCTGCCATGTATCTTGGTTCATGTAGATATAAGCTTCAAAAAATAGATGAAGACATTGCAACCTATGAACAAATTTTTAGACTATTTAAAAAGTTGCAGATAAAATGTTTCTTCTATATTGGAGGAAATGATTCTATGGATACCGTGTACAAGCTTACCCAATATGCAAAAAAAATAAATTTTGAAATTTCTATAATCGGTATTCCAAAAACAATAGATAACGATCTATGTTCAACCGATCACACTCCGGGTTTTGGTTCCGCTGCCAAATATGTTGCTACAAGTATCTTAGAGATTGCACATGATGCATACATCTATGACTTTAAAAGTGTTACTATTGTAGAAATAATGGGTAGGAATGCGGGATGGTTAACTGCCTCTTCTGCTCTTGCCAGAAACACTTACAATGCAGCACCCCACTTAATCTACCTGCCTGAAAAACCATTTTCCAGTTCTGACTTTATAGAAGACATTAATATTATGTTTAGGAGTCACAAAAATATAATTGTTGCAGTTTCTGAAGGAATCAAAGATGAGAATGGACAATATATTTCCTCTCAATCTTCCCTAACTACAGATTCTTTTGCCCATCCAAAGCTTAGTGGTACTGCAAAGCACTTAGAAAATATAATTAAAAATATGATTGGATGTAAAGTCCGTTCCATAGAACTAAATGTATTACAAAGAAGTGCAATGCACATAGCCTCTTTAACCGACATCAACGAAGCCTTTGAATTAGGAGTCTCTGCTGTCAATAATGCACTCAACGGACTAACTGGTAAAATGCTTACCCTTAACAGAATCAGTAACTCCCCATACAAAGTTCAAATAGGATATATTGATATTGAAGAAGTGGCTGCAAAAGAAAAAACTATACCTTTAAGTTGGATTAATGATGCAGGAAATGACATTACCAGGGAACTTCTTGATTATATGAGACCTCTAATTGAAGGAGAACCTACCATTAAATATAAAAATGGGATTCCTGAGTATTTGTCTATTGATCATCTTAAGTAGACTCCAATGTGATTTTTATGGGTGATGCTTTGCCTTTTAGTCTTTTGAAAAGTGACGCTTTGCCCTTTAGTTTGTCTACTCCCCAAGATGTGAATTATTAGGATTTGAAAAGGCAGAAGTGCCAAACATTCCAAGAAGCCCCTTAAAACGGAAATATTGCCAGAAAGCTGTCAATATTTCTGGGTCTCCTTTCCATGGCACTTAATACCTTTTCAAATCCTAATAATTCACATCTTGGGGAGATTTAATTTTTGAGGCAAAGCTGGGATTGATAAATTTTTCATTTTCATGTTTATATTTATTAGAGTAAATTATAATGTTTTTCTTACACAAAAACCTTAAATTGATGACGTTGAGCATCCGTTATGCTCTAATATTATCAACAAATCATCCGTTTAAAATAAATAAAAAGGAGCAACTAAATGAAACTATACGCAGTTTTAGGTGAAAAGTTATCCCATACTTTATCACCACAAATACACACTTACATTTTCAATAAGCTAAATATTAATGGAAATTATTCTGTAATTGAAGCTAGGAGGGAAAATATTTCTAAAATTATTGAGTCTGCAAATATACTTGGGTATTCGGGAATTAATGTTACGATTCCTTATAAGGAATTGATTATGCCTTACTTGGATGAAGTATCTAAGGAGGCGTCGGATATTGGAGCCGTTAATACTGTAATGATTAAGGATGGAAAAAGTTATGGGTATAATACAGATTATTTCGGGTTTGGAAGTATGCTTTGCAGAGCTGGATTAGATGTGACCGGAAAAGATGTTGTTATTTTTGGTGCTGGTGGTGCAGCTAAAGCTTTAATTGCTTATTTGCATGATTCC
The DNA here is from genome assembly GCA_031549965.1 of Mobilisporobacter sp. GTDB lineage: Bacteria > Bacillota > Clostridia > Lachnospirales > Lachnospiraceae > JAVBPB01. The sequence goes on along the minus strand of JAVBPB010000061.1, from coordinate 11,708 downwards.
AAGGCTAAATCAGTTCTTGTAGCTTCTGGTGTTAAAGAGGAATTGGCTGGAATTAAGAAGCATTATAATTATGTTGATACTTGTGAATTAAGAGATGAGGATATGTTTAGAGGAGATATTCTTGTTAATGCTACACCTGTTGGTATGTTTCCTAATGTGGAGGGGTCTATAGTATCGGAAGATGTTGTTAAAAGATTTAAGGGGGTTGTTGATATTGTTTATAATCCCTTGGAGACTAAACTGTTACACTATGCTAATAAGAATGGGATTGTTTCTATGAATGGATTGTATATGTTGATTGATCAGGCGATTAAGGCTGAAGAGATTTTTCAGGATTGTAGTATTGATTTATCTGTTGGTAATGAAATTTATGATATCTTATCTAAACATTTTACAATAACTTCATAAACTATACATAGTTTATTCATAATGGTATAGTATAATTAATTTACAAAGCATGTTGGTTCTACGATATGTAAATCAAAGTTTTTGATACTACTATAAAAATTTTAAATTTATACAGTTTATAAGAATAAATTTAAGTTTTTAATTTTGAATATATAACTAATATATTTCTTGTTTTTTTCATAAAACTGCCCCAGTTTATACTGGGGCACTCCTCTTTTATAGGTCTATATCTTCTTCTATAATATTAAGTTCCTCTTGCTCTTTATTATAATCTCCATTATAGTATAAAACTTCCTCATTTAAGGAACGCATTCTCTCGTCAAGAAATCCAATAATATTGGCACACTCTCTAAGTTCATCTCTTATACCTCTTGGAGCATTTCCTTCAAACTTATAATAAATCTTATGTTCAAGGCTTGCCCAAAAATCCATTGCTATAGTTCTAATTTGAATCTCTACTTTTACATCCTTAACGAAGCTTGATAAATATATAGGGATAGAAATTATCATATGGTAGCTTCTGTAGCCATTACTTTTTGGTTCCTTAATATAGTCTTTTACCTTTAAAACATTTATATCCTTTTGAGATATAATTAAATCTGCTATTCTGTAAATGTCTGTTGTAAATGAACATATTATACGAACTCCTGCGATATCGTTTATGTACTCTTCAATGTTTTCAAGTGTCATCTCTCTACCATTATGAGATAATTTTTTTGCAATGCTATCTACGGACTTTATTCTTGATGTTATATGTTCAATGGGGTTGTACTGGTTAGCAAGCTTAAATTCATTATTTAGAATTTCCAATTTAGTATTTATCTCTTTTAAAGCAGAATCATATAGTAAAATAAATCTTTTCCATTCCTCAAGCACATCATACTTTTGGGGAATATCCATTGTCTATCACTTCCTTAAGTATTTTCTTACGTAACTATACCTACATTATACCATAAAAATATATAAAGTGCACAAAAAAATAAAAATTTAATGATTTCTTAATATTTTTCGTTGACAAAAAAATAATTTATGTTACAATAACTATATTATTCCAGAAAGAGAGGTAAAACACATGAAAAATAATATTAGACATTTCAACAATCAACTTCATGCATTAAGATCTATGTGTGACTACCTCAACAATAAGCATTAATTTTATTATTTTATTTAAGCAACCTATTAATTGTTTATCAATTGTATATGTTTACTTATTTATATTTAATATTATATTTGTATTTATTGCCGTAGCTTCATGCTACGGCTTTATTTTGCTTATTTTTGAGGATTTTATTAAAGGGAAGAGGAATTTACAATGAAAAAAGTATCTAGTTATATCCTTAAATACTGGTATTTGTACTTAATAGCCTTAGTTGCCATGGTAATAAGTATACGTCTTGATATGCAGTATCCGCAGATAACCCAAAGTATTATTGATGATGTTATATTATCTGGCGAAATGAATATTTTGCCAAAGCTTTTAATTGGTTTATTAATAATTGGTTTTGGAAGGGCAATTTTTCAATATTTAAAGGAATTTATATTTGATGTAGTATCAATTAGGATTGCAAGTGATATAAGAAAGCATGTATTTGATCATATTCAATCGCTATCAATTAAGTTTTTTGATGCCAATAACACAGGAGAACTTATGACTCGGGTTAAAGATGATGTTGATAAGGTTTGGAATGCCCTTGGGTTTGTAGGTATGCTTTCTATTGAAGTTGTTATTCATACGTCAATGGTTTTATATTTTATGTTTAGGATAAGTCCTAAGCTTACCATTATTCCTGTAATTATTATTGTTATTGTTGCATGTATTGCAATTATAATGGAAAGAAAGCTGGGTAAAGTTTACGAAAGTATCAGTGAAGAAAATGCTACCCTCAACATGGTAGCAGAAGAAAATTTAGCCGGTGTTCGTGCGGTTAAATCTTTTGTAAGAGAAAAACACGAAATTAAAAAATTCTTAAAACATAATAAACGTTATTATGAACTTAATATGAAACAATCCAATGTTTTTGTAAGGTATTATCCATATATTCAATTTATTACTAAAGCACTTCCTATTTCACTTATAATTATAGGCGGTTTTATGGTTATTAATGAAGAAATAACCTTAGGTCAGCTCGGTGCATTTGTTGAATATTCAGGAAATATTGTTTGGCCTATGGAAATGCTTGGCTGGCTTACTAATGGTTTAGCCTCTGCCTTTGCATCAAACAAAAAAATTAAAACAGTTTTAAGTGCAAAGTCAGATATTTGTGAAATGGAAAAACCAAAAAACATAGAAGAAGTTAATGGAACCATTACTTTTGACAATGTAAGCTTTGCATTAAATGACTCAGAGATTCTTAAAAACATAAGTTTTCACGTAGAAGTAGGGAAAACCATTGGAATTATGGGTGCAACAGGAGCCGGTAAATCCTCAATAATTAATCTTTTGCAAAGGTTTTATGATGTGGATTCAGGTGAAATAAGGCTTGATAATATTCCAATTAAAGAGCTTGCCTTAAAGCAACTTCGTTCTAATATTTCAGTTGTTATGCAGGATGTTTTTCTATTCTCAGACACTATTGAAGAAAACATAAAGTTAGGTCAAAAACATTTAATAGATGAAGAAACAATGGTTTCATCTGTTGCAATGGCTCAGGCTAAAGACTTTATTGAAAATATGAATGACCAATACGAAACTATTATTGGAGAAAGAGGTGTTGGTTTATCTGGAGGGCAAAAACAGCGTATCAGTATTGCACGTGCTATAGCCAAGAATTCTCCAATCCTTGTTTTAGATGATTCCACCTCAGCACTTGATATGGAAACAGAGCATCTGATTCAAAGTGCTCTTTTAGAACTTTCCACTACCAAGGTAATTATTGCCCATAGAATCTCAGCCGTAAAAAATGCTGATGAAATTATTATTCTTGAAGACGGAAAAATCGTTGAACGTGGAAAACATGACGAGCTTCTTAAAAAGCGTGGACTCTATTATGATACATACATGGCCCAATACGGAGACGTTACAAAGGAGGTGCAGTAATGTCTGTAAATTCATTTAGAAAAGATGAAGAAACTAAAGAAAGTTTAAAAATAGATACCTTAATTAGATTATTTAAATATCTGCTGTCCTACAAGAAACAAATAGTTATTGTGCTATTTCTTATGATTGTAACAATATCAGTTTCTTTGGTTAATCCCCTTATTACTGAACGTGCAGTAGATGTTTATATTAAAAATAAAGATAAAAATGGTTTAATTCACCTTGGAATATTTGCTCTCACAATTAATATTATTTTTATTATATGTGTAAAATTAAGAATGTTAATTATGGCAAAGGTTTCAAACAGTGTTTTATTAACTATCAGGCAAGAATTATACACGCATATACAAAAACTAAGTTTTAGCTTTTTTGACAGCAGACCTACAGGTAAAATCCTAGCAAGGCTTATAGGTGATGTTAACTCACTAAAGGATGTTCTTTCTGACAGTGTTACCACATTAATTCCTGATTTTATAGTAATCATTGCCGTTGCATCTATTATGATTATTAAAAATTTTCAACTGGCACTGTCTGCTTTTATAACCTTACCCCTTCTATTTATTGGTATGTGGTCTATACAGCTTTACACCCATAAAAAATGGCAGGTATTCAGAAAAAAAGGTTCTAACCTTAATGCCTATTTACACGAAAGCCTTTCTGGTGTTCGTATTGTTCAAAGCTTTACCGCTGAAGAGGAAACTAAGGAAACCTTTAATGAGCTAATAAAAGAGCACAAAAATTCTTTCATAAAGGTAATATATGTAGCTGATTGCTTTAGTTCATTAATTGAAATATGTTGGGGACTTGGTACTTTCTTCTTATATTTCATTGGTATCAAGCTGCTTGGCTGGGGAACGATTAATGTGGGTACTCTCTTAGCTTTTGTTTCATATATTATGATGTTTTGGGGACCAATCAGAAATTTAAGTAACTTTTACAATCAGCTAATCACCAATTTATCAGGTGCTGAACGTATTTTTGATATTTTAGACACTAAGCCTGAAATTGAAGATTCAAAGGATGTCACAAATCTTCCATCAATTAATGGAAGTGTCTCATTTCAAGATGTAACCTTTGCTTATGATGAAAAAAATATAATACTTGACAATATAAGCTTTGATGTAAAAGCTGGTGAAAGTATAGCCTTAGTTGGAACCACCGGAGCTGGTAAAACCACAGTTGTAAATCTAATTAGCCGTTTCTACGATGTTCAAGGTGGTTCTATACTTATTGACGGATATGACATTTCAAAGGTATCCATTGAAAGCTTAAGAAGCCAAATGGGGGTAATGACTCAGGATAACTTCTTATTCTCCGGAACTATTAAAGACAATATCCGCTATGGAAAACTTGATGCAACTGAGGATGAAATAATCGCTGCTGCAAAAGCCGTTCACGCTCACGACTTTATTATGAAATTAGAAAATGGTTATGATACTGAAATCAAGGAACGTGGTGCAAGACTATCCATAGGCCAAAGACAGCTTCTTGCCTTTGCAAGAACTATGGTTTCCATGCCTAAGATACTAATACTTGATGAAGCTACTTCAAGTATAGATACCCACACTGAGAAATTAGTTCAACAAGGTATTGAAGCCCTCTTAAAGGGCAGAACTTCATTTGTTATAGCTCATAGGTTGTCTACAATTCAAAGAGCAGACCGAATATTTGTAATTGACAATGGTGGAATACAAGAGGCGGGAACACATAAGGAGCTACTTGATCTTAAAGGTGCTTATTATGAGCTATATATGGCTCAGTTTAAAGCTATATCGTAATTTGAATTTAATAGGCAACATCCTATTTTATCAGGATGTTGCCTTAAACTATAGAGTTAATTAATATACTCTAATAGTTTTACCATTTAAATAATTATATAGAATTTTTATTTTTCCCCTTTAGGTGCCTTAGCCTTACAAATCATTTGTGTCATAGTCCCCATTGGGCAATAAACACACCAAGTCCTAGGCTGAAACAAAAACATTGTAATTATTCCAAGCACTGTAGAAGTCAGCATCACACTATAAAATCCAAATGCAAATTGTGATACCCATGAAGTCACCTCTGTATGATATGCAAACTGCCAAGGAAGTTTAAACGTCCAAAGAAGTGTAACGATCTGAGATAAATCCTTTGATCCTCCAAAAACCAGAAAAGTAACATATATCATATTAAGAAACATAATCATAAAAAATGTCAAAAAACCATATCTAAACCACTTACTTCTTAAGAATTTAGGACAAGGGTTTTTAAGGGATAAGTGAAATTTATTCCCAAGTATACTAAATAACTGACCCCTTCCGCAGTATTTACTACAATAAGATTTTCTTCCTAATATACCAGATATTAAAAGAGGCGTAATAAAGCATATTAACCCTAACCATGCAAACAATATATTAAAAAATCCAAGTATCAAATAAAGTAATGAGAAAATCCAAATATAATCATACCATTTTTTATTCTTATTCATTTTCATCCTCCACCTTTATTATTGATGCCGGGCAGGCTTTTTGACATAGTCCGCAGCCCACACATAAATCTTTGTTACAATAAGCATAACTGCCATAAAATATAGTAATCGCACCTTTCTTACAGGCTCTTTCACAGCAACCACATGCTACACATTGTGACTTGTCAATAATTGCTGTCTTTTTAATCTTGATTTTACTCATACTTTATACCTCCATTTTTTTATATTTTACATTAAAAAACAAAAATGGTCTGTGACGTAGTTACATTAAAAGGGGCAAAAACACATTTATACAAAATGGGCTTTTGCCTCTTTAATTATTAAATTGAATGATTAAATTGGAAACGAAATAATAAAACTGGAACCTTCACCTATTTTTGAACGTACATTTATCTTTCCTTCATGGCCTAATATAATTAACTTAGCTATTGAAAGTCCCAATCCATGCCCTGTAATTTTTTCATTTCTAACCATTTCAGAACGATAGAATCGGTTAAAGATGTTATTTAAATCCTCTGCACTCATGCCCATTCCAGTATCGCTAACAGTTATAACACATAAAGTTCCTTCTCTTTTACAGCTTATAGTTATTGTTCCATTATCAGGAGTGTATTTTACAGCATTATCAATGAATACTCTTATGCCTTGTTTAATTGCCTGTTTGTCACCATATAGATTTATATTGTCAATGTCATCACCAATAACTTCTCTGTTTTTTACAATAAGTTTTGTATCTCTGACCATATCTTCAATTAATTCACCAATATCAAAAACCTCTTTTTCAAGATGGAGGGTTTTTTTATCATGTCTTGCAAGAAAGAGAAGTTTTTCAACCAATGCCTGCATTTCTATTGATTCATTTTTAATAGCTTCTATGGATTCTTCCATTACTTCTTTATCAGTTTTACCCCACCTGTCAAGTAAGTTAGCATAGCCTTGTATTACAGCTATCGGGGTTCTAAGCTCATGAGAAGCATCTGATACAAATTGTTTTTGGCTATCATATGAAATTTCAATTCTATCTAACATATTGTTAATGATCATAGCCAAATCTTTTAATTCATTTTTAGTCCCGGCAACATTTATACGCTCACTTAAATTACTGGCACTTAGTCTGTTAGCGGTATAACTCATTTCAGCAATAGGTGATAAAACTCTTTCGGTACCCTTCTTACCCATTCCGGGGATTCTGGATGTTTCTATAAATAAAAATATGGACAACAATATTATATATATTAGTAATTTGTTGCCTTCTTGTGTAAGATCAAACTGATAGTATATTTCGTAAAGTGTGCCTTCTGTTGATATAAAGCTGTCATTATATTCAAATATAATTCTCCTTTTATTATCAATATAATTAAATAATATATTTTCAAAATTATCTTCAACTATTAGATGGTTATATATTTGCTGATTGCTTGTTTTATTGGTTAACAAAACGCCTATTCCTTCGTGGGAAAGCTTAGTCAATTCGTCGTAAATAATTCCTGAGTTATTTCGAGTTAACTGTTCTTCATTTATTGTAATAAGCTGAGTAATCATCTTGGTTGCTTCGCTTCCTTTATTCCATAGAAAACCCGTTTCAATTACTGCATAGGATACTATAAAGAATAATAAGATTGAAAATGCACTCCTAAAAAAAATGCCCATATAATTAAGTGAAATTCTATATACAATTGACAATCTTATATTACTGGAGAGTCTGTTAAAACCATTACTTACTACCTCACTTAAAGGTTGCCATTCCTTATACTGATTTTTATTTTTTTTACTCATCTTTAATAATATACCCCACTCCCCTAACTGTACTTATTATCTTCACACCATATTTATCATCAATTTTCTGCCTTATATATCTTACATAAACATCAACTACATTTGTATCCCCCATGTACTCATATCCCCATACTTTATTTAATAGTTGATCTCTGCTTATGGCTATATTTTTATTTTTAAGTAAATATTCCAGTACTTCAAATTCCTTCTTAGTAAGTTCTAGTACTTCATCTTTATAGCTGGCACTAAAACTGGCTGTGTTTATCTTTAAGCTGCCATATATTAAAAGATCCTTTTGTGTTTCTTTAACTATGTTCTTTCTTCGTGCTAAAGCCACTCTAATTCTTGCCAATAGCTCTTCAATGGCAAATGGCTTTGTCATATAGTCATCTGCTCCCATATTTAGTCCCATTACCTTATCCGATACATCATCTTTTGCCGTCAACATAATAATTGGAGTATCCTTCGTTTGCCTAAGCCTTCTGCATACTTCTATACCGCTTAGATTTGGAAGCATAAGATCTAATACTATTAAATCAATGTCGTCTTTAAGTGCCATTTCAAGGCCTGCTCTGCCATCACTGGCCATTTCCACTTCATAACCTTCATATTTTAGTTCTAATTCTAAAAATCTTGCAATTTTAGCTTCGTCTTCAATTATTAATATTTTTGACATGCTTACCCTCCAAAATAAATTAGGAGCTGTATCCAGCTCCCTTGTATTAAGTTATTCAACTGTTATTTCATTGTATCCGTCTTTTGTGTTTGTTTCTGCTTTCTCAGCTTTTTGTACATTTACTTCTGTAAAATCTTTTACAGTATTTTTGATGTTGCCTGCTGCTTTATTAACCTGCTCTTTTAAGTCAACTTCATAGTCATCCGTTTCTTCTTTTTGTATGTTTATTTTATAACCTAGGAATATGGCTGCTATTGCAGATACTATTGTTAAATGAGGTGCAACTATAAGTGCCGCCAACATATATAGTAATGATAAATTAACTATAACTGTATCTCCTTTTTTTATTATAAATCTGTGACGTACACTGTTGTTGTATACTTTCTTTACATTTTTCTTGAATTCCTCACCTGAGTTTTGATTACTGTTATTGTTATTTGTGTAGGTGTTGTTTCTTATTTTTCCTATTTTTTCTAGTTCTACTAAGCATTTTGCTACATCACCTTGGTATTTCTCAAGGATTTCTACCGCTTCCTCGTAAGTTATGTCTGCTTTAGTTCTTAAATATTCAACCTGTTCAATTGTATACTTCATAATAATTCCTCCTTAAAATTTGTGTTCACTGTTATAATAATATAATATACTACTAAACCTTTAAATTCATTAGAGAATTATTAAATTTAAATTAGAAAAATTGGTTAAGGTTGGTTATTTACTCTAGTTCATCCAATGTCAGGGAATATGCCGGAATAAATTGTTTTAAAAAAAAATCTGCTTCTTTTAGATTAAGTTCTTTTAGTGATTTTAAGGTGCTTTCTTTTGCACTGGCAAATTCAAGGTTTCCAGCCTTTTCTTCTTCTATACATTTTATTAGGGCGGATAATTTGTCGGCAGCTTTTACAAATTTCCACAGTTGCTTGTCCTCTTCTTTTTTTATATATAGATCGTTGTAGTATTCATTCATTTCTTGTGGCATCATTGAAAGAAGTTTTTGTGCGGCTATACTTTCAACTTGCTTATAGGCTGTTTTTATTTCTGGGTTGTAGTATTTTACTGGGGTTGGCATGTCTCCGGTTATGATTTCTGTTGTGTCATGAAATATGGCTAGGAGTGCCACCCTTTCAACGTTTATGTTATTGTTAAAATATACGTTGCTGATAACTGCTAAAGCATGGGATATGATTCCTACATCTAATGAATGTTCGCTTATATTTTCTTTTCTTGTATTTCTCATTAATGACCATCTGTCTATATATTTCATTCTAGATAGCATGGCAAAAAATTGATTGTTCATTTTGTCTCCATTCATGAAAGTAATAATTACAAGTTACTTTATTGAATGATCTTAACACAAAACGTATGTTTTGTCAATTTGTATACAATTTTAAATTAGATTTTACTTAAAATACCATTATTCACAGTTTCACTGAATTTATAAATAATAACAGCTAAAATCTTTCTTATTACTGATAGGGAATAATACATATTGAAATTTACACATAAAATATGGTATAATTATATCCATATATTTATGTCCAAGGTCAACTAAAGCAATCTAACTTGGGCAAATATTTTACACAACCTGAAATTAAGGATTGTATAATGACTAAAAAGGAGATGATAAAATTGATTACGAAAATTAAAGAAAAGAAAACCATCCTAACCGTTGATGATGACAAATTAATCCTTGTGTATCTTGATTCTATTTTAAAGGATTTCTACAATGTTCTTCCTGTTAAATCAGGAGATGACGCCTTAAATTATCTGTCAAAATGGACTCCGGATATGATTTTATTAGATGTGGAAATGCCTAATATGAACGGTTATGAAGTTATAAAAGAAATAAAAGCATCTCCTACAGCGAAAGATGTTCCTGTAATATTCTTGACCAGCAGAAATGATTATAGCAGTGAATTAAAGGCTCTTAAATTAGGAGCAGTTGACTATATACATAAACCTTTTCATCCTGAACTTGTTTTAGCTCGTGTATCAACCCAGCTTGAACTATCTTCTTTAAGAAGAAATCTTGCTAATCTTGTTGAAAAGCAAACTAATACAATTATTAAACAGAATCAGGCAATAATCAATATTTTAGCAAAAGTTACAGAATATAGGGATGTTGATACCGGTGGACATATAAACAGAACTCAGGATTATGTAAAGGCTCTTATTAATTGTATTTCATCTTCTGATGAAGATTATAATATTCCTGTTTCATATGCTAATAATATTATTTCAGCCGCCCCACTTCATGACATCGGAAAGGTGACTACTCCTGATTCTATATTACTTAAGCCGGGAAAATTAACTTTTGAGGAATTTGAAATAATGAAGCTACATACAAAAGCTGGTCACAGATTATTAGATGAATCCATTGTTGATTTGGAAGATATTGCTATGCTATCTGTAGCAAAAGATATTGCTCTTGCCCATCATGAACGCTTTGATGGTAATGGTTATCCATATGGAATTAAGGGGAAAAATATTCCTATATCTGCAAGAATTATGGCTGTTGCAGATGTATTCGATGCATTAATCAGCAAACGCCCATATAAAGAAGCATATGATTATGCTACTGCAAAAGAAATTATACTTGGAGAAAAGGGTAGTCATTTTGATCCTGTTGTAGTTGATGCCTTTAGTCGCTCTTTTGAAACTATGATTGCAATTTCTCGTTCATAAATAAAAAAGTAAGTAAGTATCTATGTCATAGATTCTCACTTACTTTTTTATTTATTCCTTATGTTTTTTTATAATTTCTAAATACCTTCTTTGAGCTGCATCCATTTCCTTATTATTAACATCATTATTATCATTTTTATCTGTCTCATCAGCTTCTAGTTCTTTAAATACATCCTCTAAATCACTGTCATTAAAAAGTTTTAAATCTTCGTTCATAGTTACCTCCTACTTTTTGCTAATTGTATTTATTCTTAAAATATTCACTTAGGTTACTTAAAGCCCTTACAACTACATCTCTTTCCTTATCGTCTAGCCCTACTATTGTTGCTTCTATCATTTCTTTATGAAATTTCTCGTGATGATTGTAAGCTTTGTGTCCTTTTTCAGTTAAAGATATAAGAACCACTCTTCTATCCTCTTCACTTCGTACTCTGGTTACATAATTTTTCTTAACTAGAGCATTTATGGCTATGGTCAAAGTTCCCACAGTTATCTTTAGTTTCTTTGCCACTGTGGACATATTCTTTGGTTCCCCATTGCCTATAGCTTCTAATATATGCATATCATTATTTGAAATATCTTTAAATTCATCTGTAATTATTACCTTTTGTTCTATTTCCATTATTTCGTTAAACAGTATAACAAGTATCTCATTAAAT
>JAVBPB010000042.1:0-9387 GCA_031549965.1 Mobilisporobacter sp. | reverse complement strand
AAATTTTTCAGATGAATACAGTTGTATAATTATTTAATTGTTTGCCTTACCCTCACTCGGCATATTTTTTACAAGCCTTTGCAAGTCTTGTAAAAAATATAAACGCCTCATCGGCCGGTCTGCACAATTAAATAATTATACAACTGTATTCATCTGAAAAATTAATTTACCGCGTTGAAAGGACTTTTTCAGTGCCCTCCTAAAAGCAGGACTGGCTTTTGAGAGTTTTTTATGATACGATACGATTATTAAGATAAGCTATGATTAACCAAGGTGAACGTAGCTTGTGTAGACGAGGTGCTATATGTTAATAAACCACTCCAAATATTTGGGAATTGTAACAGATATAAAAGATAAAATAAAGGCTGCTCAATACAATGCCATTCTCTCGGCCAACAGAGAACTCATCATGCTATACTGGAGCATTGGCAAAGTTATAATTGAGAACTCAACATGGGGAAACAAATTTATTGATAATTTGTCCAGCGACATAAGGCTTGATTTCCCAAATATTAAAGGGTTTTCTGTACGAAATCTAAAATATATGCGTAAGTTTGCAGAAGAATACCCCGATTTTGAATTTGTGCAGACGCTGTCTGCACAAATAACATGGTCGCACAATACTGCGATTATGGATAAGGTGAAAGACCGACAAGAACGGATTTGGTATGTGAACAAAAAAACTATCGAAAATGGTTGGTCGTTAAATGTTCTGCTTCATCAGTTAGAAATGCTTAAGAAAGACAGCGATAATCCGTCTATCGGAATTTTACTCTGTAAGAGTAAAGATAAGCTTATTGCTGAGTACGCTCTGCGTGATATGAGCAAGCCAATCGGCATAAGCGAGTATAGGTTATCAAATCATTTGCCAAAGGAGTTTGAAAAAACATTGCCATCGGTTGAAGATATAGAAAAACGAATTAGTGCAAAGTATGATACAGACGGAGTATAGATTTTAAAATTATTTATATGGATATAGAATAAGATGAGGTATTATGCCCCATCTTATTTTTTTTGCTTTTTTATGCAACACACGGGAGAGTTTTTATGATTCTGATCCATAGTTATTCCTTCTTGCCGATTAGTTAACGTACTGTTACAATAATACTTTCTTTAGAGCCATCTTCACTGGCATAAATATATGCTTTTCCGGCTTGTTTTGCTGTAATTTTACCATTCTCATCCACCGAAACAATGTTAATGTTGCTACTTAAAAATGTTGGTGCATTACCAGAAGACACAGTTACTTCGAGGGTAATACATTCACCAGTTTGAAGGGTAAGCTTATCAGACTTAAAGCGAATTGTAGGTTTTTTAACGGTGACCTCACAAGTTTTACTGACTTTATCTACCGTTACTGTAATAATGGCAGTTCCATTTTTTAGCCCGGTAACATTGCCATTTGAATCTACCACAGCAACTGACTTTTTGTTTGATTTCCATGTGGGGATGCTTTTAGAACTGGAAGATACATTTAACTGTAAGGATTGATTTCGATAAAGGGAAATAGAAGATTTACTAATACTCACAGAAGGAGACTTTACGGTTACATTACAAGTAACGCTGGTACCATCTGAACTGGCAGTAATTACTGTAGTTCCAGGTTTTTTAGCAGTGATAATACCATTTTCATCTATAGAGGCAATACTGGTTTTACTTGACTTAAAAACTATAGAATGTCCAGTTGATGCAGACGCAGTAAGCTGTGCGGTAGAACCATTTTCAAGGGAGAGCGAGGTTTTGTTAAGCTTAATGGTAGTTTTTATCACCTTAATTTTACAGGATGCTTCTCCACCTTTTACCTTAACTGTAATAGTAGCGTTGCCAGATTTTTTTGCAGTTACTTTTCCATAAGTATTTACAGAGATAATTGAGGAATTACTGGAAGAAAAGTTGGGTCTGTTTCCATTAGATGAAACTGCAAGTAAATAAAACTCATCTCCAATCTGTAATTCTTTGTAATAATCACTGAGGATAATAATGGAAAAGTCAGAAGCTTTCAAAGCTTGATTACTGGAAGTAAAACCAGATAAAATCATGGTGAAAATAAGTAAAGAGACAATAGATAATTTAGATTTAAGTGTCATAGAATTCCTCCATTCAAAGAATTGAAGGATACCATGAATCAGAATCAATATAGAAAAACCAAATACATAATTGTACAAAAATATAATAACATAGATATGAATAAATGTAAATCAACTTTAATTGATTTTATTTTGTAACAAATGTAAATCAATAACATATGGTGATAGTAAAAAGATTTGGAGTTGAATATATGTATTGTTCACAACCCATTAGGCATACAATACGTTCTGGTGATAATCTATACCAAATATCCAGATATTATAACACAACCATTCAGTCAATTCTATCTTATAACCCCAACATAAATCCTTATAATCTTATTATAGGAACAAGTATTATTATCTGTCCAGAAGATAATTTTGATATGTATTCAGGTAATCAGGCACAATATGCTGAACTTATACCTTCCATGCAAAATTCCTTAAAAGATGATATGAGAGAAGCATGGGTGCAACATGTTTATTGGACACGAATGCTTTTAATAAGTATTGCACAGCGGTTAGAGGATCAAAATTCAGTTACAGATCGTTTAATGGAAAATCCAAAAGATATTGCAGATATATTTGCAAACTATTATGACACAGAAGCTGTAAATAATATTGAAAGACTTTTGACAGAACATCTTCAAATAGGTGCAGATCTAATAACTGCATTACGTGACAAAAAAACAATAGAAGCTAAAAATCTAAATAAATTATGGCATTTAAATGCTGATAGAATGGCTACAGCATTTAGCATGATTAATCCGTATTTTGACAGGAATGAACTTTGGAAAATGCTAAGATCTCACCTTGATTTAACAACACTAGAAGTAGCCATGAGACTTGCAGGCAACTATCCTGCCGATATTGAAGCATTTAATCAGGTAGAACAAGAAGCATTATCAATGGCAGATTATTTTACATCTGGAATTATGCAGCAGTTTCCACAAATGTTCTATCAAGAATAGAAAAAGCCCCAAAGTGGCAAATAAAATCACTTTGGGGTTTTTAAATTAAAAAGTTTTAGGTTCTGCGTATAGCAATCCTCTTGAACCAGTGGCAAGAAAGAATCTGCCAAAGGTTCTGGAATCTCCAGCTATAGCGTGGATAGCACCAAACATTTGCTTATTGTTGTTAATACGAATCCATGATTTACAATCATCTACCGAACGGTAGAATCCGTAAACACCATCAATAGTAGCAGCAACATAGATTGCTTTATTGTCTTTAAAATAATCAGCATCTGGACTAATAATACCAAGGCCCATCTTATAGACCACATCAGCATCTTTAGTTAATTTGGTAAATAACACTTTATCCATATTTATATCATATACCATTTTCCAAATACCGTATTCTCCTATAGAAATATAAATAATACCTTCTTTTCCACTTTCAACCCAAATAGAAGAACGATCATCAGTATCAATACTTGCCAAGAAAAATTCAGGCACTTCTTGCGATATAAAATATTGATAAAAATTCTCCCCGCCATCCTTGCTAATGTAAAGAATGCGGCTGGAATTAAAAGCATACATAATCATTGAGTTACAACGGTCGGAAAAAACTTTGGCAAATCCATCTAATACTTTATTGCCTTCTAAATCATAAAATTTACTTTGTCTAAAGTTCATTCCTTTGTCATGACTACAAATTACAGTATTTAAAGGAAGAAGACGCTCATCTGCAAGTGACCACACTATATTTTTACAATCAGGGCTCATTGCTACCCAGCCTGAATTAACATTAGGATTTAAGATGCGGTTTAGTAAAGAATCCACTGAATCTGATATTCCAAATGGCATAGCAATATTTGTAAAGGTTTTGCATTGATCTTCGGATAAAATAAGACCTCCTTTTGTTTTGCCAGTCCAATTACCTCGTGGAGTAACAACCACACAATTAGGATTTATATCAGAGTAATCGGCATTGATACAAGTTATATAGCGGTTTCCATTCTCATCATCAAAGGAATTTTTACAAGGTGTATTAAGATCAGTAAATGCAAAACCGCCAAGGTCACCAACAATATCAATTACCTTTACATCCCCAGCAGGTGGACTATATACATTTAAGTGCACAGTTTCTTCAATACCCGTACATCGATCCTGCCATACACAATCACTAGATGTAAAATTATATGTTCCAAATACACCTGTACCAGAATTAAATATTACATCATCTGGATTAAAAGGATTGATTTTAATATCACTTAACCAATGGATAATTGAGTGATTTCCATTATATTCTGGTTTCATATAGGAAGTATTAAATTTAATATTGCCTATTTCTAAATCAAATAAAGAAACATCATAAGTGGCCCCGTAGTCTTTTGAGATAAACACCATATCGCCTCTACGTTCGCAAATGGTTGTAACTGCAAGAAGACCAGGCATAGAAGGACAAGAGGAGATTCCTCCAAAGCCACAATCATTAATACCTTCTTTTGTATAATTAAAATCAGTTTTAGTAGGAGTGATGTTTTCGTATGCTCTAAGGGTTCCATCTTTATTTATAGGATATCGAAGAACTTGCCCTCCGCAACAGTCACCAGAGTCGCAGCTATAACCAACATCATGGATATAGGATTGCTTTCCGGTTCCGGATAAAGTTACATATAAGTATTTACCATCAAAATCATATCTATGTCCTACTAAGCCGTTTACTTTCACACCTTCTATTTCACGACTTAATGGCATATCTAAAGTCTCCCATGTGTTACCAGCATCCTTAGAAATGTATAAACTATGCCCTCTAAGTGTACCATCTTTTGTTGAATTGTCTATACCCGCAGTAGAAAGTACTAGTATCTGAGATTGTTTGTCTTTTACAACTACTGGATTTACCCAGATAAAGGTAGTATGCATTTCATTTTTTCTGTTTTCTGAGGCGATGGATATATTTTCCCAATCCTTGCCTTGGTTTGTACTGCGAAGAAGACCCCCTCTTTGACTTGCAAAATAAATAATATCTGAATTATTGGGATCGACAACTAACCTGTTTCCGGTGCCTCGTCCATTCCAATTTCCATGAACTGTACAAGGAAGTGGAAAGTAAGAAAATGTTTCACCATAGTCGTTTGAAACTGCAAATACACCATTTTGAGAATCTTTAAAGTCACCAACACCGCAGGCTATATAAAGCCTCTTTGGATAGTTATGATCTATTGCTATTGCAGTAACATAAGTTTCACTTATGTCAAACATAGTCACATGATCAATTAAGCTAACCCATTTGTTGGTGCTTTTATCATAACGATAAGTTCCTCCTATATCAGTTCTTAAATAAAGCAGATCTTCTTTAGTGGGATGAAATAAAAAACCTGTTACATAACCGCCCCCTGGAATGGGAAGATTATTATATTGATAAGGAATATCTTGCATAAACGTACCTCCTGAGTTTAATATATCTTATATTCTTTTCCTTCACGTATGAACAAAGGAAGGATATCAAGAGGAGCATCAACAGTAATGGTCTGACCTCCTTCATGGATATTTCCTGTTACAGCATCCTTCCAACAACATCCTATAGGAAGATATACCATACGTTTAAAGGTTTGAGCTTCCATTATTGGAGCAACTAAAATATCTGGCCCAAACATATACTCATCTTCATAACTCCAACAAAAATTATCAGCAGGAAAATCAAAGAAAAGCGGACGCATAACAGGAGTTCCATGAAGGTGGGCTTCCATCATACAATCACGGATGTAGTCACGAAGATTTTCTCTGATAAATAAGAATTTCTTCATGATTTCATAACTGTCTTCTCCAAAACTCCAAACCTCATTGTCCTGACCGGATGAGAAAGTTCTAACACCATTAATATACTCAACTTCTCTTTCATAATAAGGAAGACGTTCACCATGAAGGCGGAAAACAGGGCAGAAAGTACCCCATTCAAACCATCTTACCAAAAGCTCACGAAATGCAGGATCTTTACCGTCACCACCAATAAAACCTCCTATATCACTAGTCCACCATGGAATACCAGAAACACCCATGGAAAGTCCCGCTTGAAGCTGTTCACGGAAAGCACGGAAAGAAGAATTAATATCCCCAGACCAAGTAAGAGTGCCATATTTTTGACTTCCAGCCCAAGCACAGCGAACTAAACTCATAATGTCTTTTTCACCTTCAGATTTAAGACCATCATAAAATCCTTTGGCATACATTACAGGATAGATATTAGTGCATTGAAGTGCAGGGCCGGCATAATAACGGTAAACATCAAAATCATATGGTCCATATTCTGGTTCAGCCTCATCAAGCCAGAAACAATGTATTCCCTTATCATAATAATTTTCTTTACAGCGTTCCCATACATATTTTTGAGCACCAGGATGGGTTGCATCATAAAAGGTAGTATCTCCCATCCAATTCATATGAAAACCAGATGCTCGGTCTGTTTTTACCAAATATCCATGATCAGCCATTACACCATAATTTTTGGAACGTTCATCAATTGTAGGCCAGACACTTACAGAAAGTTCTACACCCAGTTCTTTTAATTCTTTAACCATTCTCTCTGGATCAGGCCAATCCTTGGGATCAAACTGAAAATCACCCTGCATAGTCCAATGAAAAAAGTCTACTACTACCACATCCATTGGAAGTCCACGTCGTTTATGTTCACGTACCACATTCATAAGTTCTTCCTGATTACGGTAGCGTAACTTACATTGCCAAAAACCAAGTCCATATTCAGGCATCATTGGAGAAAAGCCAGTAGCTCTTACGTAATTTTCTTCAATATCGGAAGGAGTATCTCCGGCAGTAATAAAATAATCCAGCTTTTTGGTGCTTAAAGCTGTCCATTCAGTTTTGTTTGTACCAAATGTTACGTTACCAATAGCCGGGTTATTCCAAAGGAAACCGTATCCCCTGCTTGAAATATAAAAAGGTACGCTTGCTTGAGAATTTCTGTGACATAATTCTAAAGATGCCCCTTTTTTATTTAAATGAGCATCCTGATACTGTCCCATACCAAAGATTTTTTCATCATCAAAAGCCTCAAAACGTGCAGCTAGGCTAAAGTCAGTAGTTCCAGAAATAGGTTTAACTTCTCTTGCTTCAATACGAAGGGGAACACAGTAGCGGTCAATTCGGTCACGGTTTCGCCAGTACTCTAAAGTAAGCAAATCACCCTTATGATTATAGTATGATATCCATCCTTCAAAAGAAACTTTGGCAGTAATCTTACCATTTGTAATAACTGCTTCGGTGCTTGTTTGTGCATGTTTTTGTCTTTCTTCATCAGTATGCCACCAAGGTTCAGTAGTATCTATATTTGTTATGCGTATATCAGGTGAAGTTGATTGAGGCTGTTCAGTTAAAGCCCAATCATTTTCATCCATTTTTGATTCTCTGGTCATACGAACACGAAGAGAATCTTTGCCCCAAGGTGTAATCATAACAGTTGCAGTGCCATATTCCATTATTAAAGAACTATCTTTTTCAAAAAAACGCATTATCATTCCTCCGATTTTAATATTATTAAATAACTTTCCCATGGTTTTAATAGGTTAAGCAGATAATATAATTCTACATAAATAAGGTTAAGAGGTCAATGAAACAGCGGCTTAAAAAGGCATGCTCTTTTAGTCCAATTTAACAGGAAAAATTAGTGATTAGGTACTTAATAAAAAATTAACAACGATCATATGGAATTTTATTTTTGCGTGATGAGTAAGATCTTCTTTTATCACATGCAAGAGTTTCACTTGATTCAAGTATAAACTTAATAGTATTAACTAAGATTTGTACATCAGCTTCAGTATTGTAGATTCCAAAGCTTACTCGAACAAGACCTTCTGGGGGAAGTCCGGTTCCATTACTGTCGGTTTTAATTGTAAGTTCATTGGTAAGCCGGCGTACATAAGGATGAGCACAAAATGCCTGATGTCGAACGGCAATTGCACTATGTTTGGCTAGAAGTAGGGACACAGTTTCATTATCTATGCCTTTTAGCTTAAATACAAGAATACCCACTCTGTCTGAATAATTTTCACAGTCTCCATATAGAGTTACTTCTGGAATCTTACTTAGTTCATTTATTGCCTTACCAAGAAGAAGTTGCTCATGTTCTTTAATATAATCAAATCCAATATCTTTAAGAGTTTTCATAGCCTCAAACATTCCTACTACTCCTGGGTAATTGGGAGAACCAGCCTCATATAGGTCTGGTGAATCGGTAAAATACACCATTTGATCAGTTACAGTTTCAATCATACCACCACCATAGAATTGAGGAACATGTCTATTAAGCTCTTTTGTTAATCCAACTATGGCACCACCACCATATGGAGAATACATCTTATGTGCAGAAAATACAAGAAAATCAATATTTTCATCTATGGATTTTCCTAGCATGGAAAAGCTTCTGTGAGCCACAATCTGTGCACCATCTACAACAATTTTAGCACCATATTTATGAGCAATTTTAGCTATGTGATGAACGTCATTTACATAACCTGTAACATTGGAAGCAGCAGTAACAGCAACATATTTAATTCTTCCTCTAAACTTTTTTAGAATTCTTTCAAAATGGCCCACAATAAGCCGACCCTTATGATCAACCTCTACAAATATTGTTTTAGCACGCAAACGCCATGGAAGGTCATTTGCATGATGCTCCATTCTTGTGGTAAGAACCATATCTTGATGGCTGTCAATTAAAGCAGATGCTAATTTATTCATTCCATCAGTAGTGCTGTTAACGAAGACAACAGTATAATGTTCTTTATCAGCACAAAAAAAATCTAAAACTTTGTCACGTCCATTTGAATAAATCTCATTAGTATGTTCAGACTTTTGACCCATTCCACGTCCTATTGAACTATAATACATTAATTGATTTTGAATTTCTAACGCCACATTTTTAAATGGTGGAGTGGTAGCTGCATTATCAAGATTGATTGCAGGAGTCATTGTTTTGTCACCAAGTTCAACAAGTGTATCTAAGCCAAGAATCATATCTCGGATTTGATTTGTTTTACTTGTTTTGGATGAGTTATTATGCAAAGTATTCATTATAGTATCCTCCGGAATAATTAAATTTGATTTTATAAATAAATCTATAAGTTATTATATTAATGATTTAAGCAAAAGATTATTAAAACTTGACTTAATTATATTTATTACTGTTCGCACAATGTGGTCAACTTAAGGTTTTTGTGTAACGAACGCATTGCCATTTAGATACCGCCCCCTCAGAAAAACATTATAATTTATGAAAAAATCAGATAAGCCAAACATTCCAATGAGCCTATGAAAAAGCATCATAGTCTCATTTCCATGGCTTATAATGATTTTTTCAT
>JAVBPB010000052.1:0-18139 GCA_031549965.1 Mobilisporobacter sp. | reverse complement strand
TGAGTGTATATATATCCAATTGTTTGCCTTGCCCTCCTTCAGCATGTTTTTTACAAGCCTTTGCAAGCAAAGTCTTGACAAAACATAAACGCTTCGTCGGCCGGTCTGCACAATTGGATATATATACACTCATATTCATCTAAAAAATTAATTTACCGTGTTGAAAGGACTTTTTCAGTGGCCTCCTTCGTGGGAGGGGGCTTTGAATTTCACGTATTCAGGTATAGAGATAGAGTGGATAATGTAATTAAGAAATTAGAAGTTCAATTTGGCAAAGAAAATTAAATTAAGTCATTAATTTTTATTAATCAGAAATGAATACCTAGCTTTGCTCAAAAACCTAAATCTCCCTCTGAGTCTTTAGATATATTCTTTGAAAATGATTATAGGTCATGGAAATGAGACTATAACATCTTGGCAGCCCCGCTGACATGATGTTTGTTTATAGGCTCATTGGAATGTTTGACCTATCTCATTTTCAAAGAATATATCTAAAGACTCAGAGGGTGAAAGACTAAATAGCAAAGCGTCCCGTAGAACCAATACTACCCCTAACACTTCCTAAACTTCCTCAACTTCAAAGAAACCACAAAAAGCAAAACGATCAACAAAACAGGCACCGAAAAAGCCTTATATTCGCTATAATATGTACCAACTCGATTCCAGTTCTCCCTCAAAAAATACCCAAGTCCAATAAGGATGGTATTCCAAATAGTAATCCCCACAGCAGAAGAAATCAAAAAATTCAGATACCTCTGCTTATAAGAACCAGCAATAAAAGCAATGTAAGTCCTGCAAATGGGAATCAGCCGTGCAAAACAAACTGCATAAATACCATGCTTTTGAAACTTTAAATAAGAAGAATTTATCCCATTTTCAGTTTTTGGAAACTTCACCTTAATACTTTCAATTAATTTATTCCCCCCAAACAAACCCACAAAATAGCAAAAGGATGTACCTATAAGTCCTGCAATCACACTCGCAGGCAAAATTGTAAAGAAATTTATATTTTGAACTGAAGCAATAGCACCCGAAAAGGGAAGAACAATTTCACTAGAAATTGGAAAGCATGCATATTCAATTAAAATAATAAAAAACATTGCCAAAATACCATTATCGTATATAAGATTTGTAAAATAACTCATAATTAATTTTCCTTTCTAAAAATTCAATAGATTTGGTTAAAAAGTCTCATAGTTTATATATAAAATATATTAGATATAATTGTACAAATATACCAAAAAAAAATTAATCTAATGGAATTGCTTAACAAATTACCCAAGCTATGCTATAATTATATAATGAGATACAAGATAAAATATTATGGAATATCATAGATAGGATGAATGATGTGAAGCAACTATTTATTTTTTTAAAACCATATAAAGCTCAACTGATTTTAGGACCAGCTTTTAAATTAATAGAAGCTATTCTTGAATTAATGTTGCCATTTTTAATGGCAAAGATTATTGATATAGGAGTTTCTGGTAATAATAAAAACTATATTATTAAGACGGGGGTAATTATGCTTTTAATTACTCTGGTTGGTGTTTTTTGTGCAATAATATGTCAATACACGGCTTCAATTGTATCTCAGGGAGTTGGTACTAATATAAGGAATGCTATTTTTGAACATATAGGAAAATTTTCTCATGCCGAAATTGATAAATTTGGTACGGCTTCTTTAACCAATAGAATAATAAATGATGTTAATCAAATTCAATTAGCAGTTGCAATGCTTATAAGACTTGTAATAAGAGCTCCTTTTCTTTGCATTGGGGGACTTGTTATGGCTACTTTAATTGATGTTAAACTGTCAATTATTATGTTTATTGTACTTCCGATCTTTATTTTTCTTTTAGTATTCACAATGAAAAAAACAATACCTCTATACAAAAATGTACAAAAGAAACTAGATAATATTTCCTTGATTATAAGACAGAATTTAAGTGGAGTTAGGGTAATTAGGGCATTTGCAAAAGTTGAATATGAAAAAAGCAATTTTCAAAAATATAATGCAGAATATGCAGATAATGCTATTGCAGTAAATAAAATATCAGCATTTTTAAATCCTTTAACTACATTTATTATGAATACAGCAATTATTACCATATTATGGTTTGGAGGAATAAGGGTAAATGCTGGGAATATATTGGCTGGATCAGTTTTTGCATATATAAATTATGTTAATCAGATATTAGCTTCATTAATTATAATTTCTCAACTTGTTGTATTGTATACAAAAGCCTTTGCAAGTGCAACAAGAATTGTGGAAATTTTTGACACAACATGCTCAATTAGAGTTAATAATCCTAAGAAAGTATGGGAATCAGAAGATGTTGAGTATTTAATTGAATTTAGTAATGTTAGTATGAAATATGAAAATTCCAGAGATTTTGCAATAAAAGACATATCATTTAAAGTAAAAAAGGGTGAAGTTGTTGGAATAATTGGAGGAACAGGGTCTGGTAAGACTACACTTATTAACATGATTCCACGGTTTTACGATGTTGATGAGGGTGAAGTAATCATTAATGGAATTAATTTAAAAGATGCAGAGCCAGAGGAATTAAGAAGTGAGATAGGAATTGTATTGCAAAAACCAGTTCTTTTCAGAGGTAGTATTGAGGAAAATATTCGTTTTGGAAAGCTTAATGCTACTGATGAAGAGGTTTTATTGGCAGCACAGATTTCCCAGTCAGAAGAATTTATAGAAAAACTTCCCAATAAGTACAAAACCTTAGTTAATCAGGGAGGAGTAAACGTTTCAGGTGGACAAAGACAAAGACTAACTATTGCAAGAGCAATAATAAAAAGACCTAAAATACTTATTTTAGATGATAGCATGAGTGCACTTGATTTTGTAACAGATTTTAAAGTAAGACAAAAAATTAAAGAAAACTTTATTGATACTACAACATTAATAGTATCACAAAGAGCATCCTCAATAATGAACAGTGATAAAATAATTGTCTTAAATGAGGGAAGCATTGCAGGAATTGGAAAACATGAGGAATTATTAAATACATGTGAAATTTATTTAGAGATTTGGAAGTCACAAAATAAAGAAGAATTGAAAGACAGTAAAATGTCAGAGGTTTTAGTGTGATGAGAAAGTTAGTATTAAAACGTTTGTGGGATTACCTTGGTAAATACAAGATATATTTAATAGGAATATGCACTTGTGCAGTTTTAAGTAATATTTTTCTTTTATTAGGTCCAATTTTTATTGGAAAAAGTATTGATAGTATGATTGGAGCAGGTAAGGTTGATTTTAACCAATTAAAAAGATTGCTGATAATCTTGTTGTTTTTTTATATATTAAGCATATTTTTTCAATGGGTAATGACTATAAGTAATAGTAAACTGGCTAATAAAACAATAAGAGATATAAGGCAGGATGCATTTAATAAATTAAGTATTTTACCACTTAGATATTATGATACTACCCCACATGGTGATATAATAAGCAAACTTACGAATGATGTAGACTTAGTGTCAGAAGGGCTTTTGCAAGGAGTTACTCAGATAATTTCAGCGTTTGTTATTGTTGTTGGAACAATAATGTTTATGTTATTCATTAGTCCTATTATTACAATTATAGTTGTGATAATAACTCCTTTATGTTTTTATTTAGCATATTTTATAGCAAAAAGATCAAATCAGATGTTTAAGGCAGTTTCAGTTACAACTGGAGAATTAAATGGATATATAGAAGAAATGATTGGAAATCAAAAAATTGTTAAGGCATTTAACTACGAAGAAAGATCATTAGATCAGTTTATGGATATTAATAGAAAGTTATACATCTGTGGACAAAAAGCTCAATATTATTCTTCACTTACTAACCCTACAACCAGACTTGTTAATAATATAGCTTATGTATTTATTACAGTAATTGGAAGTATAATATCCATTAATACAGGACTTAGCATTGGAAAAATAGCAAGTTTTTTGACCTATTCAAATCAGTTTGCAAAGCCGATAAATGAAATAACAAGTATTTTTTCTCAATTTCAGTCAGCTATTACATCGGCTCAAAGAATATTTTCATTAATTGATGAAAAAGAAGAAGAATTCAAGAAATTGGAAGATTTAAGGAATTGTGATGGATGTGTTGAATTTAAGGATGTAAGTTTTAATTATACCAAGGATATAAAATTAATAAATAATTTTAATCTAAAAATAGATAAGGGTCAGACAGTAGCTATTGTTGGACCTACTGGCAGTGGTAAAACTACTTTAGTTAATTTATTAATGAGGTTCTATGATATTGATTCAGGGCATATAATAATAGATAGCAGGGATATCTATGATGTAGACAAAGATAGTTTAAGAAAAACATTTGGAATGGTATTACAAGAGAGCTGGCTATTTAAAGGAACTGTACTTCAAAACATTTCGTATGGGAGGATGGACGCATCTGATGAAGAGGTAATTGAATGTGCTAAAGTAGCTCATGCACATGAATTTATTACAAAGCTTTCAGATGGCTATCATACGATGATTGATGAAAATGGTCAGAATTTATCACAGGGTCAAAAGCAATTATTGACTATTGCCAGAGTAATGCTTTTACATCCGTCAATGCTTATATTAGATGAGGCAACAAGCAGTATTGATACAAGAACTGAGATAAGAATACAAAAAGCATTTACGGTCATGATGAAAGACCGGACAAGTTTTATTATTGCCCATCGTTTATCCACAATAAAAGAAGCGGATGTTATTTTGGTTTTATGTGACGGTGATATAATAGAGCAAGGTACCCATGAAAAACTTTTAAATAAAAAAGGTTTTTATTATAATCTATATAATAATCAATTTTCAAATATAACTTAAAATTATCAAAATACCCTAATATATTAAGAGGAGAATGTATATGCAAACTAAAAACAGAAAAATTCTAATAATCGTAGTTGCTGCTTTATTGGTTTTTACTACCCTGTCCTTTAATTCTGTATTTATAGCTAATACCGATGCAGCATCTAAAATGCCATATTTAGTAAAAGTTAATAAAAGTCAAAATTGTGTTACAATATATGAAAAGGATAATAAGGGCGAATACACAGTACCAGTAAAGGCAATGATATGTTCAGTGGGGTATGCAACCCCTCTTGGAACTTTTAAAACGCCTGAGAAGTATCGCTGGAAACTGCTTATGGAAGATGTTTGGGGACAATACTCAACTCGAATTACAGGAGGAATTTTATTCCATTCTGTTTGGTATTATCAAATGGACAATTCTACTTTATCTGCCCAGCAATATAATAAACTTGGTACAACAGCATCCCATGGCTGTGTAAGGCTTACAACCATAGATGCAAAATGGATATATGATAATTGTCCTGTTGGAACAACAGTCACAATTTATGAAGACAAAAATCCAGGTCCTCTTGGTAAGCCGGAAGCTTTAAAGATACCACTAACGTCAGGTTGGGATCCAACTGATCCAGATACTAAAAATCCATGGCTTAAAAAAGAGGCAAAGATTGTAGGTGTTAAAGATGTAGTAGTTGAATGGGGTCAACCAGTTTCTGTATTAAGCGGAGTAACTGCATTTTCAAAAACCAATACAGATATTACTAAAGATATTGTAGTTACAGGAAGTGTGAATGTTAAAAAGGCAGGTAAGTATACAATTACATATAAAGTTACAGATTTATCAGGAAGCACAGACACTAAAAGAGCAGTATTCACTGTTAAAAACAACGAATCTTCCCCAACTTTATCTGGTGTAAAAAATAGAACTGTTAACAAAACTACAAAAGTAGATAGAAATTTTGTTTTAACAGGTGTAAGTGCTTCATGGAATAATAAAAAAATAGATAATAGTAAAATAACAACAAAAATATCTTATGATAATACAAGAAAACAATACCTTATTGAGTACTTAGTAACTGCTGATAATAAAAAGACAAAAAAAGCAGCTGCAACAATAACTGTGGATGATACACCACCAGTAATTACAGGTGTTTGTGATGTTGAGATGGATGAATGGTATGATATTACAAAAGATTATGTTTTAGCTGATGTAGAGGCATATGATAATAATGTAAAGATGGATAAATCTTTAATAAAAACTAACATAGTTTACAGTGGAAATGATTCATATACTGTAACTTATACAGTAACGGATAATGTAGGAAATACAACTAAAAAAACAGCAATGTTTTATTACATAACTTATGAAGAAACATATATATACGGTGCATTTGACAGAGAAATAAGTTCAGCGGATGACTTAAATGAAAGTATGGCATTAGATGGGGTAACTGCTGAATGTAATGGTATTGACATTACTGATTTAATTGAAGTATTTATAACTCCATTAAAAGATGGTAATTACAAAATAACATACTCAGTTATTAATCAGGATGGATATGAAAAGATCGTCAGCGTCATATTCTATATAAAATAATCTGCTTATAACAGGATAAGTGCTTAAAATATTTAGGCATTTATCCTGTTTGTCTTGACAAATAATAAACATTTGAGATAGAATAAGTCATAGAAAATAAACATTTGTTTAGGAGGAAACTTTATGCCAGCATTGTATAATCATAAAGAAATAGAAAAAAAATGGAGAAGTAACTGGGAAGAAAACCCTGTAAATAAAAAGGATAGTAATAGGCCTAAATACTATTGTCTTGATATGTTCCCTTATCCATCTGCCAGTGGTTTGCACGTAGGTCATTGGAGAGGATATGTAATAAGTGATGTTTGGAGCAGGTATAAAATCTTAAAAGGATACTATATTATACATCCAATGGGATGGGATGCATTTGGGCTGCCGGCAGAAAACTACGCTATTAAGATGGGTGTTCATCCAAGCAAATCAACAAAAGAAAATGTAGAGAATATAAAAAGGCAAATGGGTGAAATATCTGCAATTTATGATTGGGATATGGAAGTTAATACAACAAGCCCAGATTTTTATAAATGGACACAATGGATATTTGTAAAAATGTTTAAAGAAGGTCTTGCATATGAAAAACAAATGCCTATAAATTGGTGTCCGTCATGTAAAACAGGACTTGCTAACGAAGAGGTTGTAAATGGTGTTTGTGATCGTTGTGGTGAGGCTGTAACAAAGAAAAACCTAAGACAGTGGATGCTTAAAATAACAGCATATGCAGAACGCTTACTTAATGACTTAGATAAATTAGAATGGCCTGAGAAGGTTAAAAAAATGCAGGCAGACTGGATTGGAAAAAGCTATGGTGCAGAAATTGACTTTGAAGTTGAAGCAAAAGATAATAAAATAAAAGTATTCACAACAAGACCAGATACATTGTTTGGTGCTACTTTTATGGTTTTAGCTCCTGAACACAAAATGGCTTTAGAAATTTCAAGTGATGAGCAAAAAGATTTAGTTTCAGATTATATATTTAAGGCATCTATGAAATCTTCTGTAGACAGACTACAAGATAAAGAAAAAACAGGTGTATTTACAGGAAGCTATGCAGTTAATCCTGTTAATGGAGCAAAAGTTCCTATTTGGATATCTGATTATGTATTAGCAGATTATGGTACAGGTGCAATTATGTGTGTACCTGCTCATGATGACAGAGACTTTGACTTTGCAACTAAGTTTAATATACCTATAATTCAGGTAATTGCAAAAGATGGAAAAGAAATAATAGACTTAAAAGAGCCTTACCTTGAAGATGGAATAATGATAAATTCAGATGAATTTAATGGAATGAATTCAGCAGCAGCAAAAAAAGAAATGCCAGACATTCTTATGAAAAAAGGAATTGGCAAAAAAACTACAAACTATAAATTAAGAGACTGGGTATTTTCAAGACAGCGTTATTGGGGAGAACCTATTCCAATTGTACATTGTGAGTGTTGTGGTGCAGTTCCAGTACCAGAAGAAGAATTACCTTTATTATTACCTGAGGTTGAAAGTTATCAGCCAACAGGAACAGGTGAGTCACCTTTAGCAGATATTACAGATTGGGTTAACACTACTTGTCCAAAATGCGGTAAACCAGCTAAAAGAGAAACTAATACTATGCCTCAATGGGCAGGTTCATCATGGTATTTCTTAAGATATATTGACAATAAAAACAATAATGAATTAGTATCAAAAGAAAAAGCAAAAGAGTTTCTTCCTGTAGATATGTATATTGGTGGTGTTGAACATGCGGTGCTTCACTTATTATACTCCCGATTCTATACTAAGTTTTTAAACGACATTGGAGTTGTTGATTTTGACGAGCCTTTTAATAAACTTTTTAATCAGGGTATGATTGGAAAAGATGGAGCAAAAATGAGCAAATCAAAGGGAAATGTAGTATCTCCTGATGAGTTGGTAAATGATTATGGCTGTGATTCATTAAGATTATACGAGTTATTTGTTGGACCGCCAGAGCTTGATTCTGAGTGGGATGACAGAGGAATTGACGGCGTTTACAGATTCATTAACAGGTTCTATAATTTAGTAATTGATAATAAAGATAAAGATGTTACACCTACCAAAGAAATGATTAAAGTAAGAAATAAGATGATATATGATATTACTAATCGTCTTGAAGGTTTTAGCCTTAATACAGTTGTAAGTGGATTTATGGAATACAATAATAAGATGATTGATATTAGTAAAAAAGAAGGTATTGACAAAGAAACCCTTGAAACAGCAATTATCCTATTAGCACCATTTACACCTCATATAGCGGAGGAATTATGGCAGATATTAGGTCATGATAAATCTGTATTTGAAAGTGAATGGCCAGTTTATGATGAAGAAAAAATGAAGGATGATGAAATAGAAGTAGCTGTTCAAGTTAACGGTAAGACTAAACTTGTTGTTTTGGTTCCGGTTGATATGAGCAAGGAGAATGTTATATTTAAGGCTAAAGAATCATTGGGTGATAAGATTACTGGGAATATTGTGAAAGAGATTTATGTTCCTGGAAAGATTGTTAACATTGTGGTGAAGTAAGTTTTGATTTGACATGCCAATTGACTTAATATAAAATATATAAGAATATATTTTTGGCCGCAAACTTTTGATTAAAGGTTGCGGCTTTTGAGTGCAATTATAAAAATACTTGTATAGAATTTTATTTTATGCTAAACTTTATTTGTAGATTGAATTATTATAGTTAGTTGAAAGGATTGGAAATATAGTGGATTTTCATAAAGAACTGCAAAAAATAATTAAAGAATCAAAAAGTTCAGAATCAATATCAACGGGATCAAGTGAAGTTTCTATATTATATGAAGAATTCAATATGAATTTAAAAAGAAGTGATAAGCGTCAAATGGAAATCTCATT
Source organism: Mobilisporobacter sp. (assembly GCA_031549965.1). Lineage (GTDB taxonomy): Bacteria > Bacillota > Clostridia > Lachnospirales > Lachnospiraceae > JAVBPB01. The sequence continues at coordinate 8,853 of JAVBPB010000052.1, read as the reverse complement.
AATGCTTGAAGAAATTTCAGAAAATGTACAGCAAATAAATGACTTAAATTGTGAACAGGAAAATCAAATTAAGAATGAGGAACAGATAATTAATTCTCTTCTTAATATTCTTGATATTGTGGAAGATTTTTATTTACTATCTGTTAAAGATAGTAATTCATCAGGATGTTCTGAAGCTGAAACCCTTTGGAATTCAATATTAAAAAAGATTAGTGTAATTGGTTTAAATAGAATATATGATGAAAAGACTCCATCAGATATAAGGTTGAATACTATAGTTGGAACAGATTATGATGATTACATTTCTAAAGGACATATTATAAAGACTTTAAGAAGCGGATATTTATACAAAGATAAAGTAATTAGAAAATCAGAAGTGATTGTATGTAAGCCAAGAAAGGATAATGAATAACATGCCAATAATTGGAATAGATCTAGGAACAAGTACATCAGAAATTGCTTTTTTAAATGAAGCTGGGGAAACAAAATTGATTCCCAATCATGTTGGAGAAGTGATTACACCGTCAGTAGTACATATTGAAGAAAATGGAAATGTATTAGTTGGACTTGGTGCAAAAGAATTTCTTTTATTAGAACCTGAGAATACTTTTATGGAAATAAAGAGACTCATGGGTTCTTCTACAAAATTAACTGCCCGTGGGAAAAGTTATACTCCTAAGGAACTTTCTTCACATATACTTAAGTACTTGGCTGAATGTGCAGAAAAACACTTAAAAGAACCAGTTACAGATGTTGTAATAACAGTGCCAGCCTATTTTACCGATTTGCAACGTAGGGAAACCATAGAAGCCGGAGAGATGGCAGGTCTTAATGTAATGCGAATTATTAATGAACCTACAGCAGCCTCCTTAGATTATGGACTTAATAATATGGAATTATGCCAAAATATTATGGTGTATGATTTTGGAGGCGGTACATTAGATGTTACCATTATGGAACTTTTTGAAGGAGCAGTTGACGTAAAATCTAGTTGTGGTAATAATGCACTTGGTGGCAAAGATTTTGATCAGCTCATAATTGATTATGTATTAGAAAAAATTAAAAAAAATAAATCAAATATAACTTCTGACTTAAGGGCAATGATGCGAATAAAAAAAGAAGCAGAGTTGTGTAAAATAGAATTAAGCAGTAAAGAAGAATATCTAATAGAACTGCCATTTCTATATAAAAATGGAAGCAAAATGGTTAGCTTTAGTGAAACAATTACCAGAGAACTTTTTGAAGGATTTATTCGTGATAAAGTTTATTCAACGAAAGAATTAATAGATAGGGCACTTTATGATGCAGAGCTGACTATAAAAGATATTGATCTAGTATTATTTGTAGGTGGTACAACAAGAATACCATTAATTCAGAATTTTTTTAAGAAAGAATATAAAATTACTCCAAAGCTAGTAATCGATCCTGATTTGGCAGTTGTTAAAGGTGCTGCTATACAGGCTGGGATCATTATGGGAACATTAGAGGAATTGGGAAAGGATATTGTATTTGTTGATGTTTGTCCTTATAGTTTAAGTACGGCAGCACTAAAAGCAAATGAATGGGGAGAAACAGATATATTATGCGATATTTTAATACCCCGAAATACAACTATTCCATCTACTGTACAAAAAGTATATTATACAAGTTTTGATGGGCAAAAGGAAGTACAAGTAACTGCGTATCAGGGAGAGAGTATTTATCTAGAGGAAAATACATTACTTAACCGCTTTCTTTTAAGTGGAATTCCGTCTGCAAAGGCTGGAAAGGAACAGATAAAGATAACATTTTCTTATGATTTGAATGGTATACTTTTAGTTGAAGCAGAAATTCTATCTAATGGTAAAAAGGCAAATGTTCAAATAGATACATCTAAAATATTTGAACTAGAAGATCTTTCTGGATGGGACAAGGCTAAGAAAGCAAAAGGATATAAGATTATAATAAAAAAGGCTGAAAAGTATATAGAGAATGTGGAAAACTTTGAAGACTTTGAAGACGATATGTTTGAGAAAGAGTTTGATATTGAAGAAATGACTTATTTAGTAAAGGAACTAAAAAAGGGAATACTTCTTGAATGGGACGATGAGATTTTAAATAATTTAAAAGAGAGAATTACAGAAATGCTTTATGAACTTGAATAGATGGGATAGCTAAAATTAAGAAAGGTACGATCAAATGAATGACCATTTAAAACAACTTTATTTTCAAAAAGCATCTGATCTTGCACTTAAAAACAATATATCTGGTGCTTTGGTATATTTAAAAAAATTGGACATCTCACAGATGGATGATTCCTTTAAAAAATTTACAGGTCTTTGCTTATACCGTTTGGGAAAATTTGAAGATGCTCTTAAATATGCAGGTAGCTATCCAGAATATAGTGAATTACACAGTGCATATTCACTATATTCCGTTTACATTAATGATGTGGAAAGCTACCTAAAAAAAAGTGATATAAAAGCTGCATATGCAGTAATAAAAAGATCATCTCTTCATTCAGTTAACGAATACAATATGTTAGGATGTATATGTATGCTTTTAAAAAAAAGAAATGAGGCAGAAGAATACTTTCATATGGCTCTCCAATTAGATTGTTACAATAAAACTACTATTAGGTTATTAACAAACATTATTACTAAACCAGATGAAAAAGATAGAGGATGGTTTTTTAAGATTTTTAGTAAAAGATAGTTTGACTTTCTGGTCATTATTTAATTTAAAATATATTATGATTAAGAAAGTTGAACAATTAAATCAAATTGGAAAGGAATTTTTTAATGGTACAAATGAAAGATTATTACGAAATACTTGAGTTGGAAAGAAATGTAGAGCAAAATGCAATTAAAAGAGCATACTTTAGATTAATTAGAATTTATTCACCTGAAAAGGATCCAGAGCATTTTAAAAGTATAAAAGCTGCATATGAAACACTATATAATCCTAAAAAGAGAGAAGAGTATGATAAAAGGTACGATATTAATGATACATATATTAAGGATTTAAATGTAGTATTTCATTTGACAGAGCAATTAAAATATAAAGAGGCTTTGATTCTACTTAAAGAACTTTCAATAAAATTTCCAGATGAATATGAGATAGAAAAACAACTTGGAATTCTATATTTAAATACTAGAAGTTTTGGTAATGCTATTAAAGTTTTGGAAAAATTATGCAAAAATAATCCTACAGATAGGGATGGAATGAAACTTTTAGCAGAAGCATACGGGATGAGGGGATTTGCTAATAAAGCTCATAATCAGTATAAAGCAACACTTACTATATATCCTTTGGATGAAGAAATATGGTATAAATATATGACTTTTATGATTAATAAAAGAGAAGAAGATATTTATGAACAGATATTAGAAGCAGAAAAAATAAAAAAATATATGTTCGAAGAGCATTTTCTCATATATTTGTCGGGATTAACAGAGCTTTTTGAAATAATGAATTTTTATAATGATTTTGGTGGACAAAGTGATGAGGAGCCTAAAAAAATTTATACATTATTTAAAAAATTTACTTATTGCTTTACAAATTCAAAAACAAAACTTAGTAAAGAAGAGTATTCATTTATTGTATCAATATTATCCAATGTGGCAACGATTCCTGCATGTTACAAGGATATGACAAAGATTATGCCATTAATAGAAAAATATCCATTAAGAACAGAAAAAGATGAAAAAATGTTAAAACTCATATATTCTAATTTAAAACTGATGTTATTATTAGAAGATCCAAATATACCTGATGTATTAAAAGCAATCATTGAAATATTAATTTCAGAGTGTGATTGCCAAGAATGTAAGGAAGAACGTATAGAGTGTGAATTATATATATTGGATAATATTTCTATTTTGAAAAAAAATATAGTGCACATGCAAAAGGAATACAATGAATTATTTGAATTAAATAAAGAATTCTTTATTAATGCACTTAAACCTAATATGGTTAATAATATGATAGATAAACGTGTGAAAACTCTTAAAAAATTAAAAAATGTAAAAAATACATCTACATCTATTAATCAAGATGATGCATTTAACGAATTTATGAAACTGGCACGAAACTATATGAAAAAACCTAAAAGTAATAAATTTAAAACTGATCAAAGTAAATATAACCAACTAGAACTTGACATAGAAAATATGAAAATACGTGAAGCAGAAAAGAAATCATTGAAAGAATTAGACGAGGACGTATACAATAATTCATTCTTTGATTACTATGATCAGGAATTAGAAAAACCCTATGTAAGAGACAGTGTAAAAATAGGAAGAAACGATCCTTGCCCTTGCGGAAGTGGCCGTAAATATAAGCAATGTTGTGGGAAATAAGAGAATGTATATAAAAAAAGCTGGAGCCATAAACGAAATGGTTTTCCAGCTTTTTTAATTTAAAAAAAATTTCCAAAATTTACTTGACAATACATGCATTATTGTATACAATTATACCATAATAACAAAAAACAATTAAAAACGAAAAGGAGAGATTATTATGGAAGGAAGAAAAGTAAAAATAAATTCCCACAACAATCTATTAGAACTGGAAGAGCATATTTATCATTTAGTGGATGTAGACAAACCAAATGTCTACCGTAACCTTTTCCCATACGACGAAATTCCTAAAATAGCTTTTAATGACAGAATAGTTCCACATAATCTACCTGATGAAATATGGATAACAGATACAACATTTAGAGATGGTCAACAATCAAGAGCTCCATATTCAACAGAACAAATAGTTACAATATATGATTACCTACATAAGTTAGGAGGTCCAAAAGGCATAGTAAGACAAAGTGAATTTTTCCTATACAGTAAAAAGGACAGAGACGCTGTATACAAATGTATGGAAAGAGGATATAAATTTCCAGAAGTAACAAGTTGGATAAGAGCAAGTAAAAAAGATTTTGAATTAGTAAAAGAATTAGGCATGAAGGAAACCGGCATACTTGTTAGCTGTTCAGATTATCACATATTCTACAAAATGAAGATGTCAAGAAGAGAAGCTATGGCACATTATTTAAGTGTGGTTAGAGAATGCTTAGAAACAGGAGTAGCTCCAAGATGCCATTTAGAAGATATAACCCGTTCGGATATTTTTGGATTTGTAATTCCATTTTGCGTAGAACTAATGAAATTAATGGAAGAATATAATATTCCAGTTAAAATTAGAGCTTGTGATACAATGGGATTTGGAGTTAACTTTGCAGGTGCAGTAATTCCACGTTCAGTACAAGGAATTATATATGGACTTATGAAACATGCCGGAGTACCATCTGAATTATTAGAATGGCACGGTCATAATGATTTTTATAAAGCTGTTACCAATTCAACAACTGCATGGCTATATGGTGCAAGTGCAATAAACTGTTCCCTATTTGGTATAGGAGAAAGAACAGGAAACACACCACTTGAAGCTATGGTATTTGAATATGCCCAACTAAAAGGAACTTTAGATGGAATGGATACAACCGTAATTACTGAACTGTCAGAATATTTCCAAAAAGAAATAGGATTTTCTATGCCAGCAAGAACTCCATTTGTTGGAAAAAACTTTAATGTAACCAGAGCAGGAATTCATGCAGATGGATTACTAAAAAATGAAGAAATTTATAACATATTCGATACAGAAAAATTCCTTAACAGACCTGTATTAGTTGCTGTTTCTAATACATCAGGGCTTGCAGGAATTGCCCACTGGATTAATACTTACTATAAATTAAAGGATGATAAAGCTATAGATAAATCATCTCCATTAGTAGATAAAGTTAAAGCCTGGGTTGATGAAGAGTATGAATCAGGAAGAGTTACAGTACTTACAGATGATGAATTAATATCAATTATAACTAAGACTTGTGAAGAATTAAAAATCATATTATAATGGAGGTGTATACAAAATTATTAGGAGGAAGATAAATGTACGATACACAAATCAAAGAAGCTAAAGAAAAATTTGAAGCTTTACTCTTAGAGCAGTTAAAAAGAGTAGAGGAGATGAAATTACAAGGAGACTTCTTAAATTACAAAGAACTTAATCAAATTATTATAGGTGTTTGTGGTGGTGATGGAATAGGCCCTGCGATTACTAATCAGGCACAAAGAGTTCTTGAATATTTATTATCAGATGAAGTGAAATCAGGAAAGGTTTTATTCAAGGTAATAGATGGATTAACAATCGAAAGAAGAGCAACCGAAAATGCTGCAATTCCAGTAGATGTACTTAAAGAACTAAAAGATTGTCATGTAATATTAAAAGGACCAACAACAACACCAAGAAAAGGCGATCCATGGCCTAATGTTGAAAGTGCTAACGTTGCTATGAGAAAGGAATTAGATTTATTTGCTAATGTAAGACCAGTTAGAATACCAGAACAGGGAATTGACTGGACTTTCTACAGAGAAAATACTGAAGGTGCATACGCAGTTGGAAGTAAAGGTGTTAATGTAACAAATGATTTAGGTGTGGACTTTACAATTGTTACATCACAAGGTTGTGAAAGAATTATTCGTGCAGCATTTGAATTTGCAAAAGCTAATAATAAAACAAGAGTTACAGCAGTAACTAAAGCAAATATAATTAAAACTACAGATGGAAAGTTCTTAGACATTTTTAAAGAAATAGCCAAGGATTATCCGGATATTCAAGCAGATGACTGGTATATTGATATTATGACTGCTAAGTTAGTAGATGAAAAAAGAAGAAGAGACTTCCAGGTTTTAGTTCTTCCAAATCTATACGGTGACATCTTAACTGATGAAGCAGCAGAATTCCAAGGTGGTGTAGGAACAGCAGGAAGTGCTAACATTGGAAAAAGATATTCCATGTTTGAAGCTATTCACGGTTCAGCACCACGTATGGTTGATGAAGGCAGAGATATATATGCTGATCCATGTAGTGTTATTAGAGCGGGTGCAATGTTGTTGGCTCACATAGGATACAACAATGAAGCAGACAAATTATATAAAGCATTGGATATTTGTACTGTTACAGAGAAAAAATTAGTTATGACAGGAAGAAACACTGGTGCAACCAGTGAAGAATTTGCAAATTATATAATGGAAACTATTGAAAAGTTAAACTAGGAGGGCTTTAGTTGGGTAGTTTCGATCTTCAAAAAGAGTCTTTAGATAACTATTCTCTAACCGGTAGGGTTTTTAATAGAATACGTGAGGACATTTTATCGGGTAAATACAAGCAAAACGAAGAATTAAAAGAAACTGCAATTGGCAAAGAACTTGGAGTTAGCAGAACTCCGGTTCGTGAAGCTTTAAGACAGCTAGAGTTTGAAGGGTTAGTTAATATTATTCCAAATAAGGGAGCCTATGTTACCGGAATAACTGAAAAAGACATTAAGGATATATATGTAGTAAGGTCTTTATTAGAGGGACTTTGTGCAAGATGGGCAGCCGAAAATATTTCTAATGAACAGCTTGAAGAATTGGATGAAATAGTACACCTTTCAGAATTTTATGCCAAGAAAGAAAGCTTTGAACATGTGGTTGATCTGGATAATAAATTTCATGAAGTAATTTATACTGCTTCTAAAAGTAGAATTTTGGAAGACACTTTAACTGATTTACATCACTATGTGGAACGTGTAAGAAAAGTTACTTTGGCTGTTAGAGAAAGAGCTGAACGATCAAACACAGAGCATAAGGATATATTAGAAGCAATAAGAAGTAGGGATGGGAAACTTGCAGAGAAGTTGGCTAATAAACATATTATGAATACAATTAAGAATCTAAGTAATCAAAAATTAGCCGATATTATTAAATGACCAGACTTTATAATTACTGTTTTCGTTGCAAATGTTAGAATTTAAGTTTATAGCCCAAATAATGTTTTTATATCATTATTTGGGCTATATTATGATGAAGATTCTGGCAAAACTATTAGTCAAATTATTCATATAGTGAAGAATAATGGTCATCGGATAGCTTATCTAAAAAAGCTTCATCAATATCTCCAAATTTTTCTGTTATTAATTCTTTGATTTTTTCATTGCGTTTAAAATATTTTAGTTCGTTGGTATCGTCAGAGTTTACTATAGTTTCTAAGGTATTGGCTGTGATGTTTTCTTTGAGCCAATTGTTAACTGAGGTTGTAAATTCATCTTCTTCAATAGCTTCTTTTGCAACAGTTTTTGCTTTTATGAATGATAAGATTCCAAAAACAATGAAAAAAATGAAAACTGCACCCATGGTAATATAAACAAGGTATTTGCTTGAGGGGTTAAGGTTTAGATTAAATACGCCAAGCATTTGTAAAATTAGTGCGATTAAGCCAATTGTTCCGATTACTAGTAATGAATAGGCAGATGACTTTAAATCATTTAATGTATCAGCTTTTTTTACATAGATGTTTTTGGGTTTATTAATTTTTTTATCATCTTTGTTTTCTTCTTCTAATTCCTCATCAGAATTTTCTAAAAAGACTTTGTACAGCTTTAGGGCTTCTTTTTCATCTTCCTCTGTAACATATACAACAAATGAATCTGAAACTTCTTCATACTCGTAATATGATTTCATGTTAGAATATTCTAAAAAGTTTACAAGTTTATTACATTTTTCCTTTTCATCATGAGCAATTGGAACAAATGTAGGGGCAAGCTCATCGACAAGCGGTATATTACATGTCGGACATGTGTCAAAACTATTTTGATATTCCATTTTACACTTTGTACACCAAGGCATAATAATAACTCCTTTTGTTTTTTTCTTCCATTATATACTATTTTATTATTTAGGACAAGCAAAAGATTTATTAAACTGTTTTTATCAAATATTTCTTTTTTGCAGTTACAAAAGGTATGTACCCAATTGAAGGAAAAGTAGACGGAGTTAC
>JAVBPB010000059.1:0-22849 GCA_031549965.1 Mobilisporobacter sp. | reverse complement strand
CCTCCTTCAGCATGTTTTTTACAAGCCTTTGCTATGCAAAGTCTTGACAAAACATAAACGCTTCGTCGGACGTTCTCTCGATGTTTTAAAAAACAAAAACATCTGCCGAACCAATGGGTCTGCACAATTGGATATATATACACTCATATTCATCTTAAAAATTAATTTACTGTATTGAAGGACTTTTTCAGTGACCTCCTCCTTGGAGATTTAATTTTTTGGGGCAAAGCTGGGTATTCAAAAATTTATTTTAATAAATCTTTAACATTTACACATACTCTAAATACACAGATTGAAAATGCTATACAAAAAAGATCATTTACGATTCTACGGAAATTTATTGTTAGCTGTTTATTGAATTGTAAAGATGTTGATCGTATTGTTAAGTTTATGATGTTTTACTAAGCCGGATTAAATTTGGGAAAGGAATTAGTCCAATTATTCTCGTACTTTATACTATTCAAGGGATTTGTAACTAATTGATAATAAAACTTGAGATGGCAGATAGAAAAGCCACATAGCTATTGATGAAAAATCTTCTAAAAATTTAGGTAATCCAATACTCATGTATTCTGTAATATTATATAATCCAACATTTATATCACATAAAATAAATAAAATCATTCCACATGCTATCAGATAATTTTCTAATTTTTTAGATTTTAAATTTATTATGCTTTTTATTGTATTTAAAAATATTAAAATAAAATATAACAAAGTAATTGGTATGATTATTTCTAGTTTTTCCTGAAATATAAAAATATTTAATATTATATATATAACAAATATTGCAAAAACTATTATTATTCTTATTTTTAATGCTTTTATTTCTTTGGTAAAGTTATATCTGATTGTGTAGAATATTTGAACAATACAAAAAATGCTCACACCAATTGCTGGATAATTATATACCAATAAAAAAAGATCTGCAATGACAGTAAAAAATAATCCTAGACGTAATAAAATCAAATCTTTAGGATTATTTTTCTTTTGATGTATTAAAGTAATTAAAAAACATATTATGATTGATAAATATTTAAATTTAGTGGACAAATAATGGAATTTTGTATTGAATATGTCTATATATAAGAATGTAATATATAGACATATTTGAATTAATACTAATAATTTAGTTATTGTTTTTCTAATCTGCATATTTTCTTTTTAAATATTGATGTATTCCATATGCCGCCGCTTTTCCGGCACCCATTGCTAGAATTACTGTAGCTGCTCCTGTAACAGCATCTCCTCCTGCAAATACACCTACTTTTGTTGTTTTGCCAGTCTCTGAGTCTGCTACAATACATTTCCATTTATTTGTTTCAAGATTTTTTGTAGTTGAAGATATTAGTGGGTTGGGACTTGTACCTAAAGCCATAATTACAGTATCTAGTTCAATTGTAAATTCAGAGTCTTTTACTTCTATAGGGCTCCTTCTTCCTGATGAGTCAGGTTCTCCCAGTTCCATTTTTACACAGGTCATTCCCTTTACCCATCCATTTTCATCTACTAAAATTTCAGTAGGGTTGGTTAATACATTAAATATAATACCTTCTTCTTTTGCGTGGTGAACTTCTTCTAGTCTTGCAGGAAGTTCTTCTTCACTTCTGCGATATACTATATAAACTTTCGCTCCCAGTCTTAGTGCTGTTCTTGCTGCATCCATTGCTACGTTTCCTCCCCCAACAACTGCAACTTTTTTGCCTGTAAATATTGGAGTATCGTAGTTATTATCATATGCTCTCATTAAATTATTTCTTGTTAAATACTCATTTGCAGAAAATACTCCATTGGCATTTTCTCCAGGTATATTCATGAATTTTGGAAGTCCTGCTCCAGATCCTATAAATACTGCATTAAAGCCTTCTACTTCTATTAGTTCATCTACTGTAATTGATTTTCCAACTACAACATTAGTTTCAATTTTAACTCCCAATGCTTTAACATTTTCGATTTCTTTTTTAACAACTAATTCTTTTGGCAATCTAAATTCTGGTATACCATAAACTAATACACCACCTGGTTCATGTAATGCTTCAAATATTGTTACATCATATCCCATTTTGGCAAGTTCTCCAGCACAAGTAAGACCTGCCGGACCAGAACCAATTATTGCAACCTTTAATCCATTTTTGTCTTTTGGCATTGATGGAACTATATGGTTTTCCCTTGCCCAATCGGCAACAAATCTTTCTAACTTTCCAATCGAAACAGGTTCTCCTTTTATTCCTCTAATACATTTTCCTTCACATTGGCTTTCCTGAGGACATACTCTTCCGCATACTGCCGGAAGTGCTGAAGCTTTTCCAATAATTTCGGAAGCTGTTTTTATGTCTCCATCTTCAATTGACTGTATAAAGTCCGGAATATTAATTCCAACAGGACATCCTAAAATACATTTTGCATTTTTGCACTTTAAACATCTTTTTGATTCTTCTATAGCCTCATCTTCATTATATCCTAAGCATACTTCTTCAAAATTTGTGGCTCTTTCTTTGGCATCTTGTTCTCTTACAGGTATCTTTTTTAATACATTCATTATGCATTTCCTCCACAATGAGGATTTCCACCCTTATGTGTACTGCCCTCTTTAAGTTTTAATATTGCTCGACCTTCTTCTGTTTTATACATTGTCTGTCTTTTAAGTGATTCATCAAAGTTTACTAAATGTCCGTCAAATTCTGGCCCGTCTACACATGCAAATTTAATCTCATCTCCAACGGTAAGTCTACATGCACCACACATTCCGGTACCATCTACCATTATTGGATTCATGCTTACTACTGTTTTTATGTTTAATTCCTTTGTTAACAATGATACAAATTTCATCATTATTACAGGACCAATTGCTACTACAAGATCATATGATTTTCCTGCACCAACAAGTTCTTTTATTACATCTGTAACTAATCCTTTTCTTTCATATGTGCCATCATCTGTGGTAATGTAAAGGTTTTCAGATACTTCTTTTAACTCATTTTCTAATATTATTAGTTCTTTTGTTTTTGCTCCTACAATCACATCTGCTTTATATCCGTTTTCCTTTAACCATTTTACCTGAGGATATACTGGTGCTGTTCCTACACCTCCGGCTACAAATAATATTTTTTTATTCTTTAATTCTTCTGGATCTTCATCTATTAGTTCTGATTTTACTCCAAGTGGGCCTGTAAAGTCTGTGACGTAATCTCCTTCATTTAATAATGCCATCTTCATTGTTGAAGCACCCATAACCTGAAATACTATTGTTACTGTTTCTTTTTCTTTATCGTAATCACAAATTGTTAATGGGATTCTTTCGCCTTTTTCATCTATTTTTACTATTACAAATTGACCTGGATAACAAGAACTTGCAACTCTTTTTGCATTGATGTCCATTAAGTATATATTTTCTGCTAATACTTTTTTTCTTGATATTTTGTACATTTTTTAATGTCCTCCTCTTGTTTTCTCTGACATTTTCTCTTTATATGGCTTGTCTTTAGTCTTTTGCCTCTTGCCTTTATTTAATTTGTCTATGAATTTACTTTTCTTTGACTTGTCTCTTACCTCTACTCTTTTCAGAATATTCTGACAAATATTATATTTAGTCTATTGAATGAATTTGTTTTGTCTTTGTTTATTCTTTGATTTTATTTTGAATAATGTGTTATTTTTGTTATTGCTGTTTTGGCTTGATTATCAAAATAAAGAATATTATCAATATATCATAATATTTTCTATTAATCAACAGAAAATTTTATATGATAGAATTGTAAGAAATGAGCCTGTATAAATATAGAAATATTATTTATGTAATCAGTTTTAGCTATATAAAAAAATAGAAACCACTTATACAAGTTTGGCTTCTATCTTTTATTGCAACAGTTTGTTTTTAATATATCTTAGATATTAACTTTTCCATTCATCTTTAAGTATTGAATAGTATAGTCTACTTACGTAACTGCCATTCATATAAAAATAATCTCTTAATGTTCCTTCGTATTTGAAACCACATTTTTTTATAACGCCTTTTGATGCTGTGTTGGTTTCTTTGTGACATATTTGAACTTTATGAAAATTCACATTCTTAAATGCATAATTTATAATTGCTTTTGTTGCTTCGGTAGCATAGCCTTTTCTTTGGAATTGGCTTCCTATGCAATATTCAATTTCACAAAAATGATTTTTATATCAATTTTTTTTGTACCGCAATGTGTCATTAGATAGTTCCTCCTTTTTAACATTTTATAAATATTATTTTGTTTTTAGTTTTCAGAATATAATATTTTTACTTCTTTTCCTCTAAAAGCTATGCCATATTTTAATATATGGTTTACTCCTTGATTGTTTAATGTTTGATAATATTCTTTGTCTTTTATTTGCTTTAATGCATTTAGACAAACTTCTTCAAGATTTTTATTGTCGTCTGCAAGTTTTAATTCAATTATTATTCCATTATCATTTTTATTTCTTGGATTAAGCATAATATCATATCTTCCATAACCAGACTCTCTATTGGAATCTATTATATATGTTTCTTGTAAGGATGCAAGTACACCTAGTAGAAATGAATGGTAGGATTGTTCGGCTATATCCTCTTTTGTATCGTAAAAGCTCATTATATTTATAATTAAATTACGAAAAATGTTTTCAAATTTTATTACGTCTCCAGTTATGACTGCATATATTAGTTCTGAAATATTACTTTTAAAGCTGTCTCTTAGTACTGTGATAATTGTGTTTTCATACATTTCTTTTACTTCTAAATTAGGGATTTTTACATCTATATAGTTTTTTGTTCCAATTTGTTCAATTTTAATAATTTTCAAATAGCCTGAAGCTAGAAGAAAATTCCAAAGTATCATTTTATCTTTTTTTAAATCTTCAAACACAATATTTAAATTTAATAAGGTTCTAATTGTTCTTCCCTGTATTAAGTCTTCTAATTCTTTATCAACTTTGCCACGATAATTATTTAATAATTCTTTTATTAACGCATTTGATGAAGTGTTTGCCCAATATGCTTTGAAACTTCTTGTTTCTTTATTTTCTGTTATATAGCTTATAATACTCCAAGGATTATATATGGTTGTTTTACCAAATAAATATCCATTATACCAGTGTTTGAAATCTTCTTTTTGTTTTGTTAAATCAAAATATGATAATATATTATCAACTTCTGTTTCTGTAAAACCAAAGCAAGTTGAATAGTTTCCATTTGTTATATCATTTATGTCTGGATTATTAAAATCTGAAAACATACTTTCTTTTGAAACTCTTAATATCCCTGTAAGAACGCCTTTATATAAAGAGCTATTTCCCTTAAATGTTGAATTGAGAAACGATCTCATAAAGTTAATTACTTTTGTATAAAATCCATATGAATAAGATTCATGTATGGCTGAATCGTATTCATCCATTAAAATTATCACTTTTTCATTGTAGTATTTTTCTAAATAAAGTGATAGGTATTTAAGACTTGACTGTAAATCTACTTCTGTTGAATTTTCCGATAAAATTCTACTAACTGCATTCTTTCTTCCTGATGGCATGTCAATTGAGTTAATAATTTCATTATATTCATAATACAATCCAGACATTATCTCTCTGATTTTATCCAGAAACTGTTCATAAGTTTGAATTTTGGCATTAGCTAATGTAATATATATAACGGGATATTTACCTTGAAGTTTCATAATTTCGTAATGATGCTGTATCTTTAAATCATTATATAATTTTATGTTTTCTTCTGAATTTTCATTTGAAAAGAAATACTTTAGCATACTCATATTTAAAGTTTTTCCAAAGCGTCTTGGTCTTGTTAACAGAATTACCTCAGAGCCATTGTCTACTATTTCCTTTATAAATAAGGTCTTATCTACAAAATAATGATTATTTGTTATTAATTTTTTAAAATCATCTATCCCCTTACCTATATTCTTTTTCATGTAATGACACCTCCTAATTTTATTAACTATTAATATTTTCCATTTAATAACTATAGCATTCGCACTAATTAAAATCAAGTTCTTTACAGTATTTGTTTCTTGTACTGCTTTGGAGAACTATTTTTTAATTGTTTAAAAATCTTTATGAAATAACTTGTAGTATTAAATCCCACTTTATTTGAAATCTCTGTTATGTTTAAATCTGTAGAAACTAATAGTTTTTCTGCCTCCATAACCCTTACATAATTTACGTAATCGCTAAAACTAATTCTCATTAATTGATTAAATTTTCTTGAAAAATAACTATAGCTCATATTACACAGCTTTGCAGCTTCCACTGCTATAACATCCTCATTATAATATTTAAGTACATAATCAAAAGCAGGCTGCATTTTTTTGATAAAATCTTCATCAAGCCCTACATTTATTTCCGCACCAACATTATGCCAGTATCTTATAACCCACAAAAATATCCTTCCAATATTGTTTTTAATCGCTAATTCAAATCCATATTCATTATTATCAAGTTCTCTTAGTATATCCTGTAAAAGTTCTAAAATAAATGAAGTATCTATATGTTTATTACAAATTACTTTTTCATGATTAAAGTTTTCAAGCACAAAGGGAAGTACATATTTAATTTCGTATAAATTCTGTGACATTCCATTGTATATAACTTCTGGTTCAAATCTAAGAACAATGTACTTTCCACCATCTTTTGATAATGCATTTATTTGATGAACTTCCTTAGAATTAATTAATACAAAATCTTTCTCTTTTATTACATGATGTTTACCATTTAAATAAACCTCATACTCTCCTATTAAATTATAAATTAGTTCTATGTAATTGTGAAAATGAGCAGGAAATACATTCCCTGCTTGTGTAACGTTTTGGACATGACTTAAATACTGACATGGAATTCCATTAATAATTGCTTTTTTCTCTTCTAAATAATTCATATTATTCCCCTATGACAAAATTTTGATATTTTTTGATATAAGAATTATATCATGTTTTAAAAAAATAAGCTATAATCATTTTATCAAAGACGATTACAAAATATTGGAGGAAAAATTTATGAGTAATATTGGAATACCATTGGCAGGATTTGCTACATTCTCAAGGATTACTGCATCAGAAGGTGCTATTTTATTAAAAAATGAAAGTAATGTACTTCCTATTAGGGAAGATGAAACTATATCTGTTTTTGGAAGAACTCAAATTGACTATTATAGAAGCGGTACAGGATCTGGCGGTGCTGTTAATGTAGAGTATACTACTAACATATTAAATGGTCTTAGGAATAATCCTAAAGTAAATATTAATGAGGAATTGGCTGGTATCTATGAAGCATGGATACTTGATAATCCTTTTGATAATGGTGGAGGCGGTTGGGCTTGTGAGCCTTGGCATCAAAAAGAAATGCTTTTAACTGATGAAATTGTAGCTTCTGCTAAAGAAAAATCTAAAAAAGCTATTTATGTCATTGGACGTACTGCTGGTGAGGATAAGGATAATGCAGACTCAGAAGGAAGTTATCAATTAACTACATCTGAAAAAGAAGTTTTAGGAAAAATAACTAAGTATTTTGAAGATGTTATTGTTATACTTAATGTTTCAAATATTATTGACTTAACATGGATCGACGATAAAGTTTATAATAATAGTATTAAAGCAGTGTTGCATGTATGGCAAGGTGGTATGGAAGGTGGTAATGCGGCTTGTGATGTTATCTCAGGCGATGTTACACCTAGCGGAAAATTACCTGATACTATTGCATATTCCATTAATGACTATCCTTCTACTAAGAATCATGGTGATAAGTATGAGAATATTTATCAGGAAGATATTTATGTGGGATATCGTTATTTTGAAACATTTTGTCCATCAAAAGTGCAATTTCCATTTGGCTTTGGATTATCTTATACTGAATTTGAATTAGCTAATAAGTATGCTCATGTTGTTACAAAGGATAATGAGCATTATATTGAAATACATGTAGATGTTAAAAATATTGGTGCTATTTACAGCGGAAAAGAAGTTGTACAAGTTTATTTTGAAGCTCCACAGGGTGAACTTGGAAAACCCGTTAAATCGTTAATTGCATTCGCTAAAACTAAATTATTAATGCCTGGAGAAACTGAACATATTGTTCTAACAATAAATGTTAATCATATGGCATCATACGATGATGGAGGATATACCGGTAATAAATCTTGTTATGTTTTGGAAGCCGGACATTATTATATACATGTTGGTAACAGTGTAAGAAATACTGATCGTATTAGCATTTCTGATAAGGAATCCTATTTCATTGATTCTCTTATTGTTGTTAAAAGATTGCAAGAAGCTATGGCTCCAAAACAAAATTTTACTATTATGAAACCTTCTGGTAAAAATTTGGATGGTGTTTACGAAATTAGTTATCATCCTGTATCAACTATGACTGTTAATATGAATGACCGAATTAATGAAAATCTTCCTAAAACAATTTCTCTAACAGGAAATAGTGGGATTGTATTAAGAGATGTTTATGAAAATAAGGCAACATTAGAGGAATTTGTTGCACAATTAACCAGAGAAGAATTGGCAATACTTGTTCGAGGGGAAGGTATGAGTCATCCAAGAGTAACTCCGGGAACTGCCTCAGCATTTGGAGGAGTTAGCGACAGCCTGATAGGGTATGGTATACCACTTGCCTGTACTGCTGACGGTCCTTCCGGTATTCGTATGGAAAGCGGACTTAAAGCTACTCAATTGCCAATTGGTTCTTTATTATCTTCAACTTGGAATAAAGATTTAGTTGAAGAATTATATGTAATGGAAGGAAGGGAACTTTTATCTAATAATATAGATACACTACTAGGCCCTGGTATTAATATTCACCGCAATCCATTAAATGGCAGAAACTTTGAGTATTATTCAGAAGATCCTTATTTAACCGGAGTATTTGCAGCTAGTGTAGTCAAAGGGATTAAAAAGGGAGGTTCTCACGCTACTCTAAAACATTTTGCCTGTAACAGTCAGGAAACTTCCCGCTTTTTAGTTAATGCTGTAGTTTCTGAAAGAGCACTTAGGGAAATTTATTTAAAAGCTTTTGAAATGGCTGTAGAAACAAAGGATACCAGATCAATTATGACTTCATATAACCCAATTAACGGACATTGGGCAGCTTCAAATTATGATCTTAATACTACAATACTTCGTGAAGAATGGAACTATGAAGGAATAGTTATGACTGATTGGTGGGCAAAAATGAACGACCCGGTAAATGGTGGAGAAAGCGATAATAAAGATACACGTTCAATGATTCGCTCTCAAAATGATTTATATATGGTAATTAACAATAATGGAGCTGAAATCAACTCTAATAATGATAACACCTTAGAATCTTTAGATAATGGTACTCTTACAATAGGTGAACTTCAACGCTGTGCAATAAATATATGTAATTTTATTATGCAGGCTCCTATATTCTTTAGTACAAAAGACAATACTGAAGTTATTGAAGAATTTGAATCAAATGAAAATAATTGCTTTTATAACCAATCAATTCAGTCATTAAATAATGATTCTAAAATTAAAATAAGCAATAATTTAGCTTTCGTGGAATCAGAATCTGGCACTTACAGTATTATTGTTAAAATAATGTCGCCTCAAGGTAATTTAGCACAATCATCATGTAATATTTATCTAAATAATAAAATAGTTACAAATGTTCAAACTAATGGTACTGACGGAAAATGGATTACTCAAAAACTTGTAAAAGTAAAATTAAATTCTGGATTTTATGAATTAAAGATTGAGCATATGAAGCCTGGGTTGGAAATTGAATGGGTTGAATTTAAATAGCATACAAATATAATAACATTTTTATCATTAAAATTTCATACATCGTATAATTTGTTTTTATTCAACTATATGGTGTATGAAATTTTTCTTTAACAATTGAGCTACTCATAAATATTATAGATATTTTTACCTGATTCTATTTACAGCCTTTTTCCATCCCTCAAGAAGTATTTCCCTCTCTTGTACTCCCATATCAGGTGTAAATTCCTTTGAAATTGACCAATTATCTTTAATATGTTCTTTATCTGTCCAGTAACCAGTATACAATCCTGCAAGATAAGCTGCACCAAGTGCTGTAGTTTCAATTACGTTAGGTCTCTTTACATATGCACCTAAAATATCTGATTGAAACTGCATAATAAAGTTATTGGCACTTGCTCCTCCATCCACCTTTAGCTCTTTTAATCTTATATTAGAATCTTCTTCCATGGCTTTTAATACATCAACAGTTTGATATGCTAAAGATTCCAGCGTTGCTCTTATTATATGCTCCTTTTTAACCCCTCTTGTAAGTCCAAGTATTGCACCTCTGGCATATTGATCCCAGTATGGAGCACCTAAACCTGTAAATGCAGGTACTACATATACTCCATTTGTATCTTTTACAGAATTTGCAAAAGATTCTGTTTCTTGTGATGTTTTAATTAAACCAAGTTCATCCCTAAGCCATTGTATTGCAGCTCCTGCAACAAAAACACTTCCTTCTAATGCATACTCGATTTTTCCATTTATTCCTATTCCTATGGTCGTAAGCAATCCATGTTTTGATTCAACCGCCGTTTTCCCTGTATTCATTAATAAAAAACAGCCTGTCCCATAAGTATTTTTTGCTTCTCCTTTATTAAAACAGCATTGACCAAATAATGCCGCCTGCTGATCACCGGCAACACCAGTAATTGGCGTGTTTGAACCTATAATACTGCTTTCTGCATACCCATACAAATCACTTGAATTTTTAACTTCTGGAAGCATGCTTTTTGGAATATTTAATTCATTTAAAATTTCATCATCCCATTTTAATTCATGAATGTTATATAGCATTGTTCTTGATGCATTGGTATAATCTGTTGCAAAAGTTTTTCCTTTTGTCAGCTTCCATATAAGCCATGTATCCACTGTACCAAATAATAAATCGCCCTTTTTAGCTTCTTCCCATGCTCCTTCAACATTATCCAAAATCCATTTTATCTTTGTTGCTGAAAAATAAGCATCAATAATTAGTCCCGTTTTTTCTTTTATTTTTTTATCAAAACCTTTTCTTTTTAAGTCTTCAACTATATCTGAAGTTCTTCTGCACTGCCATACAATGGCATTATATACAGGTTCTCCCGTATGCTTATTCCATACTATCGTAGTTTCTCTTTGGTTAGTTATTCCAATTGACTCAATATCTTCTGCATTTATTGAAGCTCTTGCCTTTACTTCGGCTATAACACTTAACTGTGATGATAATATTTCATTAGGATTATGTTCCACCCATCCTGGTTTTCTATATATTTGTGTAAATTCTTTCTGTGCTTTACTGATTATTTTGCCCTCTTTATTAAATACAATGCATCTTGAACTTGTGGTGCCTTGATCCAGTGCCATAATATATTTTCCCATATAATCTGCCTTTCCATTGTTATTTTTTAATATATACTAAATTTACTATAACATAATAAGGCAGTCATAAAAGACTGCCTTATTATTATTTATTATTGTAATAGCTTTAATACACCTTGAGGTAAACTATTCGCTTGTGTAATCATAGCTTGTGAAGCCTGTAATAAAATTCGACTCCTTGATAAGCTGGTTATTTCCGACGCCATATTTGTATCTCTAATAATTGATTCTGAGCTTTGAAGATTTTCTGAACCATTTTGTGCATTTGTATTTTGATGTTCTAATCTATTTACTATAGATCCGATATTTGCTCTTTCGTTACTAACAAATTCAATTGCACTATCGCATCGTTCTAGTAACTCTTCAGCCCTTTTAATTGTTTTAACGCTGGCTCCTCTTATACCTATACTTTCTGTTTTCATTGTTCTTATACTATAATTTTGTGCTTGTTCCATATTAGCACCACTTTGTATCCAAAAAGAATTCTGTTCAACTTTTCTAAAATCACTTACAGAACTACAATTAACATGAAAGAAATCATGACCTAATGAATTACTTGGAAGCGGTGAACAACCATCAAACCAAAGTGAACTTCCATCTAATGAAACTAAACTAAAACTTACATTACCAACTGGATCAACATCAACAATTCCCTGTAAATAAGGATAAGTAACGCTTGTATTCATATTATTTACATCATCAATTCCTTTATTAAATGCCTCTGATAATACGTTAGCAAATGTTTTTGCACTATCTAATCTTAATGTACTTGGATTAGAATAATCATCGTACATCTGAGTTCTTAGAAAATTTTGAAAATTTGGCATAACATCTATTATATAATGATCTAGTCTCTTTGCTGTAGTAGTTTGAGGGGTTCCATAAAAACTGCCAAAACTTATTTCCGGCAAATTTCCAATCATAAAGTTAATTCCATCTGCTGTATTGTTATTCCATATTGCAACATTTGAAAAAAATGAAGACATATTTGTACTGTTTAAATTATAAACACTCTTATATATATTAGTTGATATAGGGGGCTGCTCAACTACAAATTCCCCTCCTCCTAATACCTCTATTGTATTAAATTCAGTTTCTCTGGCAATTGATTGAATTCCATCATTTAATTGTTTAATCTCTTTTTGTACAGTATCTCTATCCTCATCTGTTATTGTATCATTGACACATTGTACTGCCAACTCCCTCATTCTATGCAAAATGCTATGTATTTCATTCATACCGCCTTCTGCTACTTGAAACATATTCAGCCCATTTTGTACGTTTGATGAAGCAGTATCAAGTCCTCTTATTTGTCCTCTCATTGATTCAGAAATAGTAAGACCTGCTACATCATCAGCAGCTTTATTTATTCTATATCCAGAACCCAGTTTCTGGTATGATGTCGACATTGTTTTTGAATTATTTTCAGCGTTACGATTTGCATTCATTGCTAATAAATTGTGGCTAATTATCATAACATACCTCCACTTGTTAATTTCTTTATTTTAATATATATATTTACATAATACCTTATATATTGTATTACTGTCAATAAAATTTAACATTTTCAACAATCTTTTCCAATTTTTTGTCTTTATATTTACATTATTGCTTCAACTAAAACAAGCATTATTCTCCATATCGGTATTATTATCATGGATAATGCTGTAGTAAGTAAAACGCATTTAGTTGCAAATATTGAATCCCCATTATATTTGTTTGCTAATATTACTGTAGTGCTTCCAGCAGGCATTGCTGCCAATATTACTGAAACACCCATAACTAATGAGTTAATTTTAAGGATATAACATACAATAAAAACCATAATTGGTATTAATATTAACCTTATAAAAGAATACTTTAATGTTGTTTTTGTTATTACAGTTTTTAAATTAACACCCGCCAAAATAGTACCAATTAATATCATTGAGGTTGCAGTCGTGCAAGAACCAAGACTTATAATAGTATTATCTATAAATTGGGGTAATTGAATATTAAAAATCATCATACACAAACCAAATACAACAGATATAATACAAGGATGAGTACATACTCTTTTTATTATCTCTTTTTTATCTGATATATTGGTAAAATACGATAACCCTGCTGACCACATAACTATTCTTTGTGGTATTAAGTATATTGATGCATATAATAGTCCCATAGAACCAAACATTTCCACTGCAACGGGATTACCCAATAATCCTGCATTAGAACATACTGTTGCATATTGTAATACAACTCTTTGTTCTTTAGGAACTTTATTATATAATATCCTATTTAAAAAAGTACACATACACTGAATCACACAAGATATAGTTATTACTATTAAACACATATATAATATACTTTTATCAAACTTAATATCAAAAGACTTTATTATACTACAAGGTAAAAATAAGTATAGTACTAAGTTCGTGAGCATATCTGCTCCTTGCTCTGTAATTATATTGATTTTTTTTAGTACAGCTCCAATTCCCATTAATAAAAAAATCATTAATTGTAAATCCAGCAGTTCTTTAAAATCCATTTTAATTTCCTCTTATTTTTATTTTGGTACAATATTCTATTAAATATATCGTCATTTTTTTAACTTTCCTTAATCTTATTTTAAAAATTATAAAAAAAGGACCTTTGCATAATGCATCAGTCCAATTTCTATTTATAAAATTATTATACCCCAGTATATATTAAAATAGCATCCCTTAAAAATTTTGCTGTTCCTGGCTGTTTCTCGTCATAATATGCTGTGAATCTTTCATCATCAACATACATTTGTCCAAGTCCTGCATGTGCTTCTTTTGAATAAGAATCCCAATAATAACATAACCATTGTTTGTGTAAATCGGCAACCTTTTGACCTAATTCACCTGCTGGATCTCCCGTTTTATATGCTTCATGCAATGTTTCCATTAATTCATTAGAAAGCTTTGTAACTTCCTCATGTTCTTTTTCTGACATATTCATTAGTTTTTGATTTGACTTATTTACAGTATCTTCACCGTATTTTTCTCTAATTTCCTTACCGTATTTTTTCTCGTTATCTTCAACTAAGTTCTTTTTAAAACCTTCAAATTTTTCTTTATTACTCATAGTAATTCTCCCTTCTGTTAATGCAATTGTTTTTTCTACATTTGCAATCAATACGTTTAATTGTTCTCTTTTTTCAAGAAGTTTTAACCGATGCTCTTGTAACGCTTTCTTACCATCAAAAGATGGTGCTGTTACAATCTTTTTTATGCTGTCAAGACTTATATCTAATTCTCTATAAAATAAAATTTGTTGAAGTCTGTCAATTTCTTTTTGCCCATATATTCGATAACCTGAAGAATTAATCCTTGCCGGCTTTAGGATTCCTATTTCATCATAATACCTTAATGTTCTGGTGCTTACCGAAGCCATATTGCTTAGCTTTTGTATTGTATATTCCATCTTGTCACCTCCTGATATTGCTAGTATATACCTTTACGTAGCGTGAATGTCAATACCTTTTTTTAATTTTTTTATAATTTTAATTTCAAAGTTATTATTCACAGCCTACATTAAGGAATTTTTAAAACCGACCTCAATAAAAAAAGCTACACATAAGCTTCATTAACTAGCTTTTGTGTAGCTTTAATATTTTATTTAACTAAACTTTATTAATAAACCTTTTATTCCACATCTTTAATACTTAAGTTTATTCTGCCCATTTTGTCCACTTCAAGTACTTTTACTTTTACAACATCACCAATATTTACTACATCTTCTACCTTATTTACTCTTTCTTTGGCAAGTTTTGAGATATGAACCATTCCATCCTTGTTTGGAGCAAGTTCAACAAATGCACCAAACTGCATTATTCTCACAACTTTTCCTGTATATACTTGACCTGTTTCAATTTCTTGAGTAATCATTTTTATTATGCTGATTGCTTTTTCAATAGACTCAGCTTCAACTCCAAGGATTGATACTGCTCCATCTTCAGATATATCAATTTTAACACCTGTTTCATCTATAATCTTGTTAATAGTTTTTCCTTGTTTTCCGATTACTTCACTAATCTTATCAGGATCTATTTTTATTTGAACAATCTTTGGTGCATATTTATTTACTTCTTCTCTTGGTTTACTAATGCAAGGAGTCATAATATCATCTAATATATAAGTTCTTGCTTTCTTTGTCTGATAGATTGCTTTTTCTATTATTTCTCTGGTTAATCCATGAATTTTAATATCCATTTGTATTGCTGTTATACCTTCGTGAGTTCCTGCAACTTTAAAGTCCATATCTCCAAAGAAATCCTCAAGTCCTTGTATATCTGTAAGTATGATGTAATCATCATCTGATTCACCGGTTACTAATCCTACTGAAATACCTGCAACTGGTCTCTTTATAGGTACTCCTGCTGCCATTAATGACAAAGTTGAAGCACATATTGAACCTTGTGATGTTGAACCGTTTGATTCTAATATTTCAGAAACTGTACGAATTGCATATGGGAATTCTTCTTCTGTTGGAAGAACTGGTACTAATGCTTTTTCTGCTAATGCTCCATGTCCTATTTCACGTCTTCCAGGTCCTCTTGATGGTTTTGTTTCTCCAACTGAGTATGATGGGAAATTATAGTGATGCATATATCTTTTTGTCTTTTCTAATTCATCTATTCCATCAAGCTTTTGAATTTCTGCTAATGCACCAAGGGTTGTAATAGTTAAAACCTGAGTTTGTCCACGTGTAAACATTCCTGAACCATGTGTTCTTGGAAGTATGTCTATTTCTGCACTAAGTTTTCTGATTTGATCTATTGCTCTTCCGTCAGGACGCTTTTTATCCTTTAAGATCATCTTACGAACGGTCTTCTTTTCAAATTTATATATTGCCTCATCTATAAATGGAATCCAATCTGGATTTACTTCTTCAAAATGAGTCTCTAATTTATCTTTTATTTCTCTGATATTACCTTCTCTTACTTGCTTTTCATCAGTAAATACTGCATCTTCCATTGCTTCATTAGTAATAAATGAAACCATGTCGTCATATAAATCTTGTGGTACATCACAGCTTATATATTCATGTTTTTCTTTTCCTACTTCTGCTACAATTGTATCAATAAATTTAATTACTTCCTGATTTAATTCATGCGCTGCAAAAATAGCTTCAATCATTTTATCTTCTGGTATTTCGTATGCACCAGCTTCAATCATTATAACCTTATCACGGGTTGATGCTACTGTAAGTGTTAATGTTGAACGTTCCCTTTGAGAACTTGTTGGATTAAATACTAGCTCTCCATCAACCATACCTACCATTGTAGATGATGTTGGTCCGTCAAATGGAATATCTGAAACTGCTGTTGCAATAGCTGAACCTAACATAGCTGTAAGTTCTGGGCTACAATCTTGATCAACACACATAACTAAGTTGTTTAGAGTTACATCGTTTCTATAATCTTTTGGAAATAATGGCCTCATTGGACGGTCAATTACTCTTGATGTTAATATTGCATTTTCTGATGCCTTTCCTTCTCTTTTAATGAATCCTCCAGGGATTTTTCCTACAGCGTATAATTTTTCTTCATATTCTACACTTAATGGAAAGAAGTCTATTCCTTCTCTTGGTTTGTCTGAAGCTACTGCTGTGGATAAAACAACTGTATCTCCATAATGCATAAGTGCTGCACCATTAGCTTGTGCTGCCACTCTTCCTATATCTACCCTTAGGGTTCTTCCTGCTAATTCCATTGAAAAACTTTTGTTCATATAATTTCTCCTTTTCTGATGAACTTTATTTTTGGAGAACCGAAACTACTGAAAAATATACTTTATATCGGAAAATATATAAATAATATGTTTGTTAAATATACTTTTCAGTGGTCTCGGACATTCTCCTACTCATATTTTTTATTTTTTATTTTTTGTTTTTTCTCTATTTGCTATACTTCTTTTTTACATAAAAATACAGGGCGAATTTCTCCGCCCTTTGATGACTACTTTCTTAATCCTAAACGTTCAATTAATTTACGATAGCTTTCGATATCTGTATCTTTTAAGTAAGCTAATAAACCTCTTCTTTGACCAACCATTTTTAAAAGTCCTCTTCTTGAGTGGTGATCTTTTTTGTGTTCTTTTAAGTGCTCTGTTAATTCATTAATTCTTTCTGATAATAGAGCGATTTGAACTTCTGGTGAACCAGTATCTTCTGGTGTTCTTCCGTAAGCTTTGATAATCTCTTGTTTTTTGTCTTTACTAATCATTTTGTAAATCCTCCTTGTTTTTTAATACCATATACCAAGTAAACGGTCGGAGTGTCCAGTTACTGAGTATTGGCTATTTCTTTTTACTTGGTTAGTATAACACTAATTGTAAATATTGTAAACAAGTTTTTATAAAAAGTTTTATTGTTTGGATTTGTCGTTAAAATCACAGCCTTGTTGAGGTTGTAATAATGATTTCTTGTACCCTCATAAATTCAAAAAATGTACTTGTGAAGTGCTTCCTGCCCCATTTTGCCGTTTTTCTTAACAAAGACGACCACACTTATTTTGAATCAGATATAAGTGTTATATGTGACCCCTAATAAGTTCGTATAGTCATCAAATGCATTGCCAATGGACATTGTTCCTCCATTAATGCAAGCAAAATAATAGTATTTTTTATTTTTCTTACTTTCTTCTTTTACCCTAGTAATATCTTCCAATTAAAATGCATTAAACCATACGATTCATTTACATTACTAAGTTATCCTCTAAGTTTAGCTTACAAGCAATCTTTAGGGGTTCTGTTTATAGTTTTACCTAACTAGAATATTTCAAATTGTCATTTACCAGTAATGGATTTTAGGGCACATTTTAGATTTATTTTGGCTATTGGAATTATCCTTATATTGCATCTGCTTTTACTTCATGAGGGTCAAAACCTTTTTTCTTCAAATATTTGTCATCAACTTTTTCTTTATTCTCAAGTTGATTATTTTTTGAATTTTGATTTGTGTCACCATCACCCTTTTTATTATTAGTTTCCTCTTTTTTCTTATCTACTACCTTTTCAGCTTTTTTTGCACCTTCATAAATCACTACTGCTGTCAAAGCTGTAGCTACCAATTTAAGTCCTTCAACTGCTAATGGAGCTACCCATGGTGCCAATAACCAAGCAAGAATCCACTTTGGTCATTGGTTCATCAGGAATATTAGGGGTAGCATTTCCTATAATTACTTCGGTAAGTAAGATATTTGAAATGTTTGCTTCATCATTTTTAGCCCCACTAAATCCTAAGTTCACACTAGCATTAGGATAAATTATTTTGTTATATGTACCCTTTAAGGTGTAAATACCATCTATAGAATTTACTATAGAGGCTGCCCAACTATTTGTAATTGTAAAATTACTGTCAAAGGTTAATTCCCAATTTTCAATCGGATTATCTGTTTGATTTGTTATTACAATCTCCCCATTAAATCCTGAACCCCAATCTGAGGTTATTTGTAAATCAACAGTGTAACCATTTTCCTTATCTACTCTTGATTGGCAGGTAGTCATTGAATCAGGGATTTCACTGGCATTTGCTAATGTGTACCCAAAATTAACACAAGAATTGGGCTGAATATCAGAGTTATACTCCATATTCTTAATATAATTTTGACCATTTGATTCAACTACTTTTGCATTCCAAATATTTCCTATATAAGTCATGGATAAAATCCATTAAATCCTGGCTATGAATAATGAGCATATGTAAATTCGGATCTATATGGGTTGCTGTCGTCACTTTCTTTAAAATATCCTTTGAAAAAGATACTTCTGAATGCACTGCTGCAGCTGCATATTTTTCTTTATACGGTCTATCTGTGGCATTTTGAAATCTTTGTATTATTTTAGCTTCTTCAAAAAGTCCTTTTTCACACAGCCTTTGATTCACAGCGTTTAAAGAAAAAGCAATACGTTTCACATCTTTTTTTGAATCATTAATTGCATCCTGTAAACGATTTTTTGGTGTCGTATTACTTGCCTGTGCTTTAACCTCAAATATAATAAGCTCATCATTTTGAGAAACTTTCTTTCCAACTTTAAATCCCATCAAATCGCTACCTTGTGTAGACGAATTTGGATTTACTTTTCTATCGTACCGAGTACGAGGCACATAATAATTAAGTATAAATTGTGCATAATCTGCCACTAGAATTTCGCAAAAGTCCCCTGAACGGGCAGCATTTCCTAATCGATCATTTGTTGATGGAAACTTGATATTCTCAAGGAATTCCTTACGAGTATATCCAAAACCACTTCTTAAAGCATCCATTTCCTCATCTGAACAATAATGACCCCGAAAATAACTCGCCCATTCCGAGAGAATTGTTTCATCGGTACATTTATTGAGTTTCCAGATATTTATTAACTTCCCGTCATCTGTAAGTACAGATATTTCTTCCACTAAATTAGAAATATGCTTTGGTATCATACTGTAATCCTCGACCTCTTTTGAATTTCAATTTTTTCTATGATTTCATTTCTGACATCATTAATATCACCATTGTATAAAAAGCAGTAATCATTCTCCGGTAATTGGATTTCATCCTCTTAAGTCTCACCCTTTAAATAATGCTCCATCTTTCGGTCAAACTCTGAGATATACTCTTGATCCTGTCTAATCCGAAATTCTTCATATTCCTTATTTGCCTTCTGCATAGCATCATCATGAGATACACGACCTTTTCCAATTAATACTTTACGGCGGTTATTGGTAAGAAACTGATTTGTCTGTTCCAACCAATCTTGCATACTTATCAACACTTCATCCTCAGCCATTAACTCTGCATAGTCAATAAACATAACCACCAGTCGATTCATTCGTGACAATTCCTTTTCATTTAGATAATTTTTCGCAACACTAATATCTCGCTTTAAAATCTTCCCTTCCGGCGAATCTTTCCATGTTGTCAATCCCATAGTGAGCTGATTGGCATCTGCTCTCTCATAGATCAATTCTGCTGCTGTTTTTCCTGTCACAGCAAAATGCAGCTTATTCTGTACGAATGCATAGAATTCTCTTGTCGTTTCACTATTTTTGTCATAGTCATAGCTACATTGTTCAAATACATCTGCAATCTTTTGATATGCCCTACGTTCACTGGCTCTAATTTCACGAATACGTTCAAGCAGTTCATCAAAGTAATCCTTTCCAAAAGGCTTACCATTTTTCAGCATTTCATCATTTAAAACAAAGCCTTTCGTTATGTATTCTTTTAATGTTTTAATAGCCCACTGGCGAAACCGTGTTGCTTTCTTTGAATTTACACGATAACCAACTGCTATGATAGCATCCAAATTATAATATTTTACTTTTCGTGTGACATTTCGCGAACCTTCTTTTTGAACTACCGAGAAAACCTCGGTAGTTGCTTCTTCATCTAATTCCTCTTCATTAAAGATGTTTTTCAAATGCAAAGAAATATTGTCTGCACTACATTCAAATAAATCTGCAATTGCCTTTTGTGACAACCAAAATGTTTCATCCTTATAATATACACTAACACAGACATTAGCATGATCCATTTGGTACAACACAATCTCATGTTCTTTATTCATCATAATTCGTTTCTCCTCTGATACAGCTATTCTCATTTTTATTCTAAGCTTAATCTAGATCCTTTATTATCGGTAATCCCACAAAATCTAGGATATCAGAACAATAGTAAATTCTATTTCGAGTCTGTTGCTTCAAGAGTTTTAGAAGATTCAACTCAACTAAAATATCTACTATCCGAGCAGCAGTGTTATATGAAATATTGAGTCCTGTTGCAAAGGAATCCACATTAAAAAAAATTTGTTTCTCTGCATATCTAAATGCGTCTGGCAAATATTTCAAATCCCTTTCATATGATTTAAACAGGGCAAAACATTTCTCTCGGTACTGTATTAGTGCATCAATTCGCCGCAAACATAAATCAGCAGTCACACCTATTCCCTTCAAAAAAAACTTGACCCACTGCTCATACTCCCCGAAATTATGAACCGCTCTTATTCGGTCAAAATATTCAACTTTGTTTACCTCAAGAAATTCAGAAATTGGCAACAATGCTTGCTTTGCAATATTATTATGAAATAAAGACAATGCAATTAGAATCCGCCCTATTTTACCATTTGCGCTTTCAAAGGGGTGTACAACTTCTAATTGATAATGAAGCAAGGCTGTTTTTATTAAGGCATCTATGGAATCTTTTCTTTTGATAAATTTTTGAATATCTATCATACATGAATTTATTTCTTCTGGTTCTGGAGGGTCATAGTCAGGTGGACCTCCTATACTCCCAATTCTTACTCCACCTATATAATTCTGTTTTTTTCTAACGGCTCCGCCTAGTTCATTTTTATGAGTTAATAATATTTCATGAGTCGATAAAATTACTTTATTTGTCAGTTGGACTCGGTTTAATTCCTTTCTTCCGAAATTCATAGCATCTATATAATCATGAATTAACTGCATCTGTTCTTTCTTATATTTTGGTGGTACAAACAAATCAAAATGGGAAACAGACATAATATCATCTATTTTGCATGAAGCATGAGCTTCTTTTATAATCATCAACCGATTAAAATTATTAATATCATATATAACGGCAAGACCCTTCCAGCAATCCCAGTAATCTCTGAGCATTTGCCAGCAGCCCACATAATTCATCATCTATCTTTATGTCCACTTCACAAATAGGTGTTGGGATAAAAGTATGATCTCCCGTAAATCCATGTTGTTCATCCCATTGTTCACAATAATGTCCTGCTCTATTTCTATATACGCCCACGCTTACTACTCCATTCGTAAAAGAGTTTATGATACCAATTCAGCATATCATAGACTCTTCAAAAATTCAACCGATATGAAATATAAATTCTTGTTTTCATTTTTATTTCAAAAAGTATATTGTTTTTGATTCAATTTATTTTAGTCCTTATACAACATCATTGTTAGCGTCTGTCAAGACAACACTAAAAAAATATTGAACTTTTTTTCGGACAGGCTTTTTGGGGGAATGGCTTATGTGTTTTGCTCACATAAGCCTAACATATTGGCATTATAGAGAACATACTCCCACATTGCTCAACTCTTTACATTTAAATCATATCCTGCAACACCTGAGTACGTTCATCAGCAAAATTAAACTGAATCTCAATATGTGTCCCATCAAATACATAAATACACTTCACCAGCAGCATCATTTCCGGTGTCACTTCATTTATCTTGTCAAAAGGCTTTAATTGCTCATACCTCTTACTACTGTGTACCTTTATCCTGCTTCATGAGTTTATCGGAAAGCTCCATTATCTTAGCTTCTGCCTGCTCAATTAGATCGGTTATAATATATTAGACAAGTTGTATTTGGATATGGTATGATATAAAAAAAGAAAGGAAAGATACTATGCCAGGAAAAATTAAAAATTATACAGATGACTTTAAAAAGCAAATAATAGCGTTAAAGAAATCAG
>JAVBPB010000105.1:0-18962 GCA_031549965.1 Mobilisporobacter sp. | reverse complement strand
ACCGCATTAAGCCTATCCCCCGTAACATTAAAAGTCATACTATAAGCACAAGGATACAGCCTCATATCCTTCAAATCCTCATGGACATAAATATTAGTCATAATTCTTCTGCTATAAGGATTATTTTTAAGATCAAATATAACCCTATCAACCTGATCCATCCATCCCTCCTTATACTCATGCTTAACCCCTAACTGATATCCATAAGCCTTTCCGATAGAACCATTCTCATCTGCCCAGCTATCCCATATATGACTGTTAAGTTCCTTAATATTATTAGACTTCTTTTGCCAAATCCAAAGTATTTCATCAACACAATTTTTTAAAGAAGTCTTTCTAAGGGTAATAGCCGGAAACTCTTTAGATAAATCATATCTGTTAACTACACCAAACTTCTTAATTGTATATGCATAAGTACCATCTTCCCATTTAGGCCTTACCTTTTCTCCTTCTGTGCTTACTCCATTTTCCAATATATCCTTACACATTTCAATAAAAATTTTATCTGCATAGCTCATATATATGCCTCCTACATAAAAATCTAAAAAGGGCGAGAATAAACTCACCCTAATATCTTATTTTGATTCTACATACTTCTTAATATTTGATGCATTTACATACTTTCTTGTATCATTGTCTGTTTCCACAACCAAAGTAGGTGCCTGCATAATTCCGTACTTCTTTGTTAATTCCATATTATCTTCTGCGTCAATAATTTGATAATCTTCTTTTCCTAAATAATCCTTTGCAATTTTACAGTTAGGACAAGTTTTAGTTACAAATAAATACTTTTTATCCTTAACAGGCTTAACACTAACCTCATCATTTTTTATTGTTACGATATTTGCTGCAACAGGTTTTATTTCTTCCCTTTGCACTCTTTTTAATTTTGAATTGTCAACATTATATAATTTTCTATTCTTATATTCCTGTGATTTACCTTCATTCCAATTTTGAACCGGTCTGTAATAACCTGTTATACGACTGTAAACTTCTGCTTTTTCACCACAGTGAGGACAAGTGTATTGCTCACCATTTAAATAACCATGGTTTTTACAAATTGAATATGTCGGTGACATTGTGTAATAAGGCAACTTATAATTCTCAGCAATCTTTCTTACAAGTTTTGCAGCAGCCTTCCAGTCAGGAAGCTTTTCACCAAGAAATGCATGAAATACTGTTCCCGATGTATATAAAGTCTGCATCTCATCCTGAACATCAAGTGCATCAAAGATGTCCTCTGTATACTCAACAGGCAGATGTGAACTGTTAGTATAGAAAGGATTATCCCCTTCAAATCCTGCGGTTTTTATATTAGGCCAACGTTTTCTGTCATGTTTTGCAAGTCTGTAGCTTGTTGATTCTGCCGGAGTTGCTTCAAGGTTATATAAATCACCATATTCCTCCTGATAATCAGATAAACGTTCTCTCATATGATTTAATACCTTTGTAGAAAATTCCTGCGTCTTTTTGTTTGACATATCTTTTCCAAGCCATCTTGCATTAAGTCCTACTTCATTCATACCAACTAAACCAATGGTTGAAAAATGATTATCAAAACTTCCTAAGTAACGCTTAGTATATGGATACAAGCCTTCGTTTAATAATTTTTCTATAACTTCTCTCTTTACTTTTAATGAACGAGCTGATAGATCCATCATCTTGTCAAGTCTTTGGAAGAAGTCCTCTTCTGTTTGAGCTAAATAAGCAATTCTTGGCAGGTTAATGGTAACTACGCCAACACTTCCTGTACTTTCTCCTGAACCAAAGAAACCGCCGGTTTTTCTTCTAAGCTCTCTAAGGTCAAGTCTTAGTCTGCAACACATACTTCTTACATCACTTGGCTGCATATCACTATTTACATAGTTAGAAAAATATGGTGTGCCATATTTAGCAGTCATCTCAAACAATAATTTGTTATTTTCAGTCTCTGACCAGTCAAAGTCATTTGTAATTGAATAGGTTGGTATTGGGTATTGGAAGCCTCTTCCGTTTGCATCACCTTCAAGCATAATTTCTATAAATGCTTTATTTACCATATCCATTTCTTTTTTACAGTCTTTGTATTTAAAGTTCATGTCTTTACCTGAAACAATTGCAGGCAGTTCTGCCAAATCATCAGGCACAGTCCAGTCCAGTGTAATATTAGAAAATGGTGCCTGAGTTCCCCATCTGCTTGGCGTATTAACACCATATATAAATGACTGTATACATTGTTTTACTTCTTTATATGTTAAATTATCAATCTTTACAAAAGGTGCTAAATAAGTATCAAAAGAAGAAAATGCCTGTGCTCCAGCCCATTCATTTTGCATAATACCTAAAAAGTTAACCATTTGATTACAAAGGGTTGATAAATGACCGGCAGGTGAAGATGTAATTTTTCCTGGTATTCCCCCAAGCCCTTCTCTTATTAACTGTTTTAATGACCAACCTGCACAATATCCTGTAAGCATGGATAAATCATGTAAATGTATGTCTGCATTTCTATGTGCATTTGCTATTTCTTCATCATATATTTCTGAAAGCCAATAGTTTGCTGTAATCGAACCTGAGTTGTGTAAAATAAGCCCTCCAACAGAATATGTTACCGTTGAATTTTCCTTAACTCTCCAGTCCTCTTCCTTTACATAGCTATTAACTATATCCTTATAATCAAGAATAGTTGACTTCATATTACGTATTTTTTCTCTTTGCTTACGATATAATATGTATGCTTTAGCTACCTCATTATATCCTGTCTGCTCAAGCACAACCTCAACACTATCTTGAACATCCTCTACAGATACAAATCCATCTTTAATTTTCTTTTGAAAATCCGCAGTTACTCTTAATACTAATAAATCAAGAATATCTCCATTATATTGCTTTTCAATGGCATTAAATGCTTTTTTAATGGCGCCTCTTATCTTATCTAAATTAAATTCTGCAACTTCTCCATCTCTTTTTACTACCTTAAACATAACCGTATCTTCCTTTCGTAAATGAGTCTTCTTTACCGTAAAGATATTCTATCAAATAATTCCGGTTAAGTCAATAACAAAAACCACAATATATATGCATGAAACTAAAATATACCACAATATAATGTGGTATATTTTTAGTCAATATAAATAATTAATTCACTAATTATAAAAGCTTTTAAAATAATCTGATTAATCAATCCTTGTTTTTAAAAATTCTAACTCTCTTGTAGCATTTTCATCATCGGCATATTCTTTCACATAAATCACTAATTTTTTATAAGCATTTTTATAATCTGTAAGTTTCTCATAAGCAATGATTTCATTAAATCTTAATTCTCTTTCAATTATTCCTTGATTCAATTCAATTCCTTTACTAAAACAATCCTGTGCTTCTTTATAATCTTCTTTATTCAAGTAAAGCAATCCAAGCTTATAATAAGCCATAGAGCCTTCTAATATTTTTTCATTTGATAAATACTCTTTGTATAACTCAATTGCCTTTTCGGTTTCTCCCCTTTTTTCATAAAGTTGTCCTAAGTAAAAAATTGCTTCAATAAATCCGCTTTCCTTGGCAACACTTAATTCAATAAATGCATTCTCGTAATCACCCTGATAAAAATGAATTTTTGCAATTAATAAATTGTCATCTTTATCCTTAGGTTTTATTTTTAGTGCTGAATTTAAAACCTCCGAAGCCTTATCTGATTCATTAGAGTTTAACAATAAAAAGTATTTACTTAAATACAAATTATAATCATTTTTGTTATTAGCAATAGCAAGATCAAGATCCGAAACAGCCATTTCGATATTATCCTGCATTGCATATATATTGGCTCTTAAAGTATATGGAACACTGTCAGTAGATTTTTTTTCTATTATGCTTGTATATGTTATTATGGCATTTTCATAATCTTTTGATTTTGTCTGTGCCTCTGCTTTATATAAGAGGAT
The DNA here is from genome assembly GCA_031549965.1 of Mobilisporobacter sp. Classification (GTDB taxonomy): domain Bacteria; phylum Bacillota; class Clostridia; order Lachnospirales; family Lachnospiraceae; genus JAVBPB01. The sequence continues at coordinate 15,045 of JAVBPB010000105.1, read as the reverse complement.
ATCTTTATTAATTTCTTTAATATCTTCAATTTCTAAAGCCATATCAAATTGCTCAATAGATAAAGCATATTCTTTTTTCATAAGATAAGCTATACCCTTACCCCTGTATGCTTTTTTATTATTCTCTCTGGTAATTTGCGTATCTTTAAGTACAATTGCCTTATCAAACTGCACAATTGCCTCATCATATTCTAAAAGTTCTATAAGAGTCATACCATAATTTAAATAATATTCAGCCTTCAAATCATTTGATTCAACTGCTTTTTTAAAATTTTCAGCAGCTTCCTTATACATTCCTTCTGAATAATAATTTAACCCCTTTTTATTATAAGCTTTGGAGTTTTCTCCGATTTTACCGCAGGCAGTTAAGGCTAATACTATAACTAAAACCATTATTATTGTTTTTTTCATCATATCCATCCTTTTAAAGATAATTATTAATCTAAAATAGATTCAATCAAAGCACTTGCTTCTTCAAAATCATAATCAGATATTTTATTAATAATTTCATCTATTATTGTCTGCTGTTCTTCATCATAACTAAATCTTCTTAAAGTTTCTGTTAATGATTCAATTTTTGTTGTATCATAGTCATCAAGAAAAGTTTTTAGCTTCTTTAATATATTTTGATCAATATCATTAAATTTCACTTTATTTTGATCATTACTATTTAATATTATGTTATTTAAAATAATTTGACCATCCAAGATTACTTTTTCAAGTTCTTCTAAAAAACCTTTTAAATGGGCTTTAACAAATTCTGTATTATTTTTTATTGAAGCTTCTTCTAATTCTTTTGCTAAATTTGACAAAGTTATAGCACCAATACTATGGCTTGAGCTTTTTATGGAATGAATTTTAGTAGTAAATAAGTCCATCTGACCATCTTCAAATATACTAAGTAAGCTTTCTCTATGCTTTTTAGCCTCATTACAAAATATATCTAATATTTCTTTATAAAAAGCCAAATCATTTAAAGCAGATTCTACTCCTCTTCTAACTAGTATAGAACAATCCTGAGGTACACTATTTTTCAACATGATTTTTGTCTTTTGAATGTTTTCATCTACCTCTTGATCAACATAAATTTCTTTTTTTCTATCTGTATTATATTTACTTTCTGGTAATTTATCTTTGTTAAATTCTAAAATCCATTTTTTCAAAATTTCATCAAGTTTAATAACATCAATTGGTTTTAGCAATAAATCATTAAATCCTTCCTCTAAAAATGTTTCTCTGGCGTTGATAAAGGCATTAGCTGTCAACGCAATTATAGGTACCTTTTTAAAATGTTCACCGCTCATTGCACGTATAGCTTTTGTAGTATCAATACCATCCATTTCCGGCATCATATGATCCATAAATATTAAATCATACTCCGTTCTCTTTACTCTTTCAATTGCTTTAAAACCGCTTGTTACAGTGTCAATCTGCATGCCGTATGGCTTCATAAGACCCTTTGCCACATGGATATTTACCTCTGTATCATCTACAATAAGTATCTTAGCATATGGCATCTGTATAATATTTTTCATATCTAGTCCTCTCTGTTCCGTAAATTTACTATTCCTTTTTGAATTAAAAATGTCAGCAATTTGTAAACAAAATAGGGGCAAGAAGACTGTTTTTACATTCTCTTCCCTTTCCATCAATGTCCCCTCTGAATCAATATAAACAATAAATATTAGATTACATTTTATACCATTAAGATCAGTTTTTATTAAACCTGCTTTTTCGTTGTTTAATATTACATGAGTATATTTATTATTTTTAATTTCTCTTATTACATAATTTATATCATTTGAAACATCATATTTAATATCAGTTTTCTCCAAAACTTGAGCAAAAGAATCAATTATCATTTTATCCTCTTCAAAAATTAATACTTTAAATCTGTTAGGATTATTAATTTGAGCAATTAATTCTTTTGTATCTTTTAACTCCTGTTTTATTGCAATAGAAAAAGTAGTTCCCACACCATATTCGGAAGTTACACTAATATTTCCGTCCATAAGTTCAACCAAGTTTTTAGTAATACTAAGCCCTAGCCCTGTTCCTTTTATACTTCGGTTCTTTCTGGTATCCACTTGGCTAAATACGCCAAATAGCTTTGGTATATCTTCTTCCTTTATGCCTAAACCAGTATCCGATACCTTCATATCCATAATAAAATTATCTTCTTCAATGTAACCATCTATCGATAAAACTATATATCCTTTGTGAGTAAACTTAACAGCATTACCGATTACATTTAATAGAACCTGTTTTATTCTAACCTCGTCACCAATAAAACTAGCAGGCATGTATGGATTAATATTGATTAAAAATTTAAGTTCTTTTTCTTCTATCTTAACCCCAATAACATTGATAATATCAACAATTATAGATGCCAGCATATAATCTGAATTAATTATCTCAAATTTACCTGACTCAATCTTTGATAAATCTAAAATATCATTAATTATTGTTAATAAGCCTGTTCCAGAGTTTCTAATTTTACTTACATTAGAACGAACATTTTCATCCAGATTTTCTTCACGTAAAAGAATTTCACTTATTCCAATTATTGCATTCATAGGAGTTCTGATTTCATGACTCATATTAGCCAAGAATGCACTTTTTGCCTGATTTGCTGCCTCAGCTTCCTTTTTAGACTCATTTAGCTGATTAATAAAATTTATTCTATCTGTCATATCCGTTATCATACAGATTCCGCATATAATTTCATCATAGTCATCATATATGTAATTAGCAACTATGTTACATTTCCTGCTATTTTGTATACAGTTAACATTATATTCCCGAACCGTTTCAAATTCAAATAAATTCTTTTCAATATTTTCTACCAATTTACCATTAAACTCAAATAATTGCCTTATATGTTTTCCTCTTAAATTTTCTGAATCTATTCCAAAAAACTTAATTGCACTATTATTTGCAATAGCTATTTTATGATCAGGATTAACTAAAATTATAGGCATACTAACTGAGGAATATATATATCCTGCAAAGTTTGATATTGTAATATTAAATGAATTATATTTATTTGAATAGTAATATAAAGTTACTACCAAAAAAAACTGACAAAAACTGCTGGCTGGAAAAGCCGGCTGACCATATAAAGGTCTCATTGTATCTGCATAAGACCCCATTAAACCTGTAACAACACAGAAAAGCATTACAAATGCCAATATTTTGTCACGTTTAAATCTGCACACTCTAATCCACATAAATAAAATGAAAACATTAAGTAGCAAACATCCACTAAAATACAAACGTATTAAAATGGGTACCAATCCCATTTCAACTATAAAGTAATTACCATAAGAAGTACCAGAAAAAGTAATATCCTCTAAGTATACAATTGCTCCAAATACAATAACAGATAAAAAAATCATTACATAATATAAAGATTTTATACTTCTTTCCTTTATATCCAAATTAGCAATAGAAAGGATAAGTCGAGTTAATACCGGAAAAGTAGCAGTTACGCCAACTGAATTTATACATAAATAAAAAAACATACTTTCTTCAGTTTTAGATATGCTCATGGCAGCATACCCAAATGTCCAAAGACTGGAACATAAACATAATAATATAAAGTACCAACTTTTACTAGCAAATCTTTCCGATTTAGATAAAATCAATATTGCTATCAAAGTTGTTATACTACAAAATATAAACTGTATAACTGCCAAATACATATGCTTATCACCTTCGATTATTTTATATACCCACGATTTTTATTATATCATAAGTTATTATATTTTCAATAATTATCCGCCATAAAATGGGAACTTGTATATAAAAAATGCATTTATATGTGATAAATGCATTTTTATAAATATTAATATTTTCCAAAACCTTCATCAACACCTAATGATAATGTTTTTTGTTTTTTGGGTTTTTCATTTTTATTTTGAGAAACTTTTGCATGTTTTAAATTATTTTTATTCATATCTTTAAGTTTAAATCTATATACTAATTCTTCTAATACTACTGCCTGACTACTCATTTCTTCAGATGCTGCTGCACTTTCTTGTGCTGTACCATTATTTTGCTGAACAGCATTAGCAACCTGACTGATTCCAATATTAATTTGATCTATTGCTGTTGTTTGCTCAGATGATGTTTGTGCAATGTTGTTAATTAATACACTTGAATTATTAATTCCTTCAACGATTTCTGAAAGTGATGCCGCAGTTTCTTCTGCAATCTGTGCACCAAGTTTTGCTTTGTCTATCGAGTTTTCTATTAAACCGCTCGTGTCCTTAGCTGCTTCTGCACTTTTTGCTGCAAGATTACGAACTTCTTCTGCAACCACTGCAAAACCCTTTCCATGCTGACCAGCCCTTGCAGCCTCAACTGCTGCATTAAGAGCAAGAATATTGGTTTGAAATGCTATGTCGTCAATAACCTTTATTACTTTATTAATTGATAAGCTTGCTTCATTTATTTCTTTAACAGCATTCATCATACTATCCATTTGCATTGTGCCTTTTTCTGCATTATTCTTTATTGTATTTCCTAAAGAAGCAGCCTCGCTTGCCTGTTTAGCATTACCACTTGTTGACGAAGCAACTAAAGAAACTGTAGATAATAATTCTTCAACAACTGACGCCTGTTGGTTTGATGATTGAGCTAATGCTTGACTTCCATCTGCTATTTGCCTTGAACCAACTGAAACCTGTTCAGATGAAACTTCAATTTCCATAAACATATCATTTAAGTTATCAACAACTTGCTTAAGTGCATTACCCATTGCATCATTTGAAGAAGCAAGTTTTATTTCAGATGTAAGATCACCATTAGCTATCTTTTCTAATTCAGAACATAGATATCCAAATCTCTCCATTAAGTTTCCATATGAAGTAGCAGCAAGTCCCATTTCATCCTTACGTCCAACTAATTTTCCAGCTAATTCATTTAAATCATCTGGTAATTGTAAGTTACCTGTTGTAGCCAGATAATTAAGTGCTGTAGCTAAACCTACTATAGGTGCAGATAAACTATTTGTAATTGCTACTGCAGTTACAATTGCAAGCATCACTGAAAATGAAGCTATAACAACTGCTATTATCAATAAACTATTAGTAGATTTTAGAGTGTCACTTGTTCTATCAGAAAGTGCACTATCTACATTTTGTAATAACAAATTCAAAGAATCAATTGCCTGAGTTCCATATGCTTCAGCTTCAGATGAAACCTTTTTACTATTATCCATTTCATTAGCTAATAAATTAATATCCTTTATCCATAAATCGGCACCATCATAAATCGTTTGTAATGAAGTCTTGGTATCTCCAGTAGCTACTGCCAATGAAGCATTTAAAACTGTCATTACATCATTTAATGAATTAATTATTGATTCTTTTTCACCATCGTTTAAAGACTCCATCATAGTATTTGTTGCAAATCTTGCATTACGAATTTGAGTTACTAAAATGTAAGCATTTTTTATTGTGGAATATGGTGCATTCATATCAATTCTTGTAACAACACTATTTTCTGTTATTTCTAATAGTACTTGCATTGTAGATTTAATTTCTTCGTTTAATGCGGTCATTTTACGATCTATATCATTTACTTCTGTAACTTTTGCATCCCATGCATCATAGATCTTAGTAAAATCTTCTATTTGGGAAATAAATTTATGTAAAATTTCATTATTGCTAACAAATTGATTAGTTTCTAAAAGTAAACCATCAACTGTATCTGTTTCCGCAGAAAATTCCTTAAATGACTCTTCAGATATCATATTATATAATACTTCTGCATTTGACTGTGCATTTGAAAATTCCTGTCTAACCATTCCTATTATTGACTGTAATTTAACATCTAGGTCAATATTTTCTACATTATGTGTAGAACGATTGGCTGTTGACACTATTACAACTGCATTAATTACTATTAGCAAGACAATTGTACCAAATCCTAATAATAGCTTTGTCCTAACTTTCAAGTTGTTTAAAAACTTCATAAAAATACCTCCATTTACTTATTATTAAAATATGCAATTAATGTTTGTCATCAAATAATTACTACTTTACTTTGATCGTATTGTAGCATAATATATTATTACTGTCAATAGGGTGAGTAAGTATTAACTTATTTAAAACTTTAAAAAAATGCCTCCTTGGGAAGTAAAAAGACTAAATTGGCAAAATGTCCTTCTCCTTTCTCCATAGAGGCAAAAAAATCATTCCTGCATCTTAGAACTAAAAACCCAAGAAGCCATATAACTAAATACCAAAGCAGCACTTATCCCCACTGCACTAGCCGTAAATCCCCCTTTAAATACCCCAACAAATCCATCCATATCAATAGCTTCTTTAACACCATTCCACAAAGCATTACCAAACCCTAAAAGTGGAACACTAGCTCCTGCTCCCGCCCAGTCAACCAGTGGCTGATAAAGTCCAATAGCTCCAAGAACAGCACCACTACATACCAAAATTACCATTATCCTTCCCGGCAAAAGCTTAGTCTTCTCCATTAGAACCTGTACAATAGCACATATAATACCGCCTACAATAAATGCTCTTATAAATTCCATATAAATTTTCCTCTCTTAATTTATTGCTCAAATTTCCAAGCAAAACAAACTTAGTAAAATTGAGTTAGTTATTTACAGTTTCAAGAACTATACCATGGGCAACACTTGGAACAGTTCTGCCTTCATTAAAACTTACAGGAGATAATAGTGCTCCAGTTGGTACAAATAAAACCCTGTTCCATTCTTTTCTTTTCATCTTGTCTAAAATGTGAGCACATAAAACTACAGCACTACATCCGCATCCGCTGCCTCCAGCATGGGTATCTTGTGCATTACTATCAAAAATCAGATCTCCACAGTCTAAATATCTGTCTGCAATATCATAGTTTTTTTCAAGTAATAAATCCTTTAGTATTTGACCACCTATTTTACCTAAATCACCAGTAATAATTTTGTCATAATAATCAGGACCTACATTAAAGTCAATTAAATTATTACTAATTACATCAAATGCAGCAGGAGCCATGGATGCCCCCATATTCATAGAATCTTTTATGCCATAGTCCATCATTTTTCCTGTAGTTGTTCCTCTAACACACACATCTCCCCCTGATTTTCCAAGAACCACCGCTCCGCTTCCTGTTACAGTCCATGATGCAGACAATGGTCTTTGGTTTCCATATTCAAGAGGAAATCTAAACTGTTTTTCAGCACCACAAAAATGACTTGAAGTAAGAGCAAGTACGTTAGTTGCATAATCTGCTGAAACTGCCATAGCACCTAAAGCCATTGACTCTCCCATTGTAGAACAAGCACCAAACAATCCAAACATAGGAATTTCAAGATCAATTATTCCAAAGGTTGTACCTACTAATTGCCCTAACAAGTCACCTGCAAAAATATATCTTATATCATTTTTATTAATATTAGCTTTTTTTATTGCAAGCTCCGCTGCCTTTTTTTGAAACCTGCTTTCAGCATCTTCCCAGTTTTCTCCACCACACATAGGATCAGCAACTACCTCATCAAAATTCCCTCCAAGAGGTCCTTCATTTTCTTTTAGCCCCACAACTGACGCTGCACCTATTATATGCGGCGGATAGTCAAAGGACAAACTTTGTTTTCCTACCATATATGGCATACTAACACCTCTTTCATTTTAAATTACTCCCATTTGCATAAGTCCCCAATAAACAAATCCAATTATAGCCGATGTAAAAATTCCATAAAGAATAACAGGACCAGCTATTGTAAATATCTTGCATCCAATACCAAAAACTTGACCTTCTTTTTTATATTCAATTGCCGGAGCCGCCACTGAATTTGCAAAACCGGTAATCGGAACAAGAGTTCCTGCACCTCCAAATTTAGCAAGCTTACTATACCAGTCAAGCCCAGTTAAAATAATACTTAATAATACCAAGGAAATAGTTGCGTAGGTAACTGCCAACTCTTTGTCAATATTATAATTAATAAAAACATTAATTAGTATCTGACCCAAAACACAAATAATACCTCCAATCACAAATGCCTTTAAAGAATTTACTATACAACTATGCTTAGGTGTTATTTTTTCTACATAAGCATTATATTGCTGATTTCTTGCTTCTTTATCGGAATTAGTTGTTACACCCTTTAACATTTCCTGAGAATTTTTATCAACATCTCTTTTTTCCATATTGCACCTTCCTAATCTAGTAGTCAAATTATATTATAGTAAAATAATTGAATAAATGAACCAACACCTTTTCCCAGTGCTATGCCTAATATTATAAATGCAATCCCCTTTTTTAAATTAATTCTTTTTGCAAATACAGGAATTGTATCTAATGTTTCAGCTAATGCAATAGCTAAACAACCTACAAATACACCGGAAAATGCACCATAAAAAAGCATTCCAATATGACCTATGGGTAAATTAAACCTATATATATGAACAAGGTTACCCAAACTCCCTCCAACAACAACACAATCTTCATAAAGTAGAATTTTATTTGCTGTATTAGTTTTTGAGGCAAATCTTGGAATAATACCTATCATGGTTATAAAAGCAAAAATACCTCCGGATATTATAACGCCTCCGGATAAACCAAGTAAAACTAAAATTATCTGTTCAATTAACGTCAATAGTCTTTCCTCCCCTATTTGCTTCTTTAATAAAAGCTTCATTTAAATCATCTTCATAAAGACGCATTTCGATTTCAATAGGTGTAGGATCTTCACTAAGTTTTTTCTTTGAAAAATGATTGTAAAATACAATAATTCCACCTGTTAATCCAATAGAATAAGATAATTCCAAAATTGTGGGGCCCATAGGAATATCACCTGTAACTAGCTTATATAACATATCAAAAACCCCTGCCGTATCAACATCATTATTAAATGTCATTATGGCAAATGCTGAACCAAAAAAGGTTGTAAGGCAAACGAATAAAATTTTAGAAAGCTCAAGCCATTTAGGTTCTTTTTTTCCGCAATCATATGATACAATAAAATCTTCTTCACCTAAATTAACAATTTCAACTTGAGACATAGCCTCTCCAATAATCTCCATAATTTTCATAATAGAAAAAATATACTTTTTATCCTGTTTACTGTCTATTTGCAGTACCAATAAAGATTTAACTTTGTTCAATACATCCTTTTTACTGCAATATACTTTTGCAATATCTTCTATTAATATCTTTCTTTTTTTAACCTGTACATTCTCATCAATTTTTATATATACAACATCATTCATACACTAAAATTCCAGTCACTAAGTTTAACTAAAATACCATCAAATACTTCTGCCGTGTTATCCAAAGAATTCACATAATATAATATTGCAATTACAAAAACTACAACAATAAAAGAAATAAAATAAGCACGCTTCAAACTTTTCATAAAATCACTCCTTCAATATTTGATATTAGTATTTATCATATAAACTTCTTTATACTGAGAATATTTGGATGGTATTATTTGAGAATTTTTAGCAAACGTACGCTTTGCCTTTTTAGTCTTTCTACTCCATGATAGGGATTTATGTTATAAAAAGACCGACGTTTCAAACATTCCAATGGCCTATGAAAAAACCATAGTCTCATTTCCATGGCACTAACGGTCTTTTTATAACATAAATCCCTATCATGGAGTTGTAGTTTTTTGAGGCAAAGCTGGATATTCATACAATGTAATTACTTTAAGAGCATTTATTCAATACGAAATTCGCTTGTTTTAATTTAATATAAAACCGATTTATATATCAAGTAATAAATCATTGAATATATTATACATATCACAATTTAGGTTTATCAAAATGTTAAAATCTTTAAATAATAGTTTATATATAATACAGTCCTTATATACATTTTACATCCAAATAAAAAAAGAAAACCCATACTAAAAGTAATGAATTTTCCCAAATTAATAATACTATTTAACCATTAATATTCTAAAACATCTGATTTTAATAAAAGGATAAGAATAAAGTTTATAAATGTTTTTAAATTATTTACATTTTATGAATACTCAGCTTTGCCTCAAAAACCTACAACTCCATGATAGGGGATTTATGCTATAAAAAGACCGTTAGTGCCATGGAAATGAGACTATGGTTTTTTCATAGGCTCATTGGAATGTTTGAAACGTCGGTCTTTTTATAGCATAAATCCCCTATCATGGAGCAGAAAGACTAAAAGGGCAAAGCGTCCGTTCGCAAAATATTCACACACCCTAAACCAAAGTCATCATATCTCTCATATTTTTTAATATTTTTTTCTCAAGCCTTGATACCTGAACCTGTGAAATTCCCATAACTTTCGCAATTTCAGTTTGGGTTTTTTCTTCAAAGTATCTAAGCTTAATTATTTCTTGTTCCTTTTCATCTAAAGATTCAAGTACCTCCTTTAATGCCAGCCTGTCAATCAAGCTTTCATTTTCATCCTTTTTTTCAACTAGTTTATCAATCAAAAAAATCGCATTACCATCTCCTTGATAAATTGTTTTATGCAAAGATTCAACCTCAGCATTAGATTCTAGTGCCATTACTATTTCTTCTTCAGCAATTCCAATTTCATCAGCAATTTCATTAATTGTTGGTTCTCTGTTCATTCTATTATTGAGAATTTCTCTTGTAATACGAACCTTATTGGCAGTTTCTTTTAGAGTTCTGCTTACCTTTATCATACCGTCGTCTCTTAAAAAACGTTTAATCTCTCCAGTAATCATGGGGACTGCGTATGTTGAAAAACGAACATCAAAACTTGTATCAAATTTGTCAATGGACTTAATAAGTCCAATACTGCCAATTTGAAATAAATCCTCCATCTCATGTCCACGGTTAGCAAATCTTCTTACAATGCTCCAAACTAAACCAATGTTTTCATTAACAATCCTATCCCTTGCTTGTTTATCTCCATTCTTGGCTAATTCAATTAGTTCAAGTGTATCCATTTAATTCACACCCTTTAATTTGCATTGTAATTTCTGTTTATAATTTTTTTCATAATTACTGTAGTGCCTTCATTAATATTAGATATTATTTCTACACTATCCATAAAAGTTTCCATAAAAGTAAATCCCATTCCGGATCTTTCTAACTCAGGTCTTGTGGTATATAAAGGTTCCTTTGCTTTTTCAATGTCTAAAATACCTACACCTTTATCCGAAATTTCTATTGTTAACTCATTACCTTTAATTCTACAGCTTATGTAAATTTTACCTGGACCATTTTCATATCCATGAATGACGGCATTGGTAACTGCCTCGGATACTGCTGTTTTAATGTCCGAAATCTCTTCAATGGTCGGGTCAAGGTAGGTTATAAATGCGGCCACGCACACCCTGGCAAAACCTTCATTTTGTGATTTACTATCAAGTTCTAATTTCATTTCATTAGTATATTCCATTCTATTTCCCCCTATCTAAGTGATGCTAAAGCATCATCTACATTTTCATATTTTTCTATAATCTTATAAAGTCCCGAAATCACAAAAATCCTGTCAACTTCCTGACAAATATTTGTTACACAAACTTTTCCTCCATTGAAAATAACTTTTTTATATCTTCCCATTATTAGCCCAATACCAGAACTATCCATAAATACTGTATTTGAAAAATCAAAAATAATATGCTTAATATTATTGTTATTTATAAGTTTATCTGATTTTTCCTGTATTGCTTTAGCCTGATGATGATCTAACTCACGAGTTAAATTTAAAATCAGACATCTGTTTATTACTTCTAATTCAAAATCCATATTATTCCTCCTATTTACATATTTTTACTGTTGAATCCCCAAAAAAAGAGCAAAACTGCTCATTTTTTGTTATATTAATCTCCTAAAGCATTTCTTTTAGATTTTGCTTCTGCAAGTCTACTAGATTCTGGAAATTCATTAATAATTTTATCATAATAATTTTTTGCTTCATCAGTATTTCCTAGTCTGTCATATGCTCTTCCTAAAAAATATATTGCATCAGCATTTTTATCATCAAACTTTAACGCCATATTAAATTCTTCAATAGCCTCTTCATATTTTCCTGATGAATAATGGTCATGACCCGAATTATACCATTCTGTTGAAGCTGTTAAAAAAGTTTCTTCCACTAAATCAGTATATATTTTTTTAGCCTTTTCAAGTATTAAGCTGTCTGGGTTTACTTCTAATAAATCAAATGCTACCTGTTTATTATCTCCACCCAAATGATCACTAATTGCAACAATCAATTCTTCATAATCAGGTTCAACACTAATTTCGGTAGTTGTTTCAACAACTTCTTCCTCTCCTTTGATTTCTTTCTCTAATGAGGTAATTTTTGCTTCCTGAGAAGATATTTTTGACTCTAATGTAGAAATTGTTGCATTTCTGCTTGCAAGTTCCTCACTAAGCTGAAGCTTTATAGATGTACTTTCAGCTTCTATACTCTTTATGGTATTTGGAACTACTAAAAAATATAAAACTGCCACTCCAATAAATATACCAATTACTAAATTAACAAAAAGCATAATATTAGGCTTGTCCTCCTTATATGCTCCTATTGGTTCAATTGGATGATTAACCTTTGATACTGTTTTATTAGTGTCATTATTATCACTAATGGAAGAGGACTGTCTTACACTCTCTCTTTTTACTACTGGTCTTTCTTCATTTACATTATCAACACCAATTTCCTTAAGGTATCTAAGGGTTGTGGTATTATTAATATCAATCTTATTGGCTTTTAATAATAATTTTTTTGCCTTTTCATAATCCTTACTTCTAATATATAGCAATGAAAGAAGGTGATAGGCTCTTAAAAAATTAGAGTTCAAGCTTAATACTTTCTTCAATTGCAAAATTGCCAGATCGTAACTTCCTGATTTTGCCTGAATTAAAGCCTGATTATATTTTTTTATTGTAGTATTTATAGTTTCTAACTTAGTAGGATTAGATTGAATGTTTTTAATATATGTTGAAGCCGGATTACTTCCTGTTTTAAGATTCACACTAATAACCCATTCACTAAGAGCATTTACAACTTCACCCATTTCATAATAAATAAGTCCTAAAAGGTTCCTTGCCTCAATGTTTTTCTTATCAAATCTTAAACTTTTTGATAAACTTTGTATTGCACCTGTTAAATCTCGAAGTTTTGCCTTTTCTAATCCCTCATTATAGTATGCATTGGAATACCGTATTATCTTTTTATAAAGTCTTATATCTTCACCACATTCACTACAATAGTCATGGCTGGTTAATTGGTTTGAACATTTTGGACAATTCATATAAATCTTCCTATCTATCTTTAGTCTTGTTAATTTCTTTTAACATTTCCTGAATAATGTCAGTTACATCTTTAGAATCATTATTAAAAATGGCTTCCTCAGCTTCTTCCACTTCCAAACTTGGTTTAAACTTTACTACTTCTTCTTCAAAATTAATCATAGTTCCTCCTGAAAGTTGTTTATTTCATTACTAATTAAATAATCTTTTATTTCTCCCACTAGATATAAAGAGCCTGCACAAAAGATTATTTCTTCCTCCTTAGAAAGTTTTTTCGAAAGCTTTATCGCCTCTTCTATAGTTATTGTTTCTTCGATATTAGCGTTAGTGTATTGCTTAAATATCTTTGACAAAGTGGGTGCCAAAACACCTCTATTACTATTTAGTTGGGTGATTATTATATTATTAAAATTTACTTCCTCACATAATAACCTAATCATTTTTGTATAATCCTTGTCATTAACTACAGAAAATATCAATGTTTTAGTATTGTTTTTATAAAAGTCATTTATAGATTCAATAAATCTTTTTATGCCATCTATGTTGTGGGCACCGTCTACAATAATATTATGACTTACCTCTTCCATTCGGCCTTCCCATATGGTTGTACTAATTCCACTTTTAATAGTTTCATGAGAAATTTTATTTTCATTTTTCATTAATATATTAAGTGCCAGCATTGACAATATTGCGTTTTCAACCTGATATTTAGCTTTCATTAAAATTTTTACATTATCATATACATAATACTCACAATTCACACAAAAATCAATATATTTATTATAATTTTTTTTAATTTTATAATTATCTTTAGAAATAGAATATCCCACCGCACCTATTTCATTTATTTTCTTCTCCAATATGCTTTTTACAATTATATCACTGGAATTATATATTACCGGTGTATCTTTCCTTATTATGTCAGCTTTTTCCAAAGCAATTTTTTCAATGGTATCTCCTAATATTTCTGTATGATCAAGACCTATTGAAGTAATAATAGAAAGCTCCTTTTTAAATAGTGAATTTGTTGCATCTAGTCTGCCTCCAAGCCCTGTTTCAAGAATAACATATTCCACATCACTCTCATAAAAGATATACATTGCCATGGCAAATATATATTCAAAAAAGGAAGGATAGTTAAATCCATTGGTACACATTTCTTCAACATGTTTTTTGACTTCACAAAATGCATTTACAAATTTGTCATTATCAATTTCCTCATTATTTATTTTAATTCTTTCATTAACTTTTATTAAATGAGGCGACGTAAATAAACCAAAATTTATGTTAGATTCTTTTAATACATTTGCAATAAAAGCACATACAGAACCCTTTCCATTAGTTCCTGCCACATGGATTATTTTTAAATCCCTCTTTTGGCGATTGAGCATGTTTAATAAATGCCTAGTATTATTCAAATCATTTTTTTTTGTAAATTTAGGCATACTAAACAACTGATTTACTACTTCATTGTAATTCAACAAAAATCACTCCATTACTAATTTTTAATCTTTCGTATATTGTTGTACAAAAATCATACTAACATATTATTATACGGGAGTAAATTATGCAAGTATTTTCTGTCGCAATTATCGACCAAAGTGCCAAAAAAGTTTAGTGGGTTAATTGAGGCCACTGAAAAAGTCCTTGGTTTAGGTTTTGTAAATTTTTCAGATGAATATGAGTGTATATATATCCAATTGTTTGCCTTACCCTCCTTCAGCATGTTTTTTACAAGCCTTTGCAAGCAAAGTCTTGACAAAACATAAACGCTTCGTCGGCCGGTCTGCACAATTGGATA
>JAVBPB010000098.1:0-46044 GCA_031549965.1 Mobilisporobacter sp. | reverse complement strand
TAGAAGAAGAGTTAGTAATTGAAGAATTAGAAAAGCCTTTAGAAGAAGAGTTAATAATTGAAGAATTAGAAAAGCCTTTAGAAGAAGAGTTAGTAATTGAAGAATTAGAAAAGCCTTTAGAAGAAGAGTTAATAATTGAAGAATTAGAAAAGCCTTTAGAAGAAGAGTTAATAATTGAAGAATTAGAAATGCCTTTAGAAGAAGAGTTAATAATTGAAGAATTAGAAATGCCGTTAGAAGAAGAGTTAGTAATTGAAGAATTAGAAATGCCTTTAGAAGAAGAGTTAACAATTGAAGAATTAGAAATACCGTTAACAGAAGAGTTAGTAATTGAAGAATTAGAAATACCTTTAGAAGAAGAGTTAACAATTGAAGAATTAGAAATACCGTTAGCAAAAGAGTTAATAAATGAAGAACCAGCAATAGAAGAACCAAACATTATCAATGAACCTTCAAAAGAAATAAATAGCACGGCATCATTATTATCACCAATTGAAAAACTTACAAGAAAAATTCGCAAAGAATTTTCTGCTAAAACATTAATTGGAGATATTGAAATAAATGATGAAGAATATAAATTATTATTAAAAACATTTATTAAAAAAGGTAATTTAATAATTAATAGCAGAAACCATGTTATAAGTGACCCGGTTTTTTGTGTAGCACTTGTTCAGATTGGAATAAGAGATTTTCAAAAAAGCTTATGGAAAAGTGTTGACTCTATTTTAGAAATTAAAAAGGTAGGAAAGATTCATGAATGGATAGGGGATTCTTTTACAAAGACATTAAAAGACTATAATAAAATTATGGTAGGAGAAAAGGACAGAGTTAAAAATATTTTAATGCATGGTTTTGTTCCTGACTTATATATTAATACAGTATTTGAATTTGCATATAAATTCTATAAATCAGAACTATTAGGCATTATTCCTGAAGATGATACACTTAAAATTATTGTGGGAAAATTAATTGATTCTGTTGTTAATAAAGTTGGAGGGGAATGTGCAGAGTCTCTTATAAAGCAAACAATTGATGCTTTTAGTTTTGATAAAAATGGCTCAGTTGAAAAAATTACTAAAATAATAAAAATGATTCATAATAATTTATACCAAATTGAAAGTATTAATGATGAGGATAAGATAAAAAATCAGTTGTCAATATTTTTAGAAAATATAAAAAAGCAGGAACAAGTTGAAGTTAGTGAATATGTCCAGCTAAATTTTGAAGAAGACATTATAAACAATTAGCTCAAATTAAAAAGCTGAATAGTTGTATGAGATTACAGCTAGTCAGCTTTTTGATTCTTTGTTAGTTAATAAATCATTTACCAAGGTAATAAATGAGGATTTTTCTATGGGCTTACTTATGTAGCTATTGGCTCCAACTGTCAATGAGGCTATTAATTGGATATCTTCTGTGTCTGGTGTTATTAGAATTACAGGTTTATTATACTTTTCCTTTATTCTACGGCAAATATTTATTCCAAAAACATCAGAAAGTATAATATTAATTATAGCAAGATTAATATTGATTGAACCAAAGCATAAAAGAGCATCTTCTCCGCTATAACATTTAAATACAGTATGCCCTGCACCGGATAAATAAATTTCAATTAAATTAGTAAATTCAGGATCGTTATCCACAACTAAAATATTGGCACCCATTTTTATCTCCTTCAATTATATTAATATGTTCATTTATAAATTTAGTCATATATAATTATATCATTTTGAAGTTTTAAAAACAACACAATAATAAATATATATAACTTGATTTTTAATAAATAATATATTAAAATTTATATAAAGTATTTGTTGCTATTGTGTAGGAGGAAAGACTTATGAATATTAGAGACCAATTACCAGATATCAATGATTGTGTTTTTAATGATGATAGTATATTAAAAATATTTCAATTAATGCCTTCTTATATAAGTATATTTAATGAATATAGACAGGTAATATTTAATAATGTAAGGGCATTGGATTTTTACGGAATGATTTCTACTGAAGAAGTTGAAATTAATGTTCATAGTCTTTCACCAGAATATCAACCTGACGGTAAAAAATCTGTATTAAAGCAAATGGAGTTATTTAATTATGCAATGAAAAATGGTTGTGCACAAAGTGACTGGACACTATTATTAAAAAATAAAGAGAATGTTTCAACTAAAATTACTCTGGTAAGAATTTTTTATTTAGGCAGACCGTGCATTGTGTTATTTGTTCAATCCCTTGTAGACTTTAAAGATGTACTGGATAAGATTAGAGAAGAAGATGAGCGTATAAGGGTTATGTTAGATTCAACTCCACTATGCTGTCATTATAGAGATAAAGATTTAAATATTATTGACTGTAATCAGGAGGCATTAAATCTTTTTGGCTTTAAATCAAAAGAAGAATATTTAAAAAATTTTTATCAATTACTTCCGGAAAAACAGCCAAATGGTATGTTAACTAAGGATATGTTTAGAGAAAAACAAAGTTTAGCCATAAAAAATGGAAGGGTTAAATTTGACTGGGTATATGTATTGAAAGATGGTAGTATTTTACCTTGTGAGGTTACATTTGTAAGAGTAGAACATAAAAATGAATTTATATTAGCTGTTTATATCAGAGATTTAAGAGAACATTTGTCAATACTTAGTGAGATTAAAGAGTCAGACGAAAGAGTACGATTAATGTTAGATGCTAATCCAATGGGTTGCTTATTAATGACTCAAGGAGGAAAAATTATTGAGTGTAATCAGAAGTTAGTATCTTTATTTGAAGCTACATCAAAAGAAGAAATATACAATAATTTTTTGGATTTTTCTCCAGAATATCAGCTAGATGGGATTAAATCAAAAGAATCATCAATGTTACATGAAAAGCAGGCACTGGAACAGGGTCAGTGTCAATTTGAATGGGTTCATAAAGGCAAATCAGGTGAAATCATACCTTGTGAAATCTTATTGGTAAGGCTATTTTATAAGGAAAATAAGATTCTAATGGGGTATATCAGGGATTTAAGAGAACTTCATAGAACAGTAGAACTTATGGGACAGCTAGAAAAGAGGGCTACCTTAGATTATTTAACAGGAGTATTTAACAGATACTATTTTAATGAAAAGGCTAATGAAATATTTAAAGAAACTAAAATCAATAAAGGAAAATTAGCTGTTATCATGTTAGATCTGGATAAATTTAAAGTAGTGAATGACACCGATGGTCATTTAGCCGGTGATGATGTTCTTAAATTTGTTGTAAAAAAGGCTAAAAAAGTATTAGGAGAGAATGATATTTTTGCCCGTTATGGAGGTGAAGAATTTATAGCTTTATTACCAGACTCAGACCCAGAGAATGCTATAAATATGGCTGAACAAATGAGGGAATCTGTAGAAACGAGTGTTTATGCACTAAAAGGTATACACATTAAAGTTACTATTAGCTTAGGTGTTGCAATTTTAACTGAATATACAAAAATATTAGAAAAATTAATTAGTAATGTAGATTTTGCATTGTATCAAGCAAAAAGAAAAGGTAGAAATAGGGTTGAATTTTTCACAAATTATAATGAAGATTAATATATTTGGAGGTAGCTATGATCTATAAAGAATATGGCAAGACAGGAAAAAAGGTTTCAGCAATTGGTTTTGGAGGAATGAGATTTTTATCCGACGAATACAATAAGGATATTGGAATTGCAGCAGAATTGGTAATAAGGGCAAGTGAAATGGGCATTACATATTTTGATACAGCACCAGGATATTGTGATGATAAAAGTGAGCTGATATTTGGTGAAGCATTTAAAAATATGAATGGAAAAGAAATAAATGTATCCACTAAATGCGGACTTTGGAATGCTAAAGATGCAGATGGTGCAAGGCGTATGGTTGAAAAATCTCTAAAAAGACTGAATGTGCCTAAAATTACATTTTACAACCTATGGTGTATTAAAACCTTAGATGAATATGAAATCATGACTAAAAAAGGCGGTATATATGATGGAATCTTACGTGCAAAAGAAGAAGGACTGATTGAACATATATGTTGTTCATCTCATACAAATGGAGATGATATAGCTAAAATTGCCAGTGATGGTTTAGTTGAAGGAGTTACTTTAGGTTACAATGCAGTTAATTTTGCTTACCGCAGAAAAGGTGTTGTAGCGTGTCATAAAGCAGGACTTGGTACTATTACTATGAACCCATTAGGTGGTGGTTTAATTCCAAACCATGATGATTATTTTAGCTTTTTAACTAATGGTACTAATGATAGTGTAGCTGTAAGTGCCTTAAAGTTTTTGTTGGCACAAGATGAGGTTACGGTTACACTTCCGGGAATTTCTTCAATTAAAGAATTAGAAGATGCTGTATTAGCTTGTGAAAATCTTCCTAAAGTAGATGAGGCATATTTAGAAAAATTCGCAAAACGATTAGGAGAAGAATTAAACAGTTTATGTACTGGCTGTGGATATTGTGACAGTTGTCCAGTAGATATTCCTATTCCAAAATTATTAGATTCTTATAATGAAAATATTATTAATGGTGGCGGTAAATTTGCTTTAGACAGGCTTGATAATCATTGGGGAATTACTAATCAAAAGGCAAAGGAATGTATTGAATGTGGGCAATGTGAGAAATTGTGCACCCAGAAGCTTCCGATAATAAAAAGATTGAAAGAGTTGGCTGATTTTTAAAAATCATCGATTGGGTTGTGAATTTTAGATGACCATGGTGTATATTACACCATGGTCATTTGAAAAATTAATATACATTGTTAAAAGAATATTCCTGATAATTCGTGTTCAATTATAAATTCAAAGCTTGCCATCACTATTGAAAAAATACTCATTAGAAATATTATTATAAATGCTCCAACATCATAATGGATTTTTTCTTCTTTAAATCTAAATGCATATATTAAGGTTTCTATGCCTAACATGATTAGTATTACGGGCCAAAGATTTAATATAAACTGGTATGATAAACCTGTAATAAACATTCTTGAGATAAAAATTAAGCCAAAGACTACTAAAACTATTCCCAGTGTAACTGTTCCGACTCTTCTTATAGCCATCTTATACCTCCTTGCTTACAAGTTCTTTCTTCTTTCCTAATATTAGTTTTATACCTATACATATTACTAATAGACCAATTATTAATTGTGGAACATAATAATCAAGTTGACTCAAAAAGTTAAATAATTGAATATCAATATATATACCAGTATATACATTAATCATTGATAAAATATTTCTAAATAATAATTTGAAACCTGCAAGTATTAATAATAAGGCTATTATAAATTTGTATTGGCGTATAAATTTGTTTTTATTTTCTATAAAAGTGTCAAATGAAAATAAGTAATTGTCTTTTAACGTTGCGAAGACCTCGTCACTTAAGGAAGCTTTATTCATACAATCAAAAAATGAATAAAACCAAAGTAAAGGTATTGTATATAGAAATATGTCAATGTAGAAAAAATTACTTAGAAAAATTATTAAGGTTAATAATGCCATTATGGAGAGACCCTGTTTCATAAGACCCATGTACATTTGCCCTACCCCTGGTATAAGTGAAAGTATAAAGGTAAAGAACTTATTTTTTTTCTTAATCATAATTTTGAACCTCCGATTTTATTATATTTGAGATGTTTGTTAGTGTTTTATTAACGGTGTCTAAAACTTTAGTGTTACTATTTTTTTGATTATTTTCTGTAATGTAAGTATCTATTCTACGTTGGCTTAATTCAAAAGCTTTGTAATTATTGTATTTTGCCTCACTAAAATCAAGTTTTGGTGCTAATGTACTACTATAAATAATTATTAGTGCACCAGCCATTGAAGCACATACACGAAGGCTGTACTTTAAAAGAAAAAGTTTTGGAGAAGATGCGTTTGCTCTTTTAATAAATTTACTCTTTTTAATTATAGATTGTTTAAAGTCTGGTGGCATTTTTAGGGTATTTATACTGTTAAAGCTATTGCTGAATTTTTCTGCACAAAAGTCACAATGTGAAATATGTTCTAATAATTTAACAGATTCATTGTCATTAAGACTATTTGTATGAAACTTATTTAGTATTTCTTCTGTTAGATGTTTGTTATAATCCATAATTAAAACTCCTCTCTCCATAGTTTTTTTAATAATGATTTAGCCCTGTAGATTTGGGTTTGAATAGTTTTTATGTTTTTTCCGCTTTTTTTTGAAATATCTGCAACTGTTAATTCTTTGCAAAAATAATCGGTTGCTATTTCATCATAGGGTGGTTTGAGATTTTTACATATTTTTTCTAGTTTTGTATTGACTTCATCTTCAAGCAGGATGCTTTCAGGGGTAGAAGTAGTGCTTAGGTCTTGAAAGTAATCATCACTGGTGGGTATTATTCTGCGTTTGGCAGATTTTATGTAGTCAAGGCATTTGTTGGTTGCAATTTTTGCAAGCCAGGCTTTTTCGTTTTGACCGTCGAAGTTTTCTAGGTTTTTGTAGGCTATAAGGAAGGTTTCCTGTGCTAGATCTTCGGCGTCGAAGTAATTTTTGGTAATGTTAAAGCATATGGAAAAAATCAGATTTCCATATTGGTCTATTAGGTTTTCTATTTGCTTTTCAGAATCGATTCTTTCCACCCTCTTTTTTTGCATCTCAATTAATATAACGAGTTGGGAGTTTAAATGTCTTCAACTTTTTAAAATATTTTTATTAAATATGAATGATTTTAGATATGGCTATAAAATCATATGTAAAATAAGTATATTTAGGAATTAGATGTGTTGGCTCTGGTGATTAAATTGTAAGTTACTTGCTTGTGCGTGTCAAGGAATAGATTAATTTACAGATAAAGATGTATCCTACACATTAAGATACACAACAGTGTATCTTGAAATAGGTGGATATTAATAAAAAGAAAACAATAGCCACTTGAGAGTTCAATTTATAAAATTCATTCTTTGACGCCGTATTGCCACCTTTTTTATTGAAAAAAAGAGGTATTTATAGTATAATTAGGGCAAGGAAAGAAAAAATATAAAAAAGAGGTGTCATAGATGAACATTAAGATTTCTGATATATATAGCAAGAGTATATGAAAAACTAATTTATTCCAAAGCAATTTATAAAGAAGAACAAATAAAAATACCAACACCAGAATTTATAGTATTATATAATGGTACAACTGATTATCCAAAAGAAACAATACTAAATTTATCCGATGCATTTATTGAATATGATATGCCAGCAATGCTAGATTTAAAGGTAAAAGTTATAAACATAAACTATGATAAGTCGGCAGAAGTGTTGAATAAAAGTAAGACCTTAAAGGAATATAGTTATTTTATATATCAGGTAAAAGCATATAAAAATAAGAAATTTACATTAGAAGAATCCATTAATAAGGCGATGAAAGATTGTATCAATCAAGGGATACTTAAGGAGTTTTTAGAGGAGAATGGTTCGGAGGTGATAAATATGTTGTTTACAGAGTTTAATTTGGAAGATGCAAAAGAAGTATGGCAGGATGAGGCTGAGAGAAGAGGACAGAAAAAAGGGGAAAAAAAGGAGAGAAAAGAGCTGAAATAAGAATAGCTATGAGTTTATTGGATATTTTAGACCTAGAAACCATTGCGATAAAAACGGGATTATCATTAGAAGAACTTAAGGGTCTAAAACGGGAAGTAAACAGTTAAAATTATGGAAAGTATTGAAAATAGAGGGTTATAGCGTATGATGAAGCATGATAGATTCATAATGATGCACCTCGTATTGATACCTTATACTGTGGACTAAGCCCAGTAGAATCATGGGTTTAGAGTAGGGTAAAGGGTATTTGTTGCAAAATTTAGCATTCTGTACTAATAATTAGTGTAGGGTGCTTTTTTTATTATAGTAAATTGCTTCTTTCAAATATTTATATATTGGTTTATAATAATATCTGATGATGTGGATAACTCATAAGATTTTTGAGAAATAAGTTGATATTTAAAAAATAAAAAAAACAGCCACTTAAGAGTTCAATTTATAAAATTAATTCTTTGACGCTGACATTAAAATCATTTAATTGAATTAATCAGAACAATATGGTAAAATGTAAACATTAAACAAATTTTTCCCTTAAATGTGTAACCCACAAAATAAAAGTACATTTTACCATATAAAAAGTTAAATCAGGAGTCAATATGAAATCTCTAACTACAACCCAAAAATCAAAAATGACAATAGAAGAAATCCAAGCCTTTTATAAAATAGACGATTACTTAAAACTTGCAGAACTAATAAAGGAAAAAATAAACTCACAAGAAATAACTCCAATAAAGGCTTCTAAAACTAATGGAAAAAAGCCGGCATTGTTTAACAGCTATTGGATTAAAAAGGAAGAACCTAAAGGCATATGGATTGAAGAATTAGATTACAAAATCCACCCTAAATTAAATATAGATTACTATAAGAATAATCCCTCAAACTATCAAAAAGACAGAGAAAACATACTAAAATTAAGCAATTATCTGCATCATACCAGATTAGATAAAAACCCTCCTTGTTCTGTAAATGAAAGAAGCTTTGAGGTTTTTTCTATGGAAAAATATTTAGAAAACGGCGGCAGACAATTACTAAAAAATCTTTCTTTTCCCATAGAAGCATTAAATATGTACGAAACCAGTGAGCCTATTGCATATTATTCACATCATAAACAGGTTCCTCAAAACATTTTAATAATTGAAAACAAGGATACATTTTATAGTTTTAGAAAGCATCTTTTAAAAGGCAATACTACTATATTAGGAGAAAGCGTAGGAACTATAATATATGGAAGAGGGAAAGGGATTATAAAATCTTTTAAAGATTTTTCTTTATGTGCAGAGCCTTATATGATGGATAGCAAAGTTACTTTTTTATATTTTGGAGATTTGGATTATGAAGGCGTTAGAATTTATGAAAGCTTTTATGAAAAATTTAGAGATTTATATAATATTAAGCTTTTTATAAGGGGGTATGAGGAAATGCTTAAAAAATCAGAGAATGTAACTCTCCCTCACACGAAAGATGGACAATCATACAGTGAATGCTTGAAATTTTTGAAAGAATTTTCTACAGCAGAACAAGAAAAGATGAGAAATCTATTAGAAGGAAGAAAGTATATTCCCCAAGAGATAATTATGATTTCTGATTTATAAAAAGCTATAGAAAGTTCAGAATTTTTAAGCAAAAGATTAAAGTCGAAAATAAATTTATAAAATTAGAGAATAAAATTATTGAAAATAAATATAAAAACTACAAAATAATAGATAGGAAAACAAACATGGAATTTGATTATCTTAAGAACTTTACAAAGAGAATGAAAAAAGTAGGCTCCTATGGTTTATTATTTAAAAACAGTATGCAAAAAGGAACATGGAAAAAATACGGGTTTGAGCAGTTTCATGAACAGACTAACCTTATTTTTTCAGTACTTTTATTTTTAATGGAGCAATCCTTAAAAGAAGATTTTTGTACTATGGATGATATTGGAAGCTTTTTAGATACTGTTAACATGAGATGGTTTCAGAAAAAATTATCCTTTGATGAGTGCAGAGAGCTTGGAGATTTCATAGTGAATACTGTATTGTGTGATGAAGGAAAGGCAATGTATTTTCCGGGATTTAACTTTGAGGAAGGAACATATGAAGAAATTTCTGTTAGCTTTATTCAAAATAAAATCGTTTATTTAGATGGAGATGTAAAAAGAACCTCTTATTATCTTACAGATGAAGGTTATCAGCTTTTGCTGTCTACATTAGAAATTGAAAACCATATGATGCTGACCATTCAGGAAATGATCTTTAAAATGCATTTAGAAAAAGCATCTTATAGTAAGGCTGTTGACGACATAAAAAATATTTTTAATCGTTTTCGTATACAGTTACAAAAAATAAGAGAGGCAATGCACCGAATAAGAAAGAACGCATTATTATATTCTATTTCTGATTATAAATCAATACTGGAAGATAATCTTGAAATTATAGAAGACACAAAGGCAAAGTTTGTACAATACCGTGATAATGTAAAGAAAAGAGTTTTTGAGCTGGAAGAAAAGGATATACATATCAAGAAATTAGGTCTTGAGGATGAAGAAAATTTAAAGAGTTTAAAAACCATAGAATACTACCTTAACAGGGCGTTAGATGAGCATCAAAAGATACTTTCCCTGCATTTTGACTTAAAATCAGTTTACACAAAGGAACTGGAAGAACTTTCTCAGATGGCATTAATTAAACGCTTTCAGTTTCGCAGTGAAGTTTATGACAAAGTAATTGAAGATGCAAATTATTTAGAGGAGATGCATTACTTTCTTTCACCTCTATTTTCTAAAGAGCTTCCTAAGATATATAATTTAAACAAAGCCTTAGAGATTCAAAAACCTGTAAAAGAAAAGATAAAGGATGATGAAGGGCAGATTTTAGAAGTTGAAGACGAAGAATGGAAGGAAGAAAATAAAAAGCGGTTGCTAGAAAAAAAGACCAAATATCTAAATAGCTTATCAGTTCTTCTAAACTATGCTTTTGATGCTGAAAAGATTTATTTAAGTGAAATAAAGGATGAAATAAGTACGCAGGAATTAGATGACTTAATTCCTTCAGTTGAGATTTTTAAAGAAATAATGGTAGAATTAATTAAAATACGCACTATGGATATAGAAGTATTTCGTGCCGAGCAAAAGGAGTATACTGGGGAAAGCTCTATGGATTTTCAACTGTCTACTTATTGTTTAGAGCTGATTGAACAGAATCCAAAGTGGAAGTGGATAAAAACTATATCTGTTTTTAGGGAGGATTCAAAAGAAGAGGTTATATTTGAAAACAGGAATAGTGACTATGGCATTGTAAAAAGAATCAGGTGTTCGGAGATTTTTATTGAAATAAAAGAAGAAAAGGAAGAAAACTCATGGCTTATGAATTAGAACCAATTAAATATAGTCAGAAGATATTCTACTATTTGCTGGAACATAAAGAACTAACTGAAAGTAAAGAAAGAGAATTATATCGTAACTATGTGGAAAATGAAGAAATCATGAATTTGGTAAAGCAACAGGGAGAGATTGCTAACTGTCTGATTGTACGCTATGGAAATGTTATATATTTAATACCAAGAGAAGATAATACCTTTCTTGGATATTCAAAAAATCAGTTAAAGTCCATACTTTGCCATTCAGGAGCTACAGATAAGGACTATTATTTGTCCCAGTTTGTAATTTTAACCCTTCTAGTGGAATTTTATGATGGACATGGGGCAAGCAGTAAGGTAAGAGACTTTATAAGACTTGGGGAATTTTTAAATATTATTTCAGAAAGACTTAGTGAGGGTGCAGCAAAAGAAAGTGATGAGGAACAAAAAGGGCTTGCATTTTCCAATATGTTAGAAGCTTTTCAGGCATTAAGAAGTGTGGAAAAAGGTTCTCGTGCTAAGACTACCAAGGAAGGATTTTTGTATACAATTCTAGGCTTCTTGCAAAAACAGGGACTTATTGAGTATATTGAAGCAGATGAAATGATAAAATCCACTGAAAAATTAGACAGATTTATGGATTGGAATTTACTAAATAAAAATAATTATGACAGAGTTTTAAAGGCATTAGGTAAAGGCGGACTTTTTGAAGAGTCTGATAAGGCTCAGATTGGAGGGGAAAATGAGTAAGATATTTGGAGTCAGAATGGTTAATATTAATTATAATCATAACACCATGAAGATTGATGATGAATATTATGAGATGGCTGGAGATAGTACATTGATTTCCCTTAGAAACGGAGGCGGAAAATCTGTTTTAGTGCAAATGATGATAGCACCATTTGTACATAAACGCTTTCGCAATACTAAAGATCGTACCTTTGCCAGCTTTTTTACAACAAACCGTCCCAGTTTTATTATGGTGGAATGGAAACTAGACGGCAGTAATAAGAAAGTATTAACAGGGATGATGGTAAGAAGAAATCAAGACACTAAAGAAGATAATGATGATGAACTTGAAATGATTACTTTCATTCATGAATATAATTCTGATAATCAGTATGACATTAAGTCATTTCCATTAATTGAAAGTAGTTCGGGAGTAAAGCAGTTAAAGGGATTTCAAACCTGTAAAAAGATTTTTGAAGAGTGTAAGCAGCAGAAGGGAACATTCTTTAATTATTATGATATGAACAATTCCAGTCAGCAAAAAAATTACTTTGATAAATTAAAACAATATCAGATTCATTATAAAGAATGGGAAACAATTATAAAAAAGGTAAATTTAAAAGAATCTGGGTTGTCTGAGCTGTTTACAGAAGCCAAGGATGAGCATGGGCTGGTTGAAAAATGGTTTCTTCCGGCAATTGAGGATAAATTAAATCAAGAAGAAAACAGAATACATCAGTTTGAAGTTATACTTTTAAAATATATTAAACAATATAAAGAAAATCAATCTAAATTTGAACGAAAAGAAATGATTTTAAACTTTAAGGAAGAAACAATTCCTATTTATGAACATACAAAATCCTATAAGGAAAGCCTTATAAATAAAAAAGAAATGGAAAACAAAATCGCTTCTTTTCTGCTTAAATTAGAGGGGTTAATTCATAAGGAGGAAATATTAAAGGAAGAGATTTATAAAAAATATTTACAATGCGAACAGCAATTAAAAGCCATTCATTATGAAAAGGATTCTTTAAAAATATATGGAATGATAAATGAAGAGCAGGAATATGAAAAATTAATATATAATAAAAGAGATGAAATACAAGAATTATTAAAAGAAATTAGTAGTATTAAAACGAAACAAAATATTTTACAGTGTGCAAAATATTATGGAGCATATCAGGAGGATTCAAAAGAGGTTCAGCGAATTGAAAGAAAGCTTGAACTTGTAATGAAAAAGGATGAAGATCTATTGCCAGAGAGAAACCAAATAGGCTATAACCTGCGACTTTATTACGAAAAAGAAGAAAAGCGTCTTAGAAGTGAAATGAAAGAATTAGAAGAACAGCTAGTTCAGTGGAAAAACAGAATATCTGAAATAAAGCTTTTGGAAGAAGAACTTTTAAAAGCTGAAAGAGATAATGCAAAAACCATAGGAAGATTACAGAGTGAGATCTCACGGTATAATGTAAGTGAAAAGATTTTTAATGAGAAGTATGAAGAAAGCCTTGCAAGGAATATTTTGGGATATTATGAAAAGGGAGCTTTAGAGCAAATAGAACATCAAACTCATAAAACTCTAAATGATAAACAAAAAAAATTCTCTGAAACAAAAAAAAGAATTTTGGATTTAGAGCAAGAAGGAGTTAAGTATAACAGAGATATACAAGACTGTCAAAGCTTTCTGGGTACAATAAGAGCACAGCTTTTATCGGAAGAAAAATTAAAGTTAAGATATGATGAAGAACTGACAGATAGAAAAGCTTTTCTACAGGTTTTATCTTTACCGGAAGAGGAACTGTTAAATCATGAAAAGATACTTTTTGCTTTTGACCTTAAGATTGAAGAAATGAATAATTCAATTCATCTATTACAAAAAGATGGAGAAGATCTTTTAAATCAATTCAAAAAAATGGAATCAGGAAAGGTATTAGAACTTTCAAAGGAGCTTTCAGAGGCTTTAGATAGTACAGGTATTCAATATATTTATGGAATGGAATGGCTTTCTAAAAATGATTATACTGTTAGTAAGAATCAACAGCTTGTAAAGGATAATCCATTTCTTCCATTTAGTTTAATAATGAGCAAGCGTGAATGCGAAAAATTTATGAAAGCTGAATTAGATGTATTTACCTCTCATCCAATTCCTATTGTATTAAGAGAATATTTGGAATCGGCTTCACTAGAGCAGTTTAATCAAAACATAGAAATGATAAAATTCTATATTTTATTTAATGAGAAGCTTTTAGATGAAAATGAATTGGCAATTATGTTGTCTGACATAAAAGAGCAGATTAAATTAACAGAAAAAAGTATAGATACTAAGAAAGAAGAAAGAAGCTATTATACCAAAAAAAGAGATTCCTTCTTAAAGCAATTGGTTACAAAGGATGAGTATAAAAGATGTGAACAAAATCTTAAAGAACTCCAAGATGATGTAAAGAAAAAGGAAGAATTAATATTTAAACTTAAAGAAAGTCTTGATTTAAGCGGAAAGGAAAAAAAGCAGGCAGAGCAGGAGGGCAGGTCACTTGAACAAGTGATTTCTATGCTTAATTCAAAGGAAAAAGACCTTACCCTTTTAAAAGAAGAATATCAAGGGTATTTAGAGTCACAAGATGAGAGAAGGTATTTAGAAGAACAAAATGAATTGCGTGCCAAAGAGCTAAAGATATTAGCAGAGGAAGAAAGCACCAAACATGAAGAATTAAGAGAAAAGGAAAAAGACCGTGAGCATCGTGTTCATGTTGAGGCAGATGTGCAAAAACAAGTGTCCTTTTATGCTTCCTTTAAAGAAGGGGAAGTGATGCAAAAGGATATTGAAGACTTAAAGGCACGGTTTGAAGCTATTACTGCAACTGTTTTGGAAGAACAAAAAAGTCTTGAAGAACAGCTAAGTCTTGCTAATAAAAGATTTAAAGTAAGTGAAGATGAACTTATACATTATTCTAAAAAATATGATGTAGTGGAAAAAGACTATAGGGAAGTTGTGTATGACAGGTTTTTAGAAGAAGAATTAGAAAGTTCTTTAAAGGCAAGGGTTTTATCAGAGGAATCTAAAAAGAAAGAAGAATCGGATCTTACTACAAAAAAAGCGGTACTGGAAAAAGAAATTAGTATTGAACGCAAGAATTTTTTAAAGGCATTCCAAACAGAAACCCTAAAGCCTAAAGAAGAGATTGTAATTCGTGATTTTAATGAGGAAATTTCTTTAATGGAAATTCATAAAAAAGATCTGGAGGAGCAGATTCGCCAAACTGATACAAAAAGAACTATGTATGATGAAAATTTATCAAGTCTTTCAGAATACAGTGAACTTGTGGCAGAGGAGGCTGTGGACTTTTTGGAGAATTTTGAAGCTTTTGGTAAAAAGGAATGGAATTTATTTAGAGGAAGTATGGTAAGAGACTATAAACAATCTGATAAAGAGGCAGGAGAGAACAGACAAGCTGTATCAGAGTGCTTACAGCAGGTATTAGGTAAGCCGTCGTTTTTGGATGAATTTTACCATAATCCTTTAAGTCGATTTTATGAGCTTAGAACAGAGCCTTCCATGTTATTAGAACAAATTGAAATTGTGTGGAATTCATTTGACAACCTGTTAGAAAAACTTGAGATTGATATTGCTTTTTTAGGTAAAGAGAAACAAAAAGTAATAGAAATGCTTTTGGATTATGTTGAGGATGCTCATGTGCAAATGAACCAGATTGATAAGAAATCCTCTATTTCTATTAGGGGCCGTTCCATTAAGATGCTACGAATGAAGCTGCCTGATTGGCAGGAGCAGGAAGAAATATACAGACTGCGTATGCAGGACTTTTTAGATGCAGTATTTATTAAAGGACTAGCTTCTTTAGAGAAGAATGAGCAGATTGAGGAAGTTATAGGAAAAGAGGTTACAACAAGAAACTTATATGACAGGGTTATTGGTATTGGAAATGTGGAAATAAAGCTTTATAAGATTGAAGAACAAAGGGAATACCCTATAAGTTGGGCGGAGGTTGCTAAAAACTCCGGTGGTGAAGGATTTTTGTCAGCCTTTGTTATTTTATCCAGCTTGTTATCCTTTATGAGAAGGGATGAAACGGATATTTTTTCAGAGAGGGAAGAAAGTAAGGTACTTGTTATGGATAACCCATTTGCACAAACCAGTGCAGCACATTTATTAAAGCCATTGATGGAGGTTGCTGAAAAATCTAATACCCAGTTAATATGTTTATCTGGTCTTGGTGGGGATAGTATTTATAACAGATTTGATCAAATTTATGTATTGAATTTGATACCTTCTTCTTTAAGAAGTGGAGTCAGTTATATTCGAAGCGAACACGTAAAAGGAGAAGAACATATAGAGCACTTATCTCAATTAGTATCTGCAAGAATTAAGGTAGAAGAAATGGAACAGATTAAGTTATTTTAAAATTAAGTTAAAAGGAGAATTTATATGCGTTATCAAAATCCCGTAATTTCAGGATTTTATCCTGACCCAAGCATCTGCAAAGCTAATGATAAATATTATCTTGTGTGCAGTTCATTTCAGTATTTTCCGGGAGTGCCTTTATTTGAAAGTAAAGATTTAGTTTCTTGGAAGCAAATCGGACATGTGCTTACAAGGGAAAGTCAACTTGATCTAAAAAAGGCGGATGGAGCTTCTGGTGGTATTTATGCTCCAACTATTCGTTATAATAATGGAAGATTTTATATGATAACAACTAATGTTACCTCTAAAGGCAATTTCTATGTTTGGACAGATAATATTTACGGCGAATGGTCTGAACCTATATGGCTTTTGCAGGGAGGAATTGACCCATCTTTATATTTTGAGGATGAAAAGGCTTATTTAATGAGCAATGGTCAGGATGATGAAGGTGTAGAGGGAATTTCTCAATGTGAGATTGATATTAATACCGGAATTAAATTAACAAAAAGCAAGTGTATTTATAAAGGAGCTGGAGGAAGGTATTTAGAGTCACCTCATTTATATAAGATTAAGGATGAATATTATATTATGGCTGCTGAGGGTGGAACGGAATATGGGCATATGGTTATATATGCAAAAGGAAAAACGCCTTTCGGACCATTTGAAAATGCTCCAAACAATCCTGTTTTAACTAATCGAAATCTTGGAGGTTACTTAATTCAAGGGTGCGGTCATGGGGATTTAATAGAAGATCATGATGGAAACTGGTGGATGGTTCATTTAGCTTTCAGACAGATTGACAGGTGGCTTCCGTTTCATTTGACTGGACGGGAGGTATATCTTGTACCGGTGAAGTTTGATGAAAATGGCTGGTTTAATGCAGGAATTAATGGAGTTACTCCTAAGGAAATAGAAGTGAATTACATTGAAAAAGAAGTTGATCAGCAAATTAATGGAGAAATAACCTTTGATAATTCAGTTATTGGAAGGGAATGGTGCTTTTTAAGAAATCCTAATATGGAACTTTATAAATTTAGTAAAGTTACATTTTATCTAACGGGAACAGAGGTTACTTTGGATAGTGTTGTAGGATCTCCTGCATTTGTGGCTGTTCGTCAAAAAGAGTTAGTTGGAAATATCACATGTGAAGTGACGGTTTATGGTAATGAAGCTGGAATTACTTTATATATGGATTCTGAACATCACTATGATTTGTCTTTACGTAAAATGGAGTCTAAGAATGAAATCGTAAAAAGAAGCTGTGTGGGTGGATTAAACTATGAACAGAAAGTCATTGAATTAGATGAAAGTAAAGAACCATTAACGGTACAATTAAGAATAGCTTTATCTAATCTTGAATATAATTTTTTTGCAAGGGTTGGAGATACTGAGTACGATCTTGGAGCTTTAAAGACCAGATATATTTCTACAGAGGTAGCTTGTGGATTTACTGGTGTTATGATTGGATTGTATGCACAAGGTGAGGATTTTAAAATGCCGGCAGAGTTTAAAGGATTTGTATATGAATATTAGTGGTAAATGGGGCGAATAAAATAGTCAGTGGTATGAAAGAGGAGAGGTATATGAAGATTTTATTAATAAATGGGCAAAACCATAAAGGTTCAACTTATCACATAGGAAGAATGTTAGCGGATAAGCTATCTACTAATGAAAATATAAAAGAAATATTTTTGCCAAAGGATATGCCACATTTTTGCTGTGGATGTACCCAGTGTTTTATGGTTAGTGAAAGTAAATGTCCTCATTATGAAGTTATATCTCCGATTACTAGGCTTATGGATGAAGCGGATTTGCTTATTTTTACTTCTCCAGTTTATGTATATCATACAACTGGTTCTATGAAAGCGTTTTTAGACCATTATGGATATCGCTGGATTGTGCATCGACCGGAAGAAAAAATGTTTCAAAAGCAGGCAGTTGTTATTAGTACAGCAGCAGGTGCAGGTATGAAATCTACATGTAAAGATATTGCTGATAGTTGTTTTTTCTGGGGTATTGCTAAGACTTATAAATATGGAGTTGCAGTTTATGCTGTCAGTTGGGCAGAGGTTTCAAAGGAGAAAAAGAAGAAGATTGCAAAAGATATGAATAAGTTAGCAATAACTATTAAAAGGAAACATGGGAATGTATCACCAGATCTTAAAACCAAAGCTTTTTTTTCAATTATGAAAATAGCTCAGAAAAAAGGATGGAATCAGGCAGATGCCGCATACTGGAAACAAAAGAAATGGACTGATGGTAAAAAGCCTTGGAAAGTACATTAAAACAATAAAAAATTAGTAAGGGTTACTGATAGTTGTAAACTTTGGTCAATATTTACAGGATTTAGGAGAAATTTGAAATGATAAAAGAACATTACAATTTATGGGCAAATGAGGAATATACTTATCCTGTTTTAGGGAATTTTTGTCCGACTATTACATCATATATACATGAAGATGATAGCATAAGAGCTGCTATTGTTATAACTCCTGGTGGTGGATATTGTATGGTGTCTCCTACAGAAGGGGAAATTATTGCATTGGAATTTTTTAATAAAGGTTATAATACTTTTGTTGTTACATATTCAACAAATCTGCTTATGGATACACCTCTTAAGTTGCAGGCATTAAAGGATTTATCAAAAGCAGTTGTATTTGTTAGGAAAAATGCAGATAAATTTAAGGTTAACCCACAAAAAGTAGCTATATGTGGTTTTTCAGCAGGAGGCCATCTTTGCGGAAGTTTAGCAGTACATCATGATGCAGAGGAGTTAATTTGTGAGGGTGAATATAAGGGAATAGATAATCGCCCAAATGCGGTAATATTATCTTATCCGGTTATTACCTCTGGAGAATATGCTCATAGGGATTCTTTCATAAATCTTTTAGGATTAGATGCCAGTGAAGAAGAATTAGAATATATGTCATTAGAAAAGCATGTTACCAAAGATACTCCTCCAACTTTTCTTTGGCATACTAAAACGGATGGTCTTGTAACTGTAGATAACAGTTACTTATTTGCTAACGCATGTAGGGAAAATGACGTTGATTTTGAACTTCATGTTTTTAGTGAGGGACATCATGGAATGTCACTTGCTAATGAAGCATGGGCAGCTGGGGATTTTGACGGATACTACTGTATGGAGCAGTTTTTTGAAATGGTTCGGTATCTTATAGAGAATGAAAAGGAATTGCCGTCACCATTTAATACTATGGGAAAGATTCCTAAAGAAACTGATATAAAAGCATTATTCAGGCAGGAAGAAAAGAAGTATCGAAAAGAACACCCTGATAAAAGTATTGCCATTTGGCCTGATTTGGTGCACAATTGGTTGGAAAAATTATTTAATTAATAACTTTTATCCAAAAACCTCCTATGTTATAATGTAAATGACTTGTTATATATAAAATAACATTGGAGGTTTTTTATGAATGTAATGAAAAAAAGTGAAAATATAATAAAGCAATATAAAAATGATGATAACTTGTCTGCGAGAATAAATTTCCATGCAAAACATAGTACTAATAAGCAAGGCTTTATACCTTGGTTATTTGAAAAATATGAGTTTTCTCCAAATACTCGTATTTTGGAATTAGGCTGTGGTAATGGGGAACAATGGCAAGGTCGAATTGAACAGCTTCCTAATGGCTGTAATTTGTATTTGTCAGATTACTCAGATGGAATGGTAGAAATTGTTTGGAATAAATATTTAAATATCAATAATTTCATAGCACAAAGAGTTGATATTCAGACAATTCCGTTTCCTGATAATTGCTTTGATGTTGTTATTGCAAATCACATGCTTTATCATATTCCAGACTTATCAAAAGCAATTTCAGAAGTAAAAAGAGTACTAAAACCTAAAGCAAAATTTTATGCATCAACCAATGGAAATGGTGGTATACGTTCATTTATACATAATTCATTAAAGGAAATTCACCCTGAGACTAATGCATTTACAGAGGGTTATTCTTTTAATTTACAAAATGGGAAAGGGATTTTGGAAGGCTTCTTTGAAGATGTACAAAGGTATGATTTTGAAGATTCACTGTCAATTACTGATACACAGGATTTAATTGATTGGATAAAGTCAACAAAGTCAATTGCAGATTTTTCGGAAAATGATATAGATGGTTTATATGATTATTTTGAGGAAATTAGAAGAAAAGAGGGTACTATTAATATTCCAAAAGAAGTTGGGCTATTTGTTTCAACTAATATTTAGAGGTGAAAAATGACTAATAAAGAAATAATAAAAATTGCCATGCAACAATCGGCAATAGATTGTAACTGTGATTTAGAAGATTTTATTCAAAGTAAAAATAAAATAGTGATTTCTAAACAAAATCTTTTGGCAAGAAAGTATTTGACCCTGCCATTCTATTGTAACCTTGTTTCTTATGGAAACAATATTGTTGCATCAGTTAATAGTGAAATAGAGGATATAGTTTCAAATTATATAAATAAATATTCAATTGAGCATTGTTTTGAAACCCCTAATTTTCATGTACTTAATGATGAGTTTCAAAAACATGATATGCGAATTTGCTTTATGGCTGAGTATTTCTTACCTGATATGGATTTAATAAAGCCTATTTCATGTGAATATGAAATAAAAATCTTGAAATCAGACGATTTTGCCGATTTATATAAGCCGGAATGGGGTAATGCTTTATGTGAAAAGAGGAAGCATTTGGATATGTTAGGTCTTGGGGCATTTGATGATGGAAAACTAATTGGTTTGGCAGGTTGTTCAGCAGATTGTGATACAATGTGGCAAATAGGTATTGATGTACTGCCTGATTACAGGAAAAGTGGAGTTGCATCATCACTAACAAGTAATTTGGCTTTAGAAATATTAAAACGTGGTAAGGTACCGTTTTATGGCTGTTCTTGGTCGAATATTGGTTCAGTCAGAAACGCTATCAAAAGTGGGTTCAAACCGGCTTGGGTTGAAATGACTGCTAAAAGTAAGGAATTTATTGATGAGATGAATCGGTAAATTCAGATATAATTATATTATTGCATTATGATTATTTTAACTGCCAGTTGTGCAGAATATATGCATAACTCATAACAAAAGGAGTCTATAATATGAATTCAATAGAAGTAATGGTTAAAGAGCATGACAATATTCTGCGTTTTATTAAAGCTATGCGAAATGCCGGCATTTGTATAATGGATGGCAATGAAGTTTGTGTTAATGATTTTAGAGATGCAATTGATTTTGTTAGAAACTATGCTGATAAACATCATCATGGAAAGGAAGAGGAGTTTTTATTTAAAGAAATGGTAAATCATTTAGGCTCTTTGGGTAAAAATCTAATCACTCATGGTATGTTGGTAGAACATGATTTAGGCAGATTATATATTGCAGAATTAGAAGAAGCATTGAATCAATATTCAAAACATCCATCTAGTGAAAGCAAAGTCGATATAGTTGCTAATACTATTTGCTACACAAAGCTTTTAAAGCGTCATATAGATAAGGAAAATGAAGTAGTATACACGTACGCTGAAAAGAATTTACCATCTGATGTTTTAGAAGATATCAATGAAAAATCAGAGGAATTTGAAAAAAGGACTAATTTCGGTGACTTTCATGAAAAATATACACGGATACTTAAAAATTTTGAGTATAAGTATAAATAAAAGGTCATTACCTATTATATAAATTCGAACTTGATATATATAAAATACTAGTTTGATATTGTTGTTTTTTTAATATATCGTTTTTAAAACTTTTTAATTTATCTCAGGAAGTAATATCTTCTTTTTTGAAAAATAAAAAAATCTTTTCCATATAGGGTAAGATTTTTTTATATGTGAAATTTATCCTAATCTAAACCAACATTTGCTATTGAATAATTGTATGTAATTGAACCATTTCTATTGCTAATTCTATAAGACATTTTTCAACCTCCTCTAAATCTCATGATTATATAATATGTATAAGCCCTTTTTGAATAGCTATTATATTTTAGTGCAAAACGTCAATACAAACCATGGTTTTGCAGATAAAAGGTTCATAGGTTACTTTATTAACCTAAATAAATTATACAAGGAAATTGTAGATTATTTATTATAACTGTATTATAATATTTAGTAAGTTAGAATCCACAGATTTAGTGGAAAAAACTTATAAGGTTATAATATTATGTTATTAACCTTTCAAAAACATGCTTCAATACCAGATAGATTAAATGATTTTTATGAAGAAGCGTTTGCTACTTTATATAATGCCCATGATGCAACATGAGGAATTGGGTTATTCTTTGGATTTATTGATAGAGTTATTTAAAGGAATAACAGCAGTGTGTATTAAAATTGATAAAAATGTATATAAATACGACATATCATTGAAGATAATGGATGATTATTTATGTCGCAGTTTGATGCTTAATAATATATTGAATAGTTACAACAAATATAAAGATTATGAAGAAGGTGAAAGTAGTGTAGAGTCCCGTTTTTATAACAAATTACAAAATTATTATAAAAATAATAAAAAAAGTACAGGTGGACGCAATGAAAAAAGTGATTGGACTTTTAATGAAGTCTTGGAAGTTATAAGGGTAATAGTTGTTTCATAATTATCCATGATAAATATTATGAGTATGTAAATACAATGAAACGGCATATTTTATTATAAATGAATAATGTGCAGGTATAGGCATAATACCACAGTTGGAAGCTAATATTGAAAAGAAATTTCTTTATAAACGGTAATAAGCTGAAATAAATTATAAAGAGAGCATCTCTAAGGTGAGGCCACTGAAAAAGTCCTTCGATACAGTAAATTAATTTTTTAGATGAATATGAGTGTATATATATCCAATTGTGCAGACCGTCCGACGAAGCGTTTATGTTTTGTCAAGACTTTGCAAAGCAAAGGCTTGTAAAAAACATGCTGAAGGAGGGAAAGGCAAACAATTGGATATATATACACTCATATTCATCTAAAAAATTTACACAACCTAAATCAAGGACTTTTTCAATGGACTCACTAAGGTTGAGATGCTTTTCCTTTGTATTTTAATGTGTTTATGCCAAAACATGTCTGGAGTTTGATTACATGCTAATTAATGAACATGTGATTCTAATCCATTGATAGAATCCAAATATTAAATCCCAGACAATTTATATTGACATTTACAGCATATTTAAAGTATAATAATTTTAGTGCATTAAAGTCGTAAAATTAATATTGGAGGCAAGTTAAATGATTTGGGCAAAAGAAGAAAGCATGTCTAGGGCTGAAATTGAACAAATTCAGTTAGAAAGATTAAAAGAAACAGTAAAACTAAATTATGAAAAGGTAGCACCATACAAAGCAAAGATGGATGAAATCGGCTTAAAGCCGGAAGACATTAAATCATTAGAAGATTTAAAAAAGTTGCCATTTACAAACAAAAAAGATCTAAGAGACAACTATCCATTTGGATTATTTACAGTACCAAAAAGCGAACTAGTAAGAGTTCATGCATCCTCAGGAACAACAGGAAAACCAACAGTTGTAGGATATACAAGAAAAGATATGCAAACATGGACAGAGCTTGTTACAAGAATTGCAGTAATGGGCGGTGCCACAAAAGAAGATGTGGCACAAATATGTTTTGGATATGGAATGTTTACAGGAGCCTTAGGGCTACATTTTGGGCTTGAGAATTTAGGAGCAACAGTACTTCCAACATCATCAGGCAATACAGAAAAGCAAATTATGTACATGAAAGACTTTGGAACAACTTTATTAGTTGCAACCCCTTCATATGCATTACATATTGGTGAAGTAGCTCTAAACATGGGGCTTAACCCACAAACTGATCTACAGGTAAAGATAGGATTATTCGGTGGTGAAGGTATGAGTGAACCTATGAGAGATGAAATGCATAAAATCTGGGGAAATGATTTTCTTGCAACTCAAAACTACGGAATGAGCGAACTAATTGGCCCAGGTGTATCAGGTGAATGCGAACAATTATGTGGTATGCATATACACGAAGACCATTTTATTCCAGAGATAATAGATCCAGATACAGGAGAAGTATTACCACCAGGCTCTACGGGAGAATTAGTAATTACATGTATATCAAAAGAGGCGTTACCACTTATTAGATATAGAACAAAAGATATTACAAGACTAATGTATGAACCATGTAAATGTGGAAGAACAACTGTAAGAATGGAGAATCTGTCAGGACGTTCAGATGATATGTTAATAATAAGAGGTGTTAATGTATTCCCAACTCAAATAGAAGAAGTATTACTTAAAATTCCAGAAATTGGGCCACATTATGAAATTACTGTTGACAGAAAAAATCATCTTGATTTTATGGAAATTCAGGTAGAATTAGTAGATGATTCATTACTTGATACATATAAAAAGCTAGAAGAACTAGAGAAAAAGATTAAACATCAATTAAGAGTAGTTCTTGGCTTAGACGCAACCATAAAATTAGTTGCTCCAAGAACTTTAAAAAGATATGAAGGAAAAGCAAAAAGAGTAACCGATCTTAGAAAGGAAGGTAAATAACGTGTCAGATAAAACAATCATGCTTGGAAACGAAGCTATTGCAAGAGGTGCTTATGAAGCAGGAG
The DNA here is from genome assembly GCA_031549965.1 of Mobilisporobacter sp. Taxonomy (GTDB): domain Bacteria; phylum Bacillota; class Clostridia; order Lachnospirales; family Lachnospiraceae; genus JAVBPB01. Next base: position 21,400 of record JAVBPB010000098.1, on the reverse strand, counting down.
TAAAAGTTTCAGCAGCTTATCCAGGTACACCAAGTACAGAAATAAGTGAATATATCACTCAATATAAAGAAATATATGCAGAATGGTCACCAAATGAAAAAGTAGCTATGGAGGTAGCTATTGGTGCATCAATAAGTGGTGTCAGAGCCATGGCATCCATGAAACATGTAGGTGTAAATGTAGCAGCAGATCCATTATTTACAGTTGCTTACTCAGGTGTAAATGGAGGTTTAGTATTAGTAGCAGCAGATGATCCGGGTCTATACAGTTCTCAAAATGAACAGGATACAAGAGCTGTAGCAAGAGCTGCACAAGTTCCTGTAATAGAACCATCAGATAGTTATGAAGCAAAAGAATTTATTAAATTTGCTTTTGAAATGAGTGAAAAATATGATACTCCTGTTATTGTCAGAACAACAACAAGACTATCTCATTCACAGGGACTTGTAGAATTAAATAACAGAGTTGAAGTAGAAGATAAGCCATATGAAAGAAACCCTGCAAAAAATGTAATGATGCCATCTAATGCGAAAATGAGACATTTAGAAGTTGAAAAAAGAAATAATAGCATTGCAATTGACGGTTCAGAATTTACAATTAATAAAGTAGAATATAAAGATAACAGCATAGGAATAATAACCTGTGGCATACCATATCAATATGTAAAAGAAGCACTTCCAGAAGCTTCAGTATTAAAATTAGGTTTAGTTAATCCATTACCTAAAAAATTAATAGAGGAATTTGCATCAAAAGTTGATAAGTTATATATTGTTGAAGAACTTGATCCGATAATCGAAGAACAAGTAAAATCATGGGGTATAAATGCTGTTGGAAAAGAAATTTTAACAATACAGGGTGAATATAGTGCAAACATGTTAAAAAATGCTATTAAAAAAGAAGAAATCATAACAACACAATCTGCACAAGTACCTGCAAGGCCTCCAATTCTATGTCCGGGATGTCCACACAGAAGTGTTTACACAGTACTTAATAAATTAAAAATACATGCAGCCGGGGATATTGGATGTTATACTTTAGGAGCATTAGCACCTCTTAATGTTGTAGACACAGTAGTATGTATGGGTGCAAGTATCAGTACTTTACATGGAATGGAAAAAGCAAAGGGTAAAGATTATGTTAAAAATTGGGTTGCCGTAATTGGTGATTCCACATTTATGCATACAGGAATAAACTCATTAATCAATATGGTATACAATAATTCTACAGGAACAGTAATAATTCTTGATAATTCAACTACAGGTATGACCGGACATCAAGACCATGCAGCTACAGGAAAAACACTTATGGGAACAGAAGCTAAAGCCATAAATATTAAAGCATTATGTACTTCACTTGGAATAAACCATGTTATTGAGGTAAATGCATTTGACTTAGATGAAGTAGAAAAAATTGTTAAAGAAGAAGTAGAAAGAGAAGAAGTATCAGTAATAATAACAAAATCACCATGTGTTTTATTAGATAAAACAACCAAAAGAGAACAATACACAGTTGATAGAGATGCCTGTAAAAAATGTGGCATGTGTTTAAAACCGGGATGCCCTGCAATTACTAAAAATGAAGATAAAACAGTTACAATTAATGACACAATGTGTACAGGCTGTGGTCTGTGTAATTCAATGTGTAAATTTGGAGCAATTTTGAAAGCAGGTGCAAGATAATGATAACAAAGAATATTATGATTGTTGGTGTAGGCGGTCAAGGTACACTTCTTACAAGCCGTATTCTTGGAGGGCTTGCAATTAATGCAAACCATGATGTAAAACTGTCAGAAGTTCACGGAATGGCACAAAGAGGCGGTTCAGTAGTTACATATGTAAGATATGGTGAAGTGGTTACAGAGCCTATAGTAGAAGAAGGATGTGCAGATATAATTATAGCATTTGAAAGGCTAGAAGCCCTTAGATATGCTCATTACCTAAAAAAAGACGGTGTTATGATTATAAATGATCAAAGAATAGATCCAATGCCTGTTGTTATTGGCATCGCAAGCTATCCTCAGGATATTATTGAAAATCTAAGCAAGGAATATAAAGTAATTACAGTTGATGCCATAGAAGAAGCCAGAAAAATTGGCAATACAAAGGTATTTAACATAATAGTACTTGGTATGGCTGCAAAATTTATGGACTTTTCAAAGGAAGACTGGTATACCATAATTGAAAAAACAGTTCCGCCTAAAACAATCGAAATTAATAAAAAAGCATTTGAAATTGGATACGGATTAGAATAATTGTAGGAGGAAAAATATGTTAAAGCAGCTTTCAGTATTTGTAGAAAACCAAAAGGGAAGTTTAGCAAAAGTAACTACTGCCCTTAAAGAAAACAATATTAATATACGGGCAATTGCTTCATTTGATTCTCCGGAATTTGGAATATTAAGACTTATAGTTGATGAACCTCAAAAGACAAAAGAAGTATTAGGTAATGAAGGCTTTGTTGTAAGAATTTCAGAAGTAATTGCATTTGAATTAGTAGATAAACCTGGAAACTTAGATGAAGTTTTAAACATATTAGCAAATGAAGACATAAGTATTAACTATATATATTCGTTTGTTATACGAAAAGATAAAGAGCCGCTAATGGTTATCCATACTGATAATATGGAAAATGCAGAGAGGATATTAAGGGATAATAATATAGTTTTGGCTGATTAATAAATGATAAAGAGGATGATCAAATGGAGCTAATTAAAACTGTATTAGCAATGCCAGGGATGGTAACAGCAGAGCCAATCTACAGCCCGATAAATAACAAACTATTACTAAAAGAAGATACAAAATTATCTCAAAAATTAATTGATATGATAATGAGTGCAGAAGTAATGGAAATAAAAGTTGTGGATCAATACACATTGTCAATAGATCCAAACGATACAATAAGGACAGAAACACTTTATAATGTATCAAAAGTTATTTCCACATATGCACCAGAACGACCAGAAGCAAATAAAACTGATTCCATGGTTCAAATAGCTAAAAATGCAAAAATAATACTGGAAAAAATCTTAGAAAATGAGACAATAGTAGAATTTTGTGCAATGATGAAAATAATAAACAACGATTTAATGCTTCATGCAGGAACTACCTGTGGAATGAGTATGCTTCTTGCAGGAGCACTTCATCTAAAACCCGGTGAGATATATAACATTGGTGCAGCAGCTTTAGTTCACGATTTAGGTGAACTTGAAATGCCGTTTATAATTGGTAAAAGAGATCTTCCACCGCATCAGCAAAACCTATATAAAGAACATGCCATGTATGGCTACTATTTTGGAAAAGAAGCAGGACTTAATAGACATATAATAGAAATGATAGCAGCCCATCATGAAAACTATGATGGTTCGGGATTTCCAAAAGGATTAAAAGGTGAAGAAATACCTTTAGGAGCAAGAATCATCTCTGTTTGCGACATGTACGATTCCCTTATACGCTATGACAAACTTCCAAGATATCAGTCAGTGGAATATCTATATGGGGGAGGAGGATATTTCTTTGACAGCAAAATATCCACTACCTTTTTAAATAACATATCCATTTACCCTTTAGGCTCTCTTGTAAGACTTTCTACAGGAGAGGCGGGAGTTGTAACTAATGTAAGAAAAAATGCAGGTGCAAGACCAGTTGTAAGTGTTTATTATAATAAATTAAACAGAAAACATGCTCATCCAAGGGTGATTGACTTGGGAGTTGAAAGAACAATATTTATAGAAGAAATTATTTAGGCTGAAAAAATTAAATTCAGAGAGGTAAATTATGATTTGGAATGAAACAAAAGAGTGCATGAGCAGGGATGAAATATATGCACTGCAAAGTGCAAGATTAGTAAAAATGGTTGACAGAGTTTATCACAACGTTGAATTTTACCGTAAAAAAATGCAAAGCATGGGAATTGAGCCAATGGACATAAAAGGAATGGAAGATATTGACAAACTTCCATTTACGACAAAAGATGATTTAAGAGACAACTACCCATTTGGATTATTTGCAATCCCAAACTCTGAAATTGTAAGGATACATGCATCTTCTGGAACTACTGGAAAAGCAACTGTAGTAGGGTACTCAAAAAGAGACATAAGTATATGGGCTGAGTGTGTATCCCGTGTTCTTGCCATGGTAGGAGTTACCAGAGAAGATCGAATTCAGGTTTCATATGGTTATGGATTATTTACCGGAGGTCTTGGACTTCACTATGGAGCAGAGAACCTTGGTGCAACAGTAATACCTATGTCATCAGGAAATACAAAAAAGCAAATTACTATGATGGAGGATTTTGGATGTACTGCAATTGCATGTACCCCTTCATACCTACTTCATATAGCTGAAACACTAGAAGAAGCAAATGCCATAGACAGAATTAAATTAAAGGTGGCTATTCTTGGTGCAGAACCTTGGACAGAGAATATGAGAAGAGATATTGAAAATAAATTACATATAAAAGCTCATGATATATACGGTCTTAGTGAAATAATGGGGCCAGGTGTGGCAGCAGATTGTGAATATCACAGTGGACTTCATGTTTACGAAGATCATTTTGTACCAGAAATAATTAATCCTGAAACCCTAAAAGCTGTTGCACCAGGAGAAGTCGGAGAACTGGTATTTACTACATTAACCAAAGAAGCACTTCCATTATTTAGATACAGAACTAAAGATCTTACAAGTATTAATTATGATAGATGTGAATGTGGCAGAACCCATGCCAGAATCTCAAGATTTAAAGGGCGTACAGATGACATGTTAATAATAAGAGGAGTAAATGTATTCCCATCTCAAATTGAAAGTGCATTACTTGAAATTGATGGAACAAGCCCACACTATTTACTTATTGTTGACCGTATTAACAATTTGGATAATTTAGAAGTATTAGTAGAAGTAGAAGAAAAATTCTTTTCAGATGAAATTAAAAAATTAGAGAATTTATCCAAAAAAATCACGGCAGTATTACAAAGTGCTTTAGGTCTTGCTGTAAAAGTGAAATTAGTTGAACCTAAGACTATTGAAAGAAGTGAGGGTAAAGCTAAACGTGTTATTGACAAAAGAAAGCTTTATTAGGAGGGGTTTAAATGATAGTAAAACAATTATCGGTTTTTATTGAAAACAGAGAAGGAAGATTAGAAGAAGTTACAAAAACCCTTGCAGATAATGAGATAAATATTATTTCATTAAGTTTAGCGGATACTTCTGAATATGGAATGCTAAGGCTGATTGTTTCAAATCCTGAACTTGGAAAGAAAGTATTAAAGGAATCAGGTTTTTCAGCAATGCTTACAGATGTTATCTGTGTTAAAGTATCTCATAAAATTGGTGCATTATATCAGCTCTTAAATGTTTTATCGAAAGCCTTAATTAGCGTGGAATATATGTATGCATTTACATTTTCAAACGATGCTTCAATGGTAATGAAGTTGTCCGATCCTAATAGGGCTATTGAGGTATTAAAGGAGAATAATTTGGAAGTTATTAAGGCAGAGGAAGTTTATTGCATTAATATGGAAGACTAAAGTAACCCCCCATTTGAAATGGGGTCACAGAAAAAGTCCTTTCAACGCGGTAAATTAATTTTTCAGATGAATACAGTTGTATAATTATTTAATTGTGCAGACCGTCCGATGAGGCGTATATATTTTTTACAAGACTTGCAAAGGCTTGTAAAAAATATGCCGAGGGAGGGTAAGGCAAACAATTAAATAATTATACAACTGTATTCATCTGAAAAATTTGAAAGACTAAATCAAGGACTTTTTCAGCGGCCTCTTTGAAATGGGGGTATAATTATATGAACAAAGGGGAATGAACTACGTGAAAGTAATCATTGTGGATAACGAGCAGGAAATCATAGAGCACTTACAACGCCACATGTGTCAGGTTTCTGAGATTGATGAAACGATAGCTTTTACTGACCCAGCCCAAGCACTGGAATACACAAGACTACATCATGCCGATGTAGCTTTTTTAGATATTGAAATGCCAAGAATGACAGGCATTGAGCTGGCAATGCGTTTAAAAGAAGTTAATCCAAAGCTAAATATAGTTTTTGTTACTAGTTATATCCAATATGCGGTGGATGCTTTTGGAGCAAATGCCAGTGATTATATATTAAAACCAACCACAACTGAGCGAATAGAAGAGTCCCTGCTACGGCTTCGCAATCCTGTTCTGTCGTCAAAAGCACGGGTGCGTATACATACTTTCGGTAACTTTGAGATATTTGTTGACGGAAAGCCGTTTAAGATTTCCCGTTCTAAAGCCAGAGAATTGTTGGCGTATTTGGTGGATAGACGGGGTGCGGCAGTAACGTCGAAGCAAATCGCCGCTGTTTTATGGGAGGACAAAGGTTATGATCGTCAGGTGCTAAAGCAGACACAAAAGGTAACAGCACAGCTAAAGAAGATATTAAGTGACGCCGGCATAGAGGATATTATCATCAAGGGTTGGAACAACATCGCAGTGGACGTAAGTAAGTTCGAATGTGATTATTATCAGTTCTTGGAGAATGCTTTTACTTCAATTAACACATATACCGGAGAATATATGAGTGAATACAGTTGGGCGGAAATGACAACTGGGATGTTAAGTAATTGGAAAAATATATAAACAAATGTGGCTTACAACAACAGATAGGAGCGTATATGAAACAGAAAATATGGTCTAAGCTTGTGTTATATTCTGTGATTTTGCTAGGCATGGTGATTTTAGTGATTTCAACTCTAACAGATATCTGGATGGAGAAACAATCTATGGATTCTCATAATAATATTCCATTGTCGGTTCATCTGATAGGTCAGTACCGTGTGGATAATGGTCCCTGGATAGAATTAACGAAAGATGTTAAATTTGATTTAAGTAAACAACATACGGTTACGGTTCAGGGGCATTTTTCCCATGAGATTCTAGCAGGGCAAGAATTGATGATTTATAACCGTATGCTTGTTTTTACACTTAAAGTTGACGGAAATGAGGTTTACAATTTTGGCAGGGATAAGAACTATCCGGGTTTTTTAAAGGCTCCTGGTACTACATGGTGCAGATATACTTCGTCAGGTATTTCCACCCATGCTAAAGTGGAGCTTATTATGCAAAATCACTATGTTCGTACTTCTGATGTTTATAACGTACTTCTTGATAATATGAAGGTAGGAAGCTATTCACAATTATTTATGGAAATGTTTTTAAAAGAAGGTGCAATACTACTTATATGCGTATTTCTCAGCTTATTTGGAATTTTAGTTTTTACACTTGCTATTATTGTTAGAGGATTTAGGTTGCCTCATTGGACCAAAGTGGCGGCAGTGTCACTATTCCCCATGTTTACTGGTGCATGGATACTTACAAGCTTGAAATGTTATTCACTTATAGTGCCTAATCCAGCATTTGTAAATATCTCCGAAGTTTTGGTTATATACACGATTTATGCCGCATTTATTCTTGTTTTGTGGATACATGCTGGCGACTGGTTAAAAGACAAGCTGGGTATTGTCACAGCAGGCGTATGTCTGTTTATTACCATCATGATTATTCTGCAATTGTTAGGAGTGATCAATCTTTGGGAGATGCAGTTTCCTTTCCTTGTTACAGGTATTCCGCTTCTTGTAATTATCGTAATTATACTCGCTTATGATGCAATCAGATTTGGTAACAATGATGTAGGGATAATGTTGCTGACTTTTTCTCCAAGTATTGTGGGTTACATATTGGAAACTCTAAATTTTGTCTACAACTTTGCACCTCATACGCTTATTATGAATACTGCTTTTATCATAGTGATGTTTCTACAGCTTATTCAAATTATTTATTTGATAAAAAGTGGAAGTGAGGAGAGGGAACAGGCATTGATAATTGAGAAGGAGCTTACAGAGAAACGGGTTGCTATTATGCTTTCTCAGATACAGCCACACTTTCTTTATAATACTTTGACTACCATTGAAAACATGGTATATAAGGATAAAGATAAAGCAAGCAAAATGATTAGCGATTTTTCTCAATATTTGCGTGAAAACATGGATTCACTGAACCAAAGAGAACTAATTCCATTTACTAAAGAATTGCAGCATATCAAGATTTACCTTGATTTTGAAAAAGTAAGATTTAAGGATTATTTAACGATTGTTTATAATCTTGAAGTCAAAAACTTTTATCTGCCAATACTGACCGTTCAGCCTCTTGTTGAAAATGCTGTGCGTCATGGCATTAATAAAAAACCAGAAGGCGGTACCATATGTATATCAACCAAACAGGTACAAAGCGATATAGAAATTATCATTGAAGATGATGGCTTGGGCTTTGATCAGACACAGAATGTAAATGATGGGCGAAGCCATGTCGGATTGGAAAATGTACGTAAAAGATTAATGGCTCAATGTAATGGCATATTGTTGATTGAAAGTAAAATTGGTTTTGGAACAAAAGTTACTATACGGATACCAGTGGAGGGAAGCCCAGGGGGGATTTACAGCACCCAGATCTAAACTCAAACATAAAAAATTCGGGACATTTAATATAATGTCCCGAATTTTTTTATGTTTATCATGATAAAAGGTTAATACAGGGGGGTCTTTTGGGGGTCTCATTAGTATAAAATATGTATTATCTAACATACTTTTTAAATGTAAAAGGGATAAAAGCTAATTAAAGAAAGGTAATCTAAAAAGGAAGTAAATAATAAAAATGGAGGTAAAGAAATGAAAGCATTACGAAGAATCAGTAAAAGGATAGTAGCAGTTTTATTGATGGTGTCAATGGTTGTATCACTACTACCCAATAATTTAGTTGCATACGCAGATGAGAAAACGGCACAGTTTGATGAGGCTTTTATTGAAGAGCTGGCAAGTATAAGCGGAAGCCGTGAAGAAGCCATTACTATTTTAAACACATTATACGATAACGGTTACATTGACGATAGTGGTAATCCTATAAAGGGAGAAACATTTAATGTTAACGGCACAACCGTATCAAGAGATGATTTTATAAAGATGGCAAAGGAAAAAGACTCTTCGGTAGCTGTTACAATTGACGGCATTGAAACTACCTGGGGTGAAATGAGCCAACTTATTTATTTAAATGAGCTTTTAGAAGCTATTCAATATTTAAAGAATGACGATACAGTTTTAACTCAGGAACACAAGAATACAATGCAGAGTTTTTCTGATTACTTTAACAGTGGTAAGATGATGCAAACACTTATGACCGATAAGAATTTTAGCTTGTTTGGTGCTGGCGAGGCAATAACGGTTGAAAAACTTTTTCTGACACAAAGTGGTGATACAGCTAATGATGATGGAACCTATTCGTACGTTGTAGATCAAGCAAATACATCAAGTGATGTAATAAATAAGTACGCAATCCCAACCAACATTAAATATAACTTTTTGCCAACTGACATTAAAAAGGGTACAGGTGCATCAAATGCAGAAGTTAACTATATCCCATTCTATGCCTACTCAAACAGCGGTGCACTTAACTTTGCTCAGATGCCAACTTTAACAGTTAGTTCTTTTCTTGGTACGGAAAGTGAAAATTCTGGAAGACCTTTCGGTTTCTACATTGATATCTTACTTAATAAGAAATCTGATAAAGATATCACCCTTAATTACAAAATATTAGATGGAGCTGTTAAAACAGTTAAAATTGACAGCACTCGTACCAACTCAACAGATTATAAGCAGAACTTTTACCCAGGAAAGGCAGAAGTAAGTACCGATAAGACTGGTAAGATAACAATTGCTGCTGGGAAAACCCAAGTTAGGGTATATCTTGACCTTGGTTACTATTCGTTTGATGAATATACTAATTTTCTTAACACATTTGGCGGACAGCGTTATTTTGCTATAGATTTCCATAACATCGTTGGTGCTACACCAATGTCAGGTGGTACAAACAGTAAACCTATGCCAAAACTAACCCAATCATATTGGATAGATGGTAGAGCTAAGGAGACTACTGGATTTTTATATCCATTTAAAAATATAGACCATGTATTCAAGAGCCCAGATGATCCTGATAAAATTGATAATAAACGTAGCGGTACATGCCTATATTACTATATACCACTTGATGCAGATTTTACGGGTCTTGAATCTGTAGATCTACGTGCAGGGATCCAATATTTTGGTTTTAGTGACAACTCTACTACAATTAACAATGCTATTGTTAACGGAAAATTCCAGGCAACTCTTTATATATCATCCACAGGACCGAAAGGGGCAGATGGAAAAGTAAATGAGATTATTTCAAATACACTTAGTTGTGGAACACCGCCTGGTCCAAATGATATCATTATACAAAAGATAGGAAATATAGACAGTGTTAGTATGCCTAAAACTAAATTTAGTTATGATTATTTCTATTATTTCAATAACAGCGATGCCAATTCAGACGGAACCAATTCTCGTACAAATGGCTTAGGTACCAAAGATTCAACAATTATCACCAATGGGAAATATCCAACAATAAATGGCCCTATATCAAAATTCCAAGGCAAGTATCTGGTATTTGAATTATACACGACTTATTCTTCAACAATAAGTAGCTATTATGAGCATCCTTTTAAATTAACAGAGCCTGAATGGTGGGGAAATAATACAGTACCTCGTGGTGTTACCCTATATGCTCGTTATGAGATGCCATCAGCTCCTTTAAAACCTACTTTTTCTATACCAGACGGAGACTTTTATGCGGGACAGCAAGTGCCTATCACTGTTAATTTGGGTACTTATGCAAAAATTACAAGAAGTAACCCGAAAATCACTGTAAACGGTGTGGACTTAAGCCCTGCAATTTACCAATATTCAATCACAGGAACAGACAATGTTGTTACCTATTTATACACAGTTAAGGATAATGATGCATTAACTTTAAACGTAACAGATTTTTCGGCAACTGGGCTTAAGGATCCAAAAGATGTGGAGCTTCAATTTAATAAAACAGCAGACTTTACGCCATATAACAACGTCAAATGTAAACTACATACTCCAATGAAAGTCGACAGTTTTGATATAAGCCAAGCAACCTTTGAAAAATCAGGCAATACTTATACATTTCGTGTACCTTTTAAGGATGGAGCAGATCTTATTTCCTGGGCAGCAGCAGAAGCAGAGCCTGTAGATGGTAACACCAGATGGCGTATGAAAAGTATCTACGCAAGCCTTGACGGAGATCTTACCAGAATTCCAGTGTATATGGAAGTAAACGATAACGAATCATTTAGCTATACAAGTCCAATTACAGGTGAAACTATAACCTATAACGAGAAACCTGTGGCAATATATCTAACTTTTGACGCACCAAGCAACTTAGATTCAGCATTTAAGTTGGATTCTATGCTAATGTATTTAGACCCAGATTTAAGCTCACCAATTGATTATATTGAGTCACCAGATAAAAAAGCACCACTTATTCTGGATAATAACTGGAGACGGTTAATCTTTACACCTCCTAGCGTATTTTTTGATGAAGCAGATGTTTCTCTAGATTATGACTACACTGGGACATGGAAGGAGCTATGTAACAAAGATACCAATAAAATCGAGGGAATCTATGCAGAAAGCCTACTTCAACTTGACGAGATTAAACTTTCTTATTTAATTGGGGATAGAAAGAATGATTTTTCATTTGTAGGTCCAGACAATTTTGAATGGAGAAGCTCTGATGAAAGTATATTAAAGGTAGAGGCCGGTGTTCCAGTTGATTACATCTACAATGGAAGTAATGTCAAAAAGTTACCTGTTACAGTAATTCCTACGGGTAAAGCTGGGACAGCTCATGTTATATTAGTAGTTAAAAACGGTGGAGAAGAATTTGAGATAAACAGTGAGGACATATCTCTTTTAGCAGGATTGAATCCTTATTTAGCTATTCCAAAAAATTCCCAGCGTGTATTAGCCTTATCAGATGATCCTGCAAAGATATATTTTATGACAAATCTTTTTGAGAGGAATAAAGAGGAATCGGCTCAACAAGAAACAACTTATACTCTTAAACTTTATGAAACAGATGAAGTAGGCAATAAGTCTTCAGACTCCATCAAGACATTTACAGTAACATCAACCGAAGGCAACATAGCATCATCTGTTACTATTCCTGATGGTGTATTGAATACCGTTTCATCAAAAGGAGGATATTCTTATTTAGCGGAGATTTCGGCAACACATACAGAAACAGGTAGATTGATTACAGCACAGCCTGTACTGATTACGGTAATATCAGCACCTATTAAGACTACCCTTACCATACCTAAAAGCTATTTTGTGACGACCGAAGAAGACTACGATGTATCTTGGAACTTTAAAAGTGTGAATAACGCTTCCTCTGATAAAAAATGGTTCTATACCGTTACTCGAATGAGCGATAATAAGGTGGTTATGAACGAAGAATCTACGGATTTTACAAAGGATATGAGTTTTACCATACCGTTTTTAACCGATAAGGATAATTCAGATTTCAAGATAGAGGGATTGAAAGAGATCTATGCTATCAGTATCTCTGGCAGTAATGATCCCCTTGAAGATGGATATTCCATGGATTCTTATCTACTTTATGTATATAATCATGATGCATTAGACATTGCAGTATACGATGCTTTGAGTAAGAGTACACAAGTAGTAGACGGTGTGATTACCATGGGTAATGAGGATTGGATTAAAGACATTCCAAGAAATGCAGATGGCAAATCTTTAAAGCTTAAAGATGATGAAGATGAGAATAATAAAAGCCAGCTCACTATTGATCAACTAAGACAGGATGTTAATTTATCTGTAATCGTCAGCATCAAGTATGGCGACTATGCTTGGGGGCTTTTAAGCGACCAGATTGGCTGGGAATCAAGAAGTAATATTACTGGGGAATTAAGTAATGATGTAAGGTTAACCTATTATAAAGGTGGTATATACTCTGATATACGAGCATCTGCCGTTCCTACCTTCCTTCCAACCAGCGATTTCATGTTGGTGGGTACTAACAACGATGAATTTACCATTAAGGCAACTCATGCCAGATCTGGAATGTCAACGGACATTTCTGGAACAAGTAAATCACTTAAGGATAAATTATATTTATTTCAATTTATGCCAAAAACTGAAGTTACGCTAACTTACAAAACAGATACAGAGACTGTTACACTTAAAACTGACAAAAACGGTGCCATAGCAATTTACGAACCAAATGGCATACGTAGTGATATCATCTGTTCTGCTGATATGGGCGAATCCGGTATGTATACCACTACCGTGTTCATTTCTACAGTGCGTACTTCAGAAGCTGACATTGCGTCACTTCAAATGTATCCATTAAATATGGTAACTATGCAAAAAGCATCAGAGGCGAATATTTATCTTGTTACTCCAGACGGAAAGCCATATGCGAATAAAAATGTTATAGTTCGTGGCGGAGCGTACTATATGGGTCTGTATTCCAGAGCCAACTTGTATAAAACAGAGAAACACGATCCTCGTGTGGACAATAGTAAGTCAAACGGTATTGAACCTATTGGATTCACTACAGACAACAACGGTTTGCTAAAGGTATATTTTGATGTTAGCGAAGTTGCCGGATTAGCAGGTAGTGGCGACGGTTATCTGTATGATCCGTCGTACCCTATAAAATATGCCTTTGAATTACAATTCGAGAATGACGAATACAGGCCGGAAATATTTGAAATGAACCTTTCTGCCTCCACAAAAAAAGAGAAAGTTGGCACAGAACTTATAAACTTAGTGGAAGGTGGAGTAGTTGCTCCATTTATAAGAAATACAGATTTTAGAATATACGAAAAATTTGGCAGCGGTTATAGGTATCGTGAATCCTTTGATGTAGCTAAACTAGAAACAGATCTTATAGGACCATCAGAAAAGTTTTCAAAAACTGAACTAGCGGCTAGTATGATTTTATGGGGAAAAGGTGTGGGGCGTGACGAAAATGGTCTTGCTATATTACCTGATGTTTCACAAGGTGGCGATGCATATGAAGGATACTACATGGATGCAGAAACTCAAATCCCATTTCCAGGGCAAGAATCCGAATATTTTGTATACCCATTCTCAACCATGCCTGTTATGAAAATCGTATGCGAGTTTTCAACAGAAACATTTGAAATTGAATCAAAAGAAGGTCTTTGGAAAGGTCCTTGGCTTGCCACAGGTGACAAGAAACTTGTTGATTTGAATGCCACCGTTAACGGGACTCCACTAGCAACTACAAGACCGGATTACAAAATCTTTAACGGAATAGGACTAAAAGAAGCAGTTAAAAGCGAGCCAATGAAAGAAGCTTCAGTTGAAGCGGCAGAAACTGTGGAGAAGAGTGTTAATATTGATAAATTACTTGATAATATTGTTCCAGAGGGTGATATGCTTGCTGATGCAATGAGCTTTTTCGGCAGTCTTGCAGGCAGTGATAATAAGGTGCAAGTTATTTTACTCCCTACTGCGGATCCAACATTCTTTAAAGTAATACTTGCTATCGGAGATTATCCAGAGGTACCAGGTTTGCCAGGTGGTGATGAAGGTGATGATGGTGTATCTATGAAGTATTCAGAGGATGTAGATTACGATAAAATTGCTGAGCAGTTTGGAGAGGCAGGGGAGGCTGACGATGGCGATGATGAAGACGAAGACGGCGGACCTGTAGAATTTAAGCTTTTCGGAAGTATGATATGTGATGCACAATATGATATAGATACACAGGAATGGCAAATTTATATTGTAGGTGGCGAAGTTGGCGGTAAGGTCAGCATTGAAAAAGAGTATAACTTAAACTTTTGGTGTGGACCGATTCCTGTAACTATGAGCTTTAAAGCATATGCGGGACTTTTAGTAGCTATGGGAGCACAGGTACAAACAGTAAATGAATCAAAGAATGCTTCAGTGTTTACCACATTGGGATTCTCGGCGGGTGTTGAGGCATTTGCGGGTATTGGATTTGATATCTCTATTATTGCATTAAAGATTGGTATATTTGGCAATCTCGGTTTCACCGCAACACAAAAACTAATGGTAAGTAGTAGTCCAGTCATTGGTGCCAAGCAAGGGCAGCACCTCCAGATAAAGGGTGAAATAGGTCTTAAATTTATGCTGAAGATTCTTTGTTTTACGTATGAGAGAATTTTTGCTTCTGTTAAATTTGGCTGGGAAAAATCCTTTGGGGACTACGACAAAATTGTGGCACAGTGGAGTGGCACTACGGCAAAAGGTATGAAGTATTCGGCTATGATGGACACAAACGGTGAAACCCAACTTGAACTAATGTCTTCCGGAATTGAAAGCCGTGATTATCTGGATATGCAAAAAAGAGTATGGACAGCATCCCTCTTTAGCGGTCCAACACCTACAAATTGGTTTGAAAACATACAAACTAACTCATATCCTTTTGCGAATCCATTATTTAACGATGATGGAAGTATAATTACATTCTTATCAGACTCAAACAGCGTGGATATAGAAAAAACAGTTGCATCTTGGGCAAAATGGGATGATGAGAGTAATGGATATAAAGACATGGGACCAATTGCGAGAAAAGAAGGGGATAAAAAAGAAGACTATGGATATGGTGACAGCTACCTAAAAGTAGCAGGAGCTAATAATGAGTATTTTGCAACTTGGGTTCAGGAAACAGATACAGTGATAAGAGAAAAGAACAAATATGAAGTACAAGATGGGACAGTTGTTGCAGTACCAAATGACGGTGAAATTACTATGGAAGATTTAAGTATGGCTTTGAATTCCACTGAGATTGCAGTTGCTCATTACACAGGAGATGAATGGGTTTGGGAGAGATTAACCACTAACAATTCTCCTGATATGGCACCAAGTATAGCGTCATCAGGTAATAAAGCAATTGTCGCATGGAGAAGTACTTATTCTTCTTCAGATAATCCACTTGATTTTAACGTAGATGATTCAATTTACTACAGTATCTTTGATGGTACAAATTGGAGTCAGTCACAAGTTGCTTATAATGGAACAAGTGGTAGGGTTCAGGCTCTTGAGGTTAAGATGGCAGACAATGGCTCGGCTGTAATTGCATACACAATTAAGACCGGAGAGGATTTGGCTTCTCGTGATCTTGAAACTTGCTATACTTATATTCCTTTAGTTGGTGCATCAAGTACTATTAAGGTTACAAATGATACAAATGTCGATGAGAATGTTCAAATAGCTCTAATAAATAAACAAGATAGAAGTCAACAATTTGTTATCGGATGGTACAGCGAGTCTTACGACGAATCTGGTACTAATCATGACATCAGGCTTGTTGCAGTAAATGATAATGGTACAATTGATACATCCTTTATCGAAAGCATAAACAGTAACTTAGGCAGTGAAACTAGCATTAGTCATGATTTTAGATTTGCAATAGCAAACGAAGGAACCATTAACGATTTAAAAATAGCATGGACACAAAGAAACAGTGAAACATCCTCAAGTACACTTATGGCATTAGGTTTCTATACTTATAATGGTATGTTTGGTACTACATCAGAGCAGGTAGTTACAGAAATGCCACAATACAATACAATTGATCATTATGATGTTTATAGCGAAGGAAACAAGATAAATGCAGTTCTTCTTTCCACAGATTATAGTGAAGGAAATTCAAAACTGGTGGATGAGATTGATGTGACTGACTTAGTTAATCAAGCAGTAATCAGATCTGACTTTGATAATGATGCGGACTATCAAGCCGCATGGGACGCAATGTATTTATCAATGTCAAAAGAACATACAGACGGCATGATAAAGATTATGGAAGCTGCAGGTACAACCAATATACAATCATCTTCCTATACATTTGAAGAAAAGATAGAATTAGTTGATGTTTTACATGATAAACATAGCATTATACCGAGCATGGATTTAAATGTTAATTATGTTTTACGTAATGGAGGTATTACACCTATTACAAAACTTGATGTTACAGATAATTACAATGGTGAGATATCGGTAGATTTGAGCAATAATCCTATACTACCAGGAAGCAGTCAAACAATAACATTGACTTATACATTAGGTGATAGCATTAAGAATGTGGAATACGCTATTAATGCAACGGCAATAGGTGGAAATGCAGGAGAAATAAGTGGTTTTCTTGAAATCAACAAGCCAGACGTTGGTATAATGGATATTGAAATAGCAAGCCAGGAGAATGGTGAACGTCCAATTAATGTACGCTTATACAATGACAGTTATATTCCTCTTTTAGATAGCGGTAAAACTGTTGAACTAGGTTTTTATGCAGATTCCAATTATGAGATTCCAATTGGTGACAAAGTAGAAATTAGTGGAGATGATTTAGGTCGTATTGATAACGGTGCTTATAATTATCAGGAAAATATTGATGTCAGTGAGTTATTAACAACACTGTATGACAGTGAACAAAAAGAAATTCCTAATGCTGGTGTTGACGTTTATGTAAAGACAGAAATTAAGAACGATGAAACCACACAATCAGAAAATAATAAAAGAAACAATAAATCAACTATTACCATCAATAGTCCTTTAAAGAGAGCAGATGGAAAATCAGTCAGTATTATGGGGACATCTTTGTCAGAAGATGAAGACAAAACAATAATCGTTAATGTCACTGCTAAAAACAACTCTTTGCAAAATTCAGTTATAGAAAACATTTTAGTTGAACTATATAACGATAAAGGTGAATTAATTGGTGAAATAGAAAGCTATGATGAAACAGAAGAAAGCTTTGTGACCCTTAATAAAGAGGAAAGTAAGACGATTTCACTACGGTCTACATTAACAGCTTCAGACGAAACAGTGGTAGCTTCATACAAAGCATTCCTTGTATTACCAAAAGTTAAGGCTAAAGCTCCGGTAATAGACACTCAGCCAGAAGGCATATCTGCTGTAGAAGGTGTAAGCAGATCACTTACTGTAGATGCAAGTGCTACTGACGACGGTACACTTTCATACCAATGGTATTCAAATACATCAGCACTTACAACAGGTGGTACTTTAATCTCTGGTGCAGATAGTAATAGCTATGATTTACCAACTGATACAATAGGAACTTATTACTACTATGTTGTTGTGACAAACACCATTGCAGATAATGGTGATGGCGGGGAAAAAACAGCAGAGACAACCAGTGATGTGGTAACTGTAACAATAACAGAAGCACCACCTCTTGATGGTACAGCATCTATCACAGGTGAAAATGCAATTGGTCAACAAGTAACAGCTATAACTAACGAAATTACCGTTGGAGAAGGAGACTTTACTTACGAGTGGATGGCAGATAACGACACCGTAGGTTCTAATGCATCAACTTACACAATTAGCCCGGCAGACGTTGGCAAGACAATTTCTTGTGTTCTTACACGTGTGGGAACAAAGGGTAGTATGACATTAACCTTAAATGGTGGAGTAGTACCATATAACATTGTGATTACAAATATCGATGATGACGTAGCAGAAGGTGACACAGCCGTAACAATTTCATCTTTAACCGGACGGGAAGACGATGTAATAACCATAAACTATACTTTGGGTAACTTGTCTGGAAAATCAAAGAATATAATAACATTTTCCAATGCATCAGGGCTTGTAACAGTTAAGGAAGCAGGCGAAAGCACCAGCCAGACCTATACGGTAAACAAAAGCGATGCAACAAACGGTGAAATTACTATAGCAGCTACTTTTGTACACACAGATTTAACACCACAAAGTATTACGTTTGGAGACGGAAATCAAAATGAAATCAGAACCGTAGGCGACAGTGAATTTACAAAAACAGCCACGCTTTCAGGTGATGGCGGTACTGGAGAAATTACTTATTCAAGCAGTGATACAGAGGTTGCCACGGTAGATAGTAACTCAGGATTAGTAACTATACTGAGTGCAGGAACAACAACCATAATGGCAACAAAGGCGTCTGATGATATATACGAAAAAGCAAAAGCATCTTATGTACTAACAGTAAAACCAGTAGCAACAATATCAGATGTAACCTATTCAATTGTAAACACAACCTATAACAAGATGCAACAAAGTTTAAGTGTAACACCAAATGCAGGCGTAGGTACAGTAACTGTTAAATATAACGGGAGTGAAATTGCACCGACAGAGGCAGGAACTTATGCTATAACAATTGATGTTGAGGACGGTGTAAGCTATGGAAAGGCGACAAATATTGCCCTTGGTAACTGGACAATAGACAAAGCTGTGCTCATGGTAGAAGCAGACCCACAAAGTAAGGTAAGGGGAGCAAAAGACCCTCAGTTTACATATCATATCACATCGGGAAGTTTGTTTGCCGGAGATATACTTACAGGCTCACTTTCAAGAATTGCGAGTGAATCAGAAGGAAATTACCCAATCGTTTTGGGAACTTTGAATAATCCAAATTATAAAATCAATTTTATGGGCAATTACCTGACAGTAAAATCGAAAGCAAGTGACCCAATGCCGGTGCTTAGTAGCATAAGCGGTGTAGTAACAGTAGATAATGGTGACCCTAGTGACGTTGTTGTAACTATTATGCAAGGAAACAAGATATTTGGAAAGAGTATCGGTACAAATTATTCATTTAGCAATTTAATTGCCGGAGCTTACAACATAACAGCAAAAAATGATTCAGGAACCAAAACAGTATATAAGGAAATTATTAAAGGTGCTGCTATTACGGTTGACATGAATATTGGAATGAAATCAACAGAAATAGAAGTAAAAGGTGAGGATGTACCTCCAGTTGTAATGAGTGTATCAGCACTTGAAGATATGCTAGAAAAAGACCCATCAATTAGCAGCCTGAAACTTTTAGTTGAAACAAAGTCTGTTCCCCAAGAAATTATGAATATTGCCTCAGGTCAAACGCTTGTACTTAACCTAGATTTCAAAGTCATTAAAAACAATGAAGAGTTATCCACATATGAGTTTAACCAAATAATAACAGGAACATTTCCAATACCAGAGGAGGCAAGAGGCAGGGAAATTACGATTTTCAGATTACATGACGGTGTTGCACGCACTATGACTGTAAGACCAAATGCTGAGGGTGAATATGTTGAGATAGGAAAAGATACTATAACACTCCATGTAAAGAAGTTTTCAGATTATGCTGTTGGGTACAAGACTCCAACTACTAATAGTAATTATGAAGTGGTTAACACAAAAATTCCTCAAATAACTATACAACCTATAAGTGGTTCTATTAAAGCAGGAGATACAAAAAAACTTGTGGTAGAGGCAACATCATCTGATGGAGGAGTCCTTTCCTATCAATGGTACTCTAATACATCAGCACTTACAACAGGTGGAACATTAATCTCTGGTGCAACAAGTACCAGTTACAATGTGCCAACCGGTAAAGTTGGAACATATTACTATTATGTTGTTGTAACGAATAGCAACCAATACTCAGGTGGCAAAAAGACAGCACAAACAATAAGCAGTGTAGTAACAGTAACAGTGGTCGATAAGGAAACCAAAACCTTTAAGATAACTTACAATGTAAACAAAGCAAAGAATGTAAGCAAAATGCCATCAGACAATACAAATTATATAAATGGAACAATTGCTAAGGTAAAAGGAACACCAATCTGTACTTCAAGATTTTTTGCCGGATGGAATACAAAAGCAGATGGATCCGGAACAGCTTATGAAGCAGGTAAGAGTATTAAGGTTTCAAAGAATATTACATTATATGCACAGTGGAAGGATACTTTTAAATCGGATACCAAGCTCGTATATAAGGTAACAGGAAAAAATACAGCAACCTGCACAGGAACAACAGATAGTAAAGCAACTACCATTGCTATTCCAAATTCAATAACCTATAAAGGGATTACTTATAATGTAACTAGTATAACCAGCAAGGCATTTTATGGAAATAAAACCATTACATCGATTAAAATAGGTAATAATGTTAAAACAATAGGAAATCATGTATTTTATGGATGTACAAACTTGGAAAAAATAACAATTGGAACTGGATTAGTAACAATAGGAAATCATGCTTTTTGTCAACTGAAGGATGGTTGTATCATTACTATTAACAGTACAAAGTTAAAGTCAGTAAAATCAGCAATCAATCATGGAGTAAAAAATATGGTTGTAAAAGTGCCAAAGAGTAGATTAGAAGCGTATAAAAAGTTGTTTATAACGTTATCTAAAACAGTAACTGTAAAAGAAAAATAAAAAGAGTATTATATCAAAGGGATATAAACAAAAAACCAGGAAGTCATTAAGACGACCTGGTTTTTTGGAGGCCACTGAAAAAGTCCTTGATTTAGGTTGTGTAAATTTTTCAGATGAATATGAGTGTATATATATCCAATTGTTTGCCTTACCCTCCTTCAGCATGTTTTTTACAAGCCTTTGCAAGCAAAGTCTTGACAAAACATAAACGCTTCGTCGGCCGGTCTGCACAATTGGATA
>JAVBPB010000113.1:0-23230 GCA_031549965.1 Mobilisporobacter sp. | reverse complement strand
TATGTTTTGTCAAGACTTTGCTTGCAAAGGCTTGTAAAAAACATGCTGAAGGAGGGTAAGGCAAACAATTGGATATATATACACTCATATTCATCTAAAAAATTAATTTACTGTATCGAAGGACTTTTTCAGTGGACTCATATTTCTGGGTCTCCTTTCCATGGCACTTAATGCTTTTTCAAAGCCTAATGATTCACATTTTGGGGAGATTTAATTTTTCGAGGCAAAGCTGTGTATTCAGTTAACTAAGTAAATAAATGTTTCTTTAAAATTCTTGTACATTATTGTGTAAATAAGTGTTGACAAACTATGTTTACAACTTTTGGGGCTTTATTATTTTTATGTTTAGGTTTTTGATGAATATGTTGATTTCTGCACCGAAGAACATTATATTCATGCAAATGTATAGCCATAGCATTACTAAGACGGCTGTTGTTAAACTACCGTACATGTATGAATAGTTGCTGAATTTATCTACGTAGATGGAGAAGATAAATGCGAAGCCTATCCAGCCAGTGGAGGATATTAGAGCACCAGGGAGCTCTTCTAGGAATGTGGTTGGCCTGTTTGGGATAAATTTAAAGAGGAATAAGAAGAATATTGTTAGGAGCAGGAGTCCTACTAACATTCTTATGCTTATTATGAAGATTAATAATTCATTTATCCATGTTAATTTGTCTGATATCAAAAGGTATATTCTGTTGCCAAATACTAATATTCCTAGTGATATTATTAATACTAAGGCAAATAGAAAGGTGTAGAAAGAAGCTACGATTCTAAGCAAAAAGTAGTTTCTTGTTTCATGTATTCCGTATACTGAGTTGAGACCTTTTATTATTGAAAGAAAGGCTCTTGAGGCTGACCATATGGCGGTGATGGCGGTGATTGAAATTACCGCACCATTGGATTTGTGGTATATTTCAGTGATCAGGGACACGGATACGGAGTGGAAAGTACTTGGTAATATGTTTACTACTATGCTTAACATCTCACTTTGTGCAATTGGTAAATATTGTATTAGTGTTAATAAAAACATAACAAAAGGAAAAAAGGACATTACTGTAAATAAAGTAACTTGGGCTGCAAAGGCACTAACATGATCATAGGACATTTTACGCAAAAACCTACGCCCAAGACGAATAATTGTTGTATTCATATTAACCTCACTTATATGGATATATTGTGTTACTATTATTATATTTTCCCTATAAAACAAAAAAATACCTTGACAGAAATAATTATTGGGTTTAACATATAAATAAAATTATATAATAAAAGGCAATGAAAGTATATAGTAGATTATATTATTCTATCAGAGAGAAAAAGCCGTCGGCTGAAAGCTTTTTTAAGTTCATGGTATAATTGAATTTCCTACTGGAGCTGCATCTTTGAACGTGGGTTCATTATTAGAAGATGACGTACTGTACGTTACACAGACTTAAGTGTCTATTATTTTTTGAATAATAGGAATTAGGGTGGTACCGCGAGTTTAACTTCGTCCCTTTTGGGGATGGGGTTTTTTTTACTTTAATCTTTGGAAGGCTCTGAAAAAGTCCTTTTGTAGGCTGTGGAAATTTTTTAGATGAATATTCTGACAAATATTATATTTAAAGCTCCGTTATGCCAAACATTCCAAGGAGCCCCCTAAAACTAAATTTTGTCAGGAAAGCCTGACAAAATTTTGGGTCTCCTTTCCATGGCATAAATGAGCTTTAAATATAATATTTGTCAGAATATTCATCTAAAAAATTGATTTACTGTATTGAAGGACTTTTTCATTCGCTGGTTATAGTTTTTAATATTAATTTAGTTGTTTGGAATTTGATAAAAACGGTTTATTATTAATTTATATAAATGAGGAGTAATTTTAGAACTTAAATTTATAATTTTAGTTTATATGTTTTATTTAAATTAAACTTTAAGTTTTGAATACTCAGCTTTGCCTCAAAAAACTACATCTCCACGGGAGGCACTGAAAAAGTCCTTCCATACAGTAAATTAATTTTTTAGATGAATATGAATGTATATATATCCAATTATG
This sequence comes from Mobilisporobacter sp., assembly GCA_031549965.1. Lineage (GTDB taxonomy): Bacteria > Bacillota > Clostridia > Lachnospirales > Lachnospiraceae > JAVBPB01. The sequence goes on along the minus strand of JAVBPB010000113.1, from coordinate 21,189 downwards.
CAGACCGTCCGACGAAGCGTTTATGTTTTGTCAAGACTTTGCATAGCAAAGGCTTGTAAAAAACATGCTGAAGGAGGGTAAGGCAAATAATTGGATATATATACATTCATATTCATCTAAAAAATCTACACAGCCTAAATCAAGGACTTTTTCAGTGCCTCCCACGGAGTAGAAAGTCTAAAGGCAAAGCGTCCGTCCAACAATTTAGTACCTAAATTGACGACATGGTCCATTATGAAAAAAACCGAAAATTTGAAAGGAGAATTGATATGAAGGAAAAATTACAGAAAATAAAAGATGAAGCAATTAGCCAAATAAGTTCATCAGGTGCTTTAGAAAAGTTAAATGAAATTAAAGTGGCTTATCTTGGAAAAAAGGGTGAGCTGACTACTGTTTTGAAAAGTATGAAGGATGTTTTACCAGAGGATAGACCAGCGGTAGGGCAATTGGTTAATGAAGCCAGAGAGGCTATTGAAAAGACACTAGATGATAAGATTAAGGCTTTGCAGAAGGTTATTAGGGAAGAGAAGCTTAAGAATGAGGTTATTGATGTTACTCTTCCGGCTAAAAGACTTGCTCAGGGACACAGACATCCTAATACTATTGCCCTTGAAGAAGTTGAAAGGGTGTTTATTGGTATGGGGTATGAGGTGGTTGAAGGGCCGGAAGTGGAATATGATTATTTTAATTTCGAGGCTTTGAATATTCCGGCGGATCATCCGGCTAAGGATGAACAGGATACTTTTTATGTTAATAGTAATATTTTACTTAGAACTCAGACTTCTTCTGTTCAGGTTAGGGTTATGGAAAAAGGGGAATTGCCTATTCGTATGATTGCACCTGGGAGGGTGTTTAGGTCAGATGAGGTGGATGCTACCCATTCGCCATCTTTTCATCAGATTGAAGGGCTTGTAATTGATAAGAATATTACATTTGCAGATCTTAAGGGAACTTTGGCACAATTTGCTAAGGAGCTGTTTGGTGAGAATACTAAGGTTAAATTTAGACCTCATCATTTTCAATTTACAGAACCTAGTGCAGAGGTTGATGTGACTTGCTTTAAATGCGGAGGAACTGGTTGCAGGATGTGTAAAGGATCTGGGTGGATTGAAATATTAGGATGTGGTATGGTTCATCCAAGAGTACTACAGATGAGTGGAATTGATCCTAATGTGTATTCTGGATTTGCGTTTGGGCTTGGGCTTGAACGTATTGCATTATTGAAATATGAGATTGATGATATGAGATTACTTTATGAAAATGATATGCGTTTTCTAAAACAATTTTAAGGAAGGGGAATAAAAGAATGAATACACCATTATCATGGATTAAAGCATATGTACCGGATTTATTTGTTACGGCTCAAGAATATTCGGATGCAATGACACTTTCAGGAACTAAGGTAGAAAACTTTGAGGTTTTAGATAAAGATTTGGATAAAATAGTTGTTGGTAAGATTTTAAAAATAGAAAGACATCCTGATGCAGATAAATTAATTGTTTGTCAGGTAGATGTTGGGCAGGAGATGCCTGTTCAAATAGTTACAGGGGCTAAGAATGTTAACGAAGGAGATGTAGTTCCTGTAGTTTTAGATGGAGGAAGAGTAGCAGGGGGACATGATGGAACTAAAACTTCTGGCGGAATTAAGATAAAGAAAGGCAAACTTAGAGGGGTAGAATCTTTTGGAATGATGTGTTCTATAGAAGAACTGGGTTCTACTAAGGAAATGTATCCATTTGCTCCAGAGGATGGTATTTATATTTTACCTCCTGATACTAAAATAGGTGCAAATGCTGTTGAGATTTTAGGGCTTCGGGATGAAGTTTTTGAATATGAAGTTACTTCAAATAGGGTGGATTGCTTTAGTATTATTGGTATAGCAAGAGAAGTAGCAGCAACATTTAAGAAGGATTTTGTGCCTCCTGTTGTTGAAGTAAAGGGTAATAATGAGAATGCTGCTGATTTTATTGACGTGGAGATTGTTGATAAGGATTTGTGTCAGAGGTTTTGTGCAAGGGTAGTTAAAAATATTAAAATTGAGCCCTCGCCAGAATGGATGCAAAGACGACTTGCAGCATGTGGAATAAGACCTATTAATAATTTAGTAGATATAACTAATTATGTGATGGAAGAATTTGGTCAACCTATGCATGCATATGATTTAGATAGAATTGCAGGAAAGAAAATTATTGTTAAAAGAGCAGAAGATGGAGAAGAATTTAAAACACTTGATGGACAGATAAGAAAATTAGATAATTCAATGTTAATGATCTGTGACAGTGAGAAACCTGTTGGAATAGCCGGTATAATGGGTGGAGAAGATAGTAAAATTACAGATGATGTGAAGACTGTTCTTTTTGAAGCTGCTTGTTTTAATGGTACTAATATAAGATTGTCAGGAAAAAAACTAGGACTTAGAACAGATGCTCAGGCTAAATTTGAAAAAGGGCTTGATCCAAATAATGCTATAGCAGCTATTGACAGAGCGTGTCAATTAATAGAAATGCTAGGTGCAGGTGAAGTTGTGGGAGGATATGTAGATGTTTATCCAGAGGTAAAACAGCCGAAACACATTTTATTTGATTATGAAAAAGTTAATAAATTACTCGGAACAGATATTAGTGAGTCTGAAATGATTAGTTATTTGGAAAAGATTGAATTAGCATATAATAAAGATACTAAAGAAGTTACTATACCAACATTTAGGCAAGACCTTGAGATTTTTGCTGATTTGGCGGAGGAAATAGCCAGATTCTATGGATATGACAATATTCCTATGACACTTCCTACAGGAGAAGCAACAACTGGAAAGCTGTCATTTAAATTAAGGATTGAAGCACTGGCAAGAGAAACAATTATTGGATATGGTTTTAGTGAGGGTATGAGCTACTCGTTTGAAAGTCCTAAAGTATTTGATAAATTGTTAATTGAAAATGATTCAAACATAAGAAAGGCAGTTGTAATTCAAAATCCGCTAGGTGAAGATTTTAGTATTATGAGAACAGTTTCTTTAAATGGTATGTTATCATCCCTTTCTACTAATTATAACAGAAGAAATAAAAATGTTAGATTATTTGAATTTGGAAATATATATTTACCAAAACAATTACCATTAGAAGAACTTCCAGAAGAAAGAATGCAGTTAACCCTTGGAATGTATGGGGGAGGACTTGATGATTTTTATTATTTAAAGGGAGTTATTGAGGAATTTTTTGAACGAATAGGACTTAATAAGAAAGTAAATTATAACAAAGACTCTAAAAAGACTTTTTTACATCCTGGAAGAAGTGCAGATATAGTTTATGATGGTAAAGTAGTTGGATTTTTAGGTGAAATTCACCCAGAAGTTGCAGATAATTATGATATTGGGGAAAGAGCTTATGTAGCAGTTCTTGATATGCCTGAAATTGTACAAAATGCAACTTTTGACAGAAAATATCTTCCTATTGCAAAATATCCTGCTATTACAAGAGATATTAGCATGGTTGTACCAAAGAGTATATTAGTTGGTGAAATCGAAGAGGTAATAGTACAAAAGGGTGGAAAGCTTTTAGAAAGTTATAATTTATTTGATATCTACGAAGGTACACAGATTAAAACAGGTTTTAAATCAGTTGCATATTCTGTTGTATTTAGAGCATCAGACAGAACTCTTTTAGATAAAGATGTAAATGAGGTTATGTCAAAAATATTAAATGAATTGCAAAAAATGGGAATTGAATTAAGGCAGTAATAATTAGAAAGGATAGGCTGTTGCAAAAGAAATGTTTAATCATTCTTTTGCAGCAGCCTCTAAGGTATTATTATGAAATTTAGTGTTAATCATTTTCTATCATCCATTTCCTTTGCACTGGATTATGTTGAAATGGATATTATTCAAAATATATCTCATCATAATCAAAGAGTTGCATATATTGCAGATTCTATGGCTAAAGAGTATGGCTTAAGTGAAATTGAAAGAATGGATTTATCAGTTTCAGCTCTACTGCACGATAGTGGGATGGCACAAGATAGGACAAATATAAAAAACTTACAGGGTTTAGAAAGTACGATTACTCATTGCAGGGCAAGTGAGGATATTTTAAGTGTGTTTCCAATGCAGGTAAAAAGAGAAAATATTTTATTGTATCATCATGAATTTTTAGATGGAAGTGGTTACTTTGGAATTAAAGAGGTACCTATTTTTTCTCAAATTATTTCTATGGCTGATATTATTGAAAGATACTATAATTTGGGGCATTCTTCTAATGAAATATATGAACTAATTAAAAAATTAAAAAATAAATTTAATGAATCTCTTATTAATGTGTTTTTTAAAATATCAAAGCATCCGGCATTTTGGATTAATATGGAGCCATTATTTATTCAAAAGGTTTTAAATGATACTTTGCCTGATCATATTATTGACACTAATTGGTCGGAAATAAGAAAGATTACAAAGGTATTATCCTCAATTATTGATACAAAGTCAGTATTTACCGCTAGACATTCACAGGGATTGGCAAATAAGGCTGAAATAATGGCAGATTTTTATAAGTTTGATGAGGATACAAAAAATAAATTTATTATAGCAGCAGATCTTCATGATTTAGGAAAGCTTGCTGTACCAAATCATATTCTTGATAAGCCGGGCAAACTTACAGAAGATGAATTTTCAATTATACAAAAGCATACATACTATACAAGACGTGCTTTAGAATCCATAGAAGGTTTTGAAGATATAACTGAATGGGCATCTAACCATCATGAGAAATTAAATGGAAGAGGTTATCCATTTGGAAAAACAGATATATGTTTTAAATCCAGAGTAATGTGCGTACTGGATATTTATCAGGCTTTGACAGAAGATAGACCTTATAGGGAAGGACTATCTCATGAGCAAAGTATGAGTATTATATTTAATATGGCTAATGACGGACAGATTGATTCGAATATAGTTAATGATGTAAATAGTGTTTTTATGTATTAGGCATTAAATCTTTTATCTTATTTTTATAGGCGGATATATAATTTTAATTTTCATAATTTTAATGCCGCCTATATTTCCTTTAAAATTAATGATTATGTAATTACTTTTATGGTTATATTATTAATAGTATTGTTTATGTAACCAGGACTTGGTTTGTGGCAGAATTTTAGAACCAGAGGTGAGATTTTGAAACAAGATATATTGAATTTATTACACATTGGTGAAAATCATGAGATTGAGTGCAAATTGGCAGAAGGCGGTATGTCGGATTCCTTATGGGAAACTTATTCATCTTTTGCAAATACAGAAGGTGGTACAATACTTTTAGGTGTCAAGGAACATAGAGATTCATTTACAATAAATGGTTTAGATGACCGAAAGTTGGTAAAGTATCAAAAAGAATTTTGGAGTATTTTAAATAATAGAGAGAAGATATCAAAAAACATATTATTGAATCATCATGTGTCAGTTGTTGAGATTCATGAGAAAAAGATACTTAGAATTAATGTTCCTGCGGCAGACAGACATGACAAGCCAATTTATATTGGAACAGATCCTATGAAAGGAACCTATAGAAGAAATTACGACGGAGATTACTTATGTCGTGAAGAAGAAGTTCGGGGCATGTTTGCAGATCAGCAAGATACGTCTTATGATGCAAATGTTGTGGAAGATCTGGGAATAGATGCACTAAATGGTGATACACTAAAAGGATATAGGATAAGGTTTGAGAGTCTTAATCCGGCACATCCTTGGAACAAATTACCAAACGATGAACTTTTATTAAAATTGACAGCTATTAAGAAAAATAAAAATGGCGATTTATCACCGACTATTGCAGGACTACTAATGTTTGGTGATGCTGATAAAATAGTTCAAGTATTTCCAAGTTATTTTTTGGACTATCGTGAGGAAAGTGATGAGAAAAATGTTCGCTGGTTATTCAGAACGACATCTGATGAAGGTGATTGGAGCGGAAATCTGTACGACTTTTTTTACAAAGTTATCAATAGAATCGATGATGATATTGCAGTTCCATTTGTAAATAGACGAGGAGAAGAAAGAATTGATAAAGTAGCTGTTCATGAAGCGTTGCATGAATTAGTAGCAAACGCGTTGATGCACTCTAATTACTATGGCAGGCAAGGAATTGTAATTATAAAACATAGGAAACAAATAAAAATATCAAATCCAGGAACACTTAGAATCACAAAAGAAGAATTGCTTGCAGGTGGGAACAGTGATCCTCGTAATCCGATTTTGTTTAAATTGTTTAATAGAGTTAGTGTTGGCGAACGTGCTGGAAGTGGTATTGATAAGGTACTATCTGCTTGGAAAGAACAAAACTGGAAAGAACCGGTATTTGAAATCAGTTATCAGCCAGAACGTGTAGCGGTTCATCTTGAAGTAGGACAGGTAGTTTATGTACCTGATTTGGTAGATTTAAGGAATTATGTAACAATAGATAGACAGGTAGAATTAAAAAGTGATTTAACAAATGAAGAAAAAGTGTTAGGCTATGTTAAAACAAATGGTAGTATTAGTATGAGTCAAACTATGGAGTTATGTGGATATAAAGCAAAATCAGCTGCTCGAAAAGTGATAATCAAACTCATTGATGAAGGTAAAATAATAAAATTTGGAAATGGTCCAGAAACAAAATATATTATTAAAAAATAGGTATATTATATTGTAACCAACATAATATTAAGGGTCTCTAAGGGTCTCTAAGGGTCTCTAAATGAATTAGGAAGAAAATACCCCCCATTTGAAAAGATGGGGGGATAACTATTTTGCTAGATTTTAATTAGAGTTTTTAGTTCTTTAAAACTATATCCCGAAGAGTATGTGCTTTTGAGGTAAGCTCTTCGCTTGTAGCAGCACTTTCCTGACTGATTGAGCTGTTTGAAGTTACTGCTACTGAAATTTGCTTAATACCTTCAACAACATCCAGAACAGTTTTATTTTGCTCTCCAATAACAGTTGCTATCTCGTTTGCAAGTGCACTCGTGTTTTCACAGCCTGATTGTATTTCAGTAAAGGCTTTAATTGTTTCAGATGTGATTTTTGTACCATTTTCAATGGCATTAATGGAATTTGCAATAAGAGTAGTTGTATCTTTTGCAGCTTCAGCGCTTTTTCCGGCAAGGTTACGAACTTCTTCGGCAACAACCGCAAATCCTTTTCCATGAACGCCAGCTCTAGCTGCTTCAACGGCTGCATTTAAGGCAAGTATATTAGTTTGAAATGCAATTTCATCAATAGTTTTGATGATTTTTTCAATTTGATCTGAACTATTACTGATTTCATTCATAGCAGAGGATAATTCATTCATAAGGCTACTACCCTTTTTAACTATTGCTACAGATTCCAAACCTGCATTTTTTCCACGTTCAGCATTTGTTGCTGTATCTTCAAGTTTAAGAGATATATCTGAGAGTGAACCAGATAACTGTTCAATAAGCAATGCCTGTTCATTAGAAGCTTGAGCAAGTGATTGGGCAGAAGAAGCAATCTGATTTGAAAATTCAACAAACTCATCAGTAGCTGTTTCAACCTCATTTATAATAATTTTCTGTTCATTGGTTATTTTTTGTAAAGATGAAATATCTGATACAACTTCAATATGACCAATTCTATGACCTTTTTTATCTGTAAGATAAGAACTGTTAACTTTAAAGTTTCCACCCATCATATCAAATAAAGTTTCTGGCACATTATTACGTAAACAAGTTACGCCACATTTTTCAGTATTACAAATAGGAGCTCCCCAAGTACTACAATGTTTGCCGATAAAATAGGATCTTGGCTTACTAAACATATCCATTACAGGCTTATTAACAAGTGTCCAGTTCATATTAGAGTCAGTGACTGAAATAGGCATTGGAATTGAGTCAAGAATGGAGTAAAACCAAGTCACCTTATTAGAAAACTTACGCAATAAGACTACTGTTAAAAAGATTGCATATAATGCAACTATTAAACCTAAACAAATAAATGGGATAAGGGAATACATTACCTGACGTTTCCCTGTAAGATAGCTATCAAGAGGTACATTTATGCCAACCTTCCAATTTACGCCGTCAATTGTAAATTCGGCATTATATTTACTAACCAAATCATAGTCAGTTAATTCAGAAAGAGTGACAGGCGTATCAATATCTAATGTAATTGGAGTAATGTTACTAATATTAATATCGTTAATATTAGTAAATACACCTTGGTTATTTACTACTTTTGGTAAAAAATCACTGTTACTATGAGTAATTATATTTCCACTTGGTGATAACAAATAGGCAGAACCATTTTGTGTATCATTAACACTATCTACCATAGCCTTAATTTCATTAATTGGTAAATCAATTCCCACAACACCATTTATTCCATCTTTTGTTGTAACCTTTTTAAGTACAGATATTGTTAAGTCATTTGTAATTATATCTATGTATGGTTCTGTAAAAACGACATTACCTCCGGCGTTCATTCCAGTTTGATACCAATCGCTGGAAGTTGGATCATAATCACTTGGAACTGTCCAGTTATCAAGATATGTTTCATTGTTATCTTTACAAAGATAAACAGCAGCAATACCTTCATTTTGTGTTTGAAGATGTTTCAAATACTGAATATACTCCTCAGCAGAATTAAAACTCAAATATACTAGATCATTAGCAATTTTATCTGCTAATTCTGAATTTGAGGTAAACCAATTTGACAATTGCTCATTACATTTTTCGGCTTCTACAGCAAATTTATCCTGCTCACTTTTAATATAAGTATTCATTTGAGAATGATAACCTACATTTAAAATAATTGCAAAAATAATTACGTCTAAGATGCCTGCAAAAATTAGTAATAATGTTGAACCGTTGATTTTTTTCATTATAATCACTCCTTTATAGTGTTAGGTATTTACTGTCTTATAATTATGTCTCACTTTTGATTAAGGAACGATAATATACTCTTACATGTTTTTATGTAAATAGTATGAAAATTATTTTCAATAAAAAACAGTCTGACATATGCCGCCAGACTGTAGAAAAACCATAATTTGATTTTGTCTATAGAACAGATTAGTGTGTGTTACAACACTTAAATCTTTTCAAACAGTAAACATGAAAAAATTATAGCATAAAATGACAAAAAAGTCAAAGGGAACTATAAATATTCACTAAAATTATTTAGTTATTTCTAAGTAAAAAATGAATATTTTAAGTGAAAAGTAATAAAAAGGCAGATATATATGGAATAAATTAATCCACATATATCTGCTAAAATGTAGTTTTTACAAAATTTCTAAAAAAGATTAAAATACATTCGTACTGATTATTAACTTACCATGCCACCAAGCATACTGCCACCAATACACATAATAAATATGGTTGTCATACTGCCCATTTCTTGAAATACTTCCTTATTCATTACAAGTGAAAAGGCTGTAATTATAACAAAGTATAATAATCCAAGGATTATTCCCCATATAAATCTTCTTTCTTTAGTACCCTTTCCAACTAAAAAACCGCCAATAAATGTTGACAATATGTAAGAAACAATAATACCAGCATTTACTATGCTTTCTTTGATTTCAAATTTGTACAATAAGAAAGCAAGAAGAAATAGTATAAGTGCTGTAATAACATATGAAATAATAAGTGAACGAAAAAGTACAATAATTTTGGAATTGGATTTTACGGTTTTGTCCATACATTGTCCCCCTAGTTAAATTTGTTATTAAAATATATTAATGGAATAATCAATATATGCTAAATAATTTTTTTGAAATTAAAAACTTAGGCTCTATTTAAGACAAATTAATAATAAAAAATACTTTAAAATTACTACTATATATGATATAATACTTCAAGTTATACTACTATTTACATAGTTAGGAGGGACAAAGATGAAACGTATTAAAACATTGAATACTAAAAACCTAAAGGAAACAATGAAAAAAGGCGGATGTGGAGAATGCCAAACATCATGCCAGTCTGCTTGCAAGACTTCTTGTACTGTAGGAAATCAAAGCTGTGAAAAAAATAATTAATAATAATTATTAGTTAAGCTAATAAAATAATCGGCAGTGGTTAATTAACAACCACTGCCAATTATTCTTATAACTAAATTAGCTAAACAGACATCTAAAATAGTCCGTTTTAAAAAGCCAGTATAACAATTTAATAATATATAGAAAAAGGAGCAAAAACGTGATACATCAATATAAAAGCAATGGTTTAAACATTGTACTTGATATTAACAGTGGTGCAATTCATGTAGTAGATGAACTGGTATATGATATAATAGAAATTTATGATAAAACTAATATAAATAATTTAGAGAACATATATAATATGTTAGCAAATAAATATTTAAAAAACCATATAGAAGAAGCTATAAAAGAAATAGAAGAGTTAATTGAAAACGAAGAGCTATTTACAAAAGATGTATATGAAGATTATATAATAGATTTTAAGAAAAGACAAACTGTTGTTAAGGCGCTATGCTTACATATTGCACATGATTGTAACTTGGCTTGTAAATACTGCTTCGCAGAAGAAGGAGAATATAAGGGTGAGCGTTCTTTAATGAGTTTAGAAGTAGGAAAGAGGGCAATAAATTTCCTTATTCAAAACTCAGGGAATAGAAGAAATTTAGAAGTGGACTTTTTTGGTGGAGAACCATTAATGAATTTTGAAGTAGTAAAAGAAATTGTCAAGTATGCAAGAAGTTTAGAAAATGAATATAATAAAAAGTTTAGATTTACACTTACTACTAATGGTGTGTTGTTAAATGACGAAATACTAGAATTTGCAAACAGTGAAATGAGTAATGTGGTTTTAAGCATTGATGGACGGAAAGAAGTTCATGACTTTATGAGACCTGCCAGAAATAAACTAGGAAGCTATGATTTAGTTCTTCCAAAATTCATAAAGACTGCAAACAGCCGAAATCAAAATAACTATTATGTAAGAGGAACATTTACCCACCATAATTTAGATTTTTCAAAAGATGTATTGCATCTTGCGGATCTTGGATTTAAGCAAATATCGGTAGAACCGGTAGTAGCACTTGATGATGAAGAATACTCAATCAAAGAAGAAGATTTAGAAAAGATTTATGAAGAATATGATAAACTTTCAGTAGAAATTATTAAAAGGAAAAAAGAAGGAAATGCTTTTAACTTTTTCCACTTTATGATTGACTTAACAGGTGGCCCATGTGTTGCAAAAAGGCTTTCAGGGTGCGGTTCAGGCACAGAATATTTAGCGGTAACCCCAACAGGAGAGCTTTATCCATGTCATCAGTTTGTGGGTGAAGAAAAATTTTTAATGGGCAGTGTATTTGATGGTATTAAAAGACCAGACATTAAAGATGAATTTAAGCTTTGTAATGTATATGCAAAAAAAGAATGTAAGGAATGCTTTGCAAGATTTTATTGTAGTGGAGGATGCAGTGCAAATTCATATAAATTTCATGGTGATATTAACAACGTTTACGAAATTGGATGCAAGCTTCAAAGAAAAAGAGCTGAATGTGCCATTATGGTAGAAGCAGCATTAAGTCTGGATTAATAAAGGATAAACTTATGGAAAAATGGTTTATAAAGAATAAAAAAGCAGATTATAAAGCTATATCAAACAGTTATGGTGTAAGCGAATTATTAGCTAAATTAATAGTTAATAGAAATATTAAAAGCGGACAGGAATTAGAGATGTATATAAATCCTTCAATAGATAAAATGCATAATCCATATCTGATGAAAGATATTAAATTGGCAGTTGATATCTTAGAGGATAAAATAAAGAATAATAAGCATATTAGAATTGTGGGAGATTATGATGTAGACGGAGTAATTAGTACATATTTGCTATATACGGCTTTTAAAGAGTGTAATGCTTTTGTAGATTATGAAATTCCTGACAGAGTTAAGGATGGATATGGGATAAACAAAAATATAATACAACAGGCATTTGATGACGGTGTTGATGTAATAATTACATGTGATAATGGAATATCTGCCATAGAGCAAATACAATATGCAAAAGAATTAAATATGACGGTTATTGTAACAGACCATCATGATATACCATTTGAAGAAGAAAATGATACTAAAAAGTATATTGTGCCTAATGCAGACGCTGTTATAAATCCAAAACAGGCAGATTGTGAGTACCAATATAAAAACCTTTGTGGAGCAGCCGTTTGCTATAAATTAATAGAAGTATTATATAAGGCTTTTAATATTGACCATAAAAAGACTTTGGATTTAATTGAATATGTAGCGATTGCCACAATTTGTGATGTAGTAGATTTAATGGATGAAAATAGAATTATAGTCAAAAATGGTTTAATAGCATTAAACAATACAACAAACTTAGGACTTAGAGCTTTAATAAAAGAAACTAAGATGGAAGGTAAAATATTAACAGTATATCATATAGGATTTATAATAGGGCCATGTATAAATGCATCAGGGCGTTTAGATACGGCAAAAAAAGGCTTAAGACTTTTATTATCAGACACAAGAGAACAGGCAGAGATTTTAAGTAAAGAATTAAAAAATCTAAATGACGAAAGAAAAGAACTTACACTAAATGGCTTTAATTTAGCAGTCGATCTGGTTGAGAGCACAGGTATAATTGAAGATAAAGTTTTTGTTATATATTTGGAGGATTGCCATGAAAGCCTTGCAGGAATAATTGCAGGACGAATAAGGGAAAAATATAATAAACCGACAATTATTTTAACCAAAGCAGAAGATGGGGTTAAAGGTTCAGCACGTTCAATTGAAGAATATAATATTTTTGAAGAATTAATAAAGTGTAAGGAATTGTTAAATAAATTCGGAGGACATCCAATGGCTGCCGGATTATCTTTAGATAAGAGTAATATTGAACCACTAAGAAGAAAGCTTAATCAAATAACTATGCTAACTAATGAGGATTTGTATAAAAAGGTTTCTATTGATTCAATGCTTGGATTGGAAGATATATCCATTAATTTAATAGAGGATATAAGGAAATTGGAACCATATGGAAAGGCTAACGAAAAACCATTGTTTGCTCTTAAGGAGGTATATATACTAAAGGCAGTTTTATTAGGAGCCAATAGTAATGTGCTAAAGCTTACCCTAAAAACTAAGTTTAGTAAAACAATAACTGGTATGTATTTTGGAAATATTGAATATTTTGAAGATCACATTATAAATAAATATAGCAAGACTGCTCTTTTAGACATTTATAATGGTTCTGAAAATAATGTTTTACTTGATATCGTATTCTATCCTGATATAAATGAGTACAATGGATATAAGAATATTCAAATCATAATACAGCACATTAGATGTTGATAAAAATTGTAATAAATGGTATAATGTTTGTGATAATTTGTAAAAAGGAGAAGGTTCAAATGAAGAAACTTGAAGAGTATGTTAGAAGTATTCCGGATTTTCCAGAGGAAGGTATAATATTTAGAGATATAACATCAATTTTGCAGGATAAGGAAGGTCTTAGACTAGCAATAGACAGTATTGAGGAAAAAATAAAGGATCTTGATTTTGATGTAGTAATTGGTCCTGAATCAAGAGGTTTCATATTTGGGGTTCCAATAGCATATAATTTGAGAAAAGCATTTGTTCCTGTTAGAAAAAAAGGTAAATTACCTTGTGAAACAGTGGAAATGGAATATGAATTAGAATATGGAAAAGCAACTATAGAAATTCATAAGGATGCTATAAAACCCGGACAAAAGGTAGTAATAATAGATGATTTAATAGCCACAGGAGGAACTATTGAAGCAATAACAAAACTAGTAGAACAATTAGGTGGAGAAATAGTGTCTATAGTATTTTTAATTGAGCTAGAAGGTTTAAAAGGCAAAGATAAACTATCAAAATACCATGTTCAATCTATAATAAATTACGAAGGAAAGTAATAAGGAAATTATGATAAAAAAGTGAGTTAAATGCTCACTTTTTTTGGCAAAATAAAATAATGACAATTAACAAAAAATATGTAATAATTACAAGAAATATTTGCATTTTTAACTTTATGTTATTATAATAGTAGTAATTTAACAATAAATTAATAAAAAGAAAAGTGGTGAAAACATGGCTGTTATTAAAGACGAGAATTTTAAAAAATCAAAGGTAGAAGACGGATTAAAATTAAATACACCAGAAGACTTTACAAGTCCAGAGATTTTATATGATAAACTTATTCAAACAGTAAAGAACTATCATCCCTCAGATGATATTACCATGATTGAGAAGGCATATAATATAGCATATGATGCTCATAAGGGTCAGCTTAGAAAGTCAGGGGAGCCATATATTATTCACCCCCTATGCGTTGGAATAATACTTGCAGGACTAGAACTTGATAAGGAAACCATTACAGCAGGAATATTACATGATGTCGTTGAAGATACGGTTATGACCACTGAAGAAATTACAAAGGAATTTAGTGAGGAAGTTGCACTATTAGTTGACGGTGTTACCAAATTAAGCCAAATAGCATATAAGCAAGATAAAGTAGAAGTACAAGCAGAAAATCTTAGAAAGATGTTTCTTGCAATGGCAAAGGATATTAGGGTAATACTGATAAAATTAGCAGACAGACTTCATAATATGCGTACACTTAAGTACATGCGTGATGAAAAGCAAAAAGAAATATCAAGAGAAACTATGGATATATATGCTCCTATTGCACACAGACTTGGTATATCTAAGATAAAAGTGGAATTAGATGATTTGGCTTTAAAATACTTGCAGCCTGATGTTTATGAAGACTTGACTGAGAAAATTGCATCTAAAAAAAGCGAACGTGAACAATTTGTAAAAGAAATAGTGGAAGATGTTGGTAAACATGTATCAGATGCAGGTATAAAGGCACAAATAGATGGAAGAATTAAACATTTTTTTAGTATATACAAAAAAATGGTTAATCAGGGGAAAACAATAGATCAAATTTATGATTTATTTGCAATTAGAATCATAGTTGATACAGTAAAGGACTGCTATGCTGCTCTTGGGGTAATTCATGAGATGTATAAGCCTATTCCAGGCAGATTTAAAGACTATATAGCCATGCCAAAGCCTAATATGTATCAGTCTCTTCATACAACCCTTATAGGTCCCACAGGCACTCCATTTGAAATTCAGATTAGAACATATGATATGCACAGAACTTCAGAATATGGAATTGCAGCACATTGGAAATATAAAGAAAATGCTTCCAGATCAGCAAGCTTACAAGACAGAGAAGAAGCAAAATTAAGCTGGTTAAGGCAAATTTTGGAATGGCAGAAAGAAATGTCAGATAATAAAGAATTTATGGAATTACTAAAAAGTGATTTGGATTTATTCTCTGAAAATGTATATTGTTTTACTCCTACAGGAGATGTAAAAAATCTAATAAACGGCTCAACCCCAATTGATTTTGCTTATAGTATTCATAGTGCCGTAGGAGATAAAATGGTTGGTGCAAAAGTCAATGGAAGAATTGTTACAAATGATTATGTAATTAAGAATGGTGACAGAGTCGAAATAATGACCTCCCAAAACTCAAAAGGCCCTAGTCTTGATTGGCTTAGTATTGTAAAAAGTACACAGGCTAAAAACAAAATTAACCAGTGGTTTAAGACCGAACTAAAGGTTGATAATGTTGATAAAGGCAAAGAAATGGCAGAAAAATACTGTAAATCTAAAGGTTTAACATTAGGCAATTTATTAAAACCAGGATATATGAATAGGATTATGAGAAAATATGGTTTTAAGGATTGGGATTCAGTTTATGCTGCAATTGGACATGGGGGACTTAAGGAAGGTCAGATAGTAAATAAATTAATTGAAGAACATGATAAAGTAAAGAAAAAAGATATTACTGATGAAGAAATATTAGAAAATATTTCAGATAAAGAAATTAAAAATACAGTTAAGCATAAAAACGGCATAATAGTTAATGGGTTACATGACTTAGATGTACGTTTTTCTAAGTGTTGTGGCCCTGTTCCGGGAGATAATATAATTGGATATGTAACAAGAGGAAGAGGAGTTTCAATTCATCGGGCTGATTGCATAAACATAACCAATTTAAATGAAGAGGAAAAAGTTCGTATAATTGACGCAAAATGGAATGTAGTAGATAACTTAGTTAGTAATGAACTATATATTGCTGAGATTAAAATATATTGCCATAATAGAACAGGAATTTTAGTTGATGTATCAAAGATATTTACAGAGAAGAAAATTGATGTAATATCTATGAATGCCAGAACCAGTAAACAAGGAACTACAACAATTTGTGTTGGATTTGAGATACATGGTGTTGAAGAATTAAACAGGGTAGTAGATAAATTAAGGAATGTAGAAAGCGTCATTGATATAGAAAGAACCACGGGATAATTAAAAAAAAGCGAGGAGTTAAAATGGCGGAAATAATCACTAGATGCAATGTATTTGGATTGGTTCAAACTAATTGTTATTTTATTACTAATAAAGAAACTAACGAGACAATAATTATAGATCCTGCTGACAACAGTGAAGATATAATTAGTTTATTGCTAAAAGATAATTTGATTCCTGTAGGTATTTTATTAACACACGGACATTTTGATCATATTATGGCAGCATTTTCACTAAAACAAAAATATAACATTAAAATATATTCTTCAGAAGCAGAAAGGGATTTACTAGAAAACGAAGAACTTAACTGTTCCTACAGTTTTCTTAGGACATCAATAAAACTTACTCCTGATATAT
Organism: Mobilisporobacter sp.; assembly: GCA_031549965.1. Lineage (GTDB taxonomy): Bacteria > Bacillota > Clostridia > Lachnospirales > Lachnospiraceae > JAVBPB01. The sequence goes on along the minus strand of JAVBPB010000113.1, from coordinate 4,462 downwards.
TATTAAAGGATAATCAGGAATTTGAACTTGCAGGGCTTAATATTAAAGCAATTCATACCCCCGGACACACCAAGGGAAGTATGTGTTATTATTTTATTAATGACAAAATAATAATTACAGGTGATACTCTATTTAAAGAATCAGTTGGTAGATGTGATTTGCCAACAGGTTGCAGTTCATCAATAATAGAATCATTACAGAATAAAATAAGTATATTAAATGATGATATAGAAGTGCTTCCAGGTCACGGTGAATTTACAACAATTGGTCATGAAAAAAAATATAATCCATTTTTTAGCCGAGAAAGTTATTGGGATTAATCATGATAGGAATAAGATTTTTAAATGAAGATAATGAAAAAAAAGAAATTCCATTAAGTGATTTTGAATATGATATCAGATCTTTAGTAATGGCATATTATCCCAATGAGAAAATAGATTTTTCATCTGATAATAGCAGTTATTTAGAAATATGTGTTAGTTCAAATAAAATAAAGGCATCATTTTATCAAGAGAATAATTGCTTAATTTCTAAACATTCTATTGCTTTTTATGAAAATAAAGGTGAATACAAAAATATTTTAAAAAGAATAATATATGATACACTAGGAGAATATACCAAAAAAAAATTAGTTTGGGGAACATTAACTGGTATCAGACCTGTTAAGATACCCATGTATATGCTTGAAGAAGAAAAGTCTGTTAATCATATTAGAGATTATATGAAAGAACAGTATTATATTTCAGATGAAAAGCTAGATTTAAGCATAGAAATAGCACAAAAAGAATTAAACATACTTAAGAATATTGATTATAAAAAGGGGTACAGTATTTATATTGGAATCCCTTTTTGCCCAAGTAGATGTTTATATTGCTCATTTACCTCATATTCCATTGAAAAATATAATAATTTAGTAGAGCCTTATTTAGATGCTTTATTTAAAGAAATTGAATTTGCAAAAACAGCCTTAAAAGATAAAGTGCTTCATACAATTTATGTTGGAGGAGGAACACCAACTACTCTAACAGCTATACAGCTAGATAAGTTACTAAAAAAAATAAACGAAACTCTGGACTTATCCAATCTTAAAGAATTTACTGTTGAAGCTGGAAGACCAGATAGTATAAGCTATGACAAGCTTAAGGTGCTAAAACAAAATAATATAACAAGAATTTCTATTAATCCTCAAACCATGAATCAGGCTACTCTTGATTTGATTGGTAGAAGACATACAGTAAAGCAGATTGAAGATGTGTATTATAATGCCAGAGAAATAGGGCATAATAATATTAACATGGATATAATATTAGGTCTTAATAACGAAACTTATATTGATGTAGAAAATACTTTATCTAAAATATTAAAAATGTCACCAGATAATATAACAGTACACACATTAGCAATTAAAAGGGCGGCAAGATTAAATATTTATAAGGATAAATACATTTTAGATACTCAAACTGATGTAAAAAGAATGTTGGATATATCTGAAAAATTAATTAGGAATTCTGATTATTTTCCATATTATTTGTATAGACAAAAAAACATGTCAGACAACCTTGAGAATACAGGATATGCAAAGGTTAATAAAGAGGGCATATATAATATTTTAATTATGGAAGAAAAGCAAACAATACTTGCACTGGGAGCTGGTGCAATGTCAAAATATGTTTTTCACGAAAAGGGGAATATTGAGAGAACTGAAAATGTAAAAGATGTTATTCAATATATTAAAAGAATTAATGAAATGATATACAGAAAAAAGAAATTTATTGATGATAATATGTAACTTAATAATCGCGTCTTATTAAGGAAGGGTATACATATGGAAGCTGCCGTAAAAGAATTAGTTAATATTTTTGATTTTAATGAAATTGAATCTACTTTAAAGGAAGACTTTGATGATGGTATTGGTCATGGTATATTGGTTAGCAATCTGGCTTATCTACTTTCAAAAGAAATTGGATTTGATGAGGAATTTTGCTATAAAATGGCTATTGCAGGGCTGTTGCACGATGTAGGCAAATTAAAATTAAACAGATATTTATATGGAATACGAAAAGACACACTTTTAATTGAGGAAATGAAATATATGAGGATGCACCCAATATTTAGCTATATGGCAATTAAAAATATGGGTTACTCTGAAGAAATATTATCTGCAATATATCACCATCACGAAAATTTCGATGGTTCTGGTTTTCCGGATAATTTAAGAGGAGAATCTATACCTGTTGGTGCAAGAATTATAAGGATTTGTGATGTATTTATAGCACTTATTTCTAACAGAAAATATCGGAGATCCTTTGATAAGGATGTAGCAGTTGAATTAATGATAGATGAGGTTAAAAACTTTGATATGAAAATTTTTATATATTTTCAACGATTAATAGGTACTAAAAAAATCATGGAAATATTTAAGTAAAATACAGGAGGAATATTAATGGCAGAGTCAATGAAGGGATTAAAAAGAACCCACAGATGTACAGAAGTTTCAAATAACAATATTGGTGAAACTATAGTTGCTATGGGATGGGTTCAAAAAAGAAGAAATCTTGGAAGTTTAATTTTTATAGATTTAAGAGATCGTTCAGGATTACTACAAATTATTTTTGACGAAAATGATATTGGAAAAGAAGGATTTATTAAGGCTGAAAAATTAAGAAGTGAATTTGTAATAGCAGTTGTCGGAAAGGTTGAAAAAAGATCAGGTGCGGTAAATGAAAACCTTTTAACTGGTAATATTGAAATTAGAGCCACAGAACTTAGAATATTATCAGAAGCAGAAACTCCTCCTTTTCCAATTGAGGAGGACAGTAATACCAAAGAAGAGCTTCGACTAAAATACAGATATCTAGATCTAAGAAGACCAGATCTTCAAAGAAATCTTATAATGAGAAGTAAGGTGGCAACGCTTACAAGAAGCTTTTTATCTGAAGAAGGCTTCATTGAAGTAGAAACCCCTATGCTTACAAAAAGTACTCCTGAAGGTGCAAGAGATTATTTAGTGCCAAGCAGGGTGCATCCAGGTAATTTTTATGCCCTACCTCAATCGCCTCAATTATTTAAGCAATTACTAATGTGTTCTGGGTACGATAGATATTTTCAGATAGCAAAATGCTTTAGGGATGAAGATCTAAGAGCAGACAGGCAGCCTGAATTTACTCAGATAGATATGGAACTTTCTTTCATTGACATTGATGACATTATAGAAGTAAATGAGCGTTTAATCCAAAAAATGTTTAAAGAAACCATAGGTATAGATATAACTCTTCCACTTAGAAGAATGCCATACAAAGAAGCTATGGAAAGATTTGGTTCAGACAAACCAGACCTAAGATTTGGGTTAGAATTAAAGAATATTTCAGAGGTAGTAAAAAACACTGAATTTGTAGTATTTAAATCAGCTTTAACAAATGGTGGTTCAGTAAGAGGAATCAACGTAAATGGACAAGCAGAAATGCCAAGAAAGAAAATAGATGCCTTAGTTGATTTTGCAAAAGGCTTCGGTGCTAAAGGATTAGCATACTTATCTATTCAGACAGATGGAAGTTATAAATCCTCTTTTGCCAAGTTTATGACAGAGGATGAATTAAGTGCAATAGTAAGTGCAATGGATGGAAAAGCAGGAGACTTGTTACTATTTGCAGCAGATGAAGATGACGTTGTATTTGATGTCCTTGGCAATTTAAGATTAGAAATAGCAAAAAATCTATCATTACTAAATAAAGATGAATTTAATTTCCTATGGGTTACAGAATTTCCTCTTTTAGAATACTCAAAAGAACAAGACAGATATGTTGCAAAACACCATCCATTTACAATGCCAATGGATGAAGACTTAGAATTACTTAACACCCACCCAGAAAAAGTAAGAGCAAAAGCCTACGACATCGTTCTAAATGGTACAGAAATCGGTGGCGGAAGCATAAGAATATTCCAAGGTGATGTACAGGAAAAAATGTTTGAAGTTTTAGGATTTACAAAAGAAGAAGCTTACGACAGATTTGGTTTCTTACTAAACGCTTTTAAATATGGTGTACCTCCACATGGTGGACTTGCATACGGACTTGACCGCTTGATTATGCTAATGGCTAAAGAGGATAGCATTCGTGACGTAATAGCATTCCCAAAAGTTAAAGATGCTTCATGCTTAATGACTGATGCTCCGAATGTTGTTGAGGAAAAACAGCTTGTGGAGCTTGGAATTGACTTAAGGGAATTAGAGGGGTAAGATTTATTTTGGTTTCCCTGTGGTGTATTGAAGGGGTTGAAAAAGTCCTTGATTTAGGCTGTGCGAATTTTTAAGATGAATATGAGCGTATATATATCCAATTGTGCAGACCCATTGGTTCGGCAGATGTTTTTGTTTTTTAAAACATCGAGAGAACGTCCGACGAAGCGTTTATGTTTTGTCAAGACTTTGCATAGCAAAGGCTTGTAAAAAACATGCTGAAGGAGG
>JAVBPB010000106.1:0-21755 GCA_031549965.1 Mobilisporobacter sp. | reverse complement strand
GAACATGTTAGTTACACATTAAGTAATAGTGGTAATTTAGGTTCTGACGGAAATGCAAACCATACTGAGGGTTACTTGAACATCAATGGAGTTCAGTCCAAATACATGTATTGTACAGATAATGGTGGCAGTGACCCAAGTGTACTATTTATGCTCTATTATAAAGGTGAAGAAACAGTTTATCAAAGAAATAAGGACAATATAACAGGGACACTGTCTAATGTAACTGGAGAATCAAAGATTTATATTTTACCAAACAGATTATCAAAAGATACAACTGCAAAAATGCTTGAAGATCTAATATCTGGAAAAAGCATGGTACAATCCAATAATGTTCTAAGATTTGGTGAGGGAATTTCAGCGGATGATATAATCTTAAAAAGAGAAGGAAATGACCTGATTTTTGAAATAAAGAATACCACTGATAAAGTTAAGGTTAGTAGCTACTTTAATTATTCAAGTAGTGTAAAATATGGTCTTGAAGAAATAACATTTGCAGATGGAACGGTTTGGAATAAAAATAGTATTCAAGAACATCCAATCTATGTAAATGGTACTGCAGGCAACGATAGTTATAGTAATGGTACAATAAATTTAGGAACTTTTAATTTTATCATGCATGGAAATGAAGGAAATGACACTCTATATGGTGGCAAGGGTAATAACATAATATATGGAGATGAAGGAAATGACTACTTAGTATCCTATGAAGGAAAAGACGTACTGTCAGGAGGAAATGGAAATGATACTCTGTATGGAGGTAATAATGACGACATTCTAAACGGAGATACTGGTGATGACTATTTGTACGGTGAAAATGGCGATGATATACTTTATGGAGGAGACGGAAAAGATTACTTATATGGAAGTTTTGGAGATGACAAGCTTTACGGAGAAAGTGGAGATGACTATTTATATGGTGATGCAGGTTCTGACATACTATATGGTGGCACAGGAAATGACTACCTAGATGGCAATACAGGAAATGACATCTACTACTTCAACAAAGGCGACGGTCAAGACAAAATCTACGATTACGACACAACCACAAACAACAAAGACAAAATCATAACCAACTACTCCATAACCGATTTCTCTTTTGCAAAAGCAGGAAACGACCTAAACATCATCCTTGGAAGTGGAAATGACAAAATTACCATTAGCCAGTGGTATTCCGGCTCTGCATATAAAATAGAAGAAATCTATAGTGGAGATAATCATTACATAACCAACACAAATGTTGAACAGCTAATTCAAGCAATGTCATCTTTTACCAATGATTCAGGAATGCTTTGGGAACAGGCAAAACAAGATACACCAGAAGCTTTAAATGATTATATTACTCCATTTTGGACAAAGGTTGAATAAAAGCAAAATATTTAAAAGTACATTCATAACAGGTATTATTAATTACCTGTTATGAATGTAAACAACTAAAAATTAAGTATCTAATAAATAAATAAAAGTAAAATAAAAACAAAAAATCAAAAAGTAAAATTCTAAAAAATCCTTTACAACCACACCAAGGAGGAAAAATGCCAAACAAAAAACAAATCAGAAAATATCCAATAATACTTTTAATAATAATCTATTCGACAAACATCCTTACCTACAATCAATTCCCATCAATTGCCAAAGAAACTGAATCCACCCAAAAGGATGACACATCATCCTCTGAAATACTGGAAACCCTTAAACAAAACAGCCTAGATTACCAAAGAATACAATACGAATTAGATCAATACATTCTCCAATACGAAGAATACGACCAACTCTCAAAGGAATGTGAAGAAAACATAAAAACAGTAGAAGAAAACATCAAAGAAACCACCGATTTAAAAGAAGAAAACCAAAACAACAGCACCAATCTGCAAAAAATAGAAAAAAACCTAGAAGAATACAACAAACAGCTAAAAAACCTAAAAATTCAATACGAAGACTATCAATGGCAAAAAGAAATATACATATTTTATAAACAGCAAAAAGAAAAAATAATCATTGAAAAACAAGAAAACATAAATTATAACTTTCTTACAAAGTACACCTTAATTCCAAGTATATGAAAAGCAAATAAAATATGAAGAATCAATAATAAAACAATTAAAAGAAGAACTAGCAATAGAAAAAAGCAAATTAAAATCAGGCTATTCCACAGAACTTGAAGTAAAATCAATTGAAACACAAATATACAATCAAAATATAGAAAAAGAAAATCTTATAAATCAATTAAACTTATTAAAAGATGAATTAAAAATACAATTAAATGAAGAAGTAGGAAATGTTCAATTAAATAACCTTAAAATAAATACAAAATTATCTAATTGGGAAGCTCTATACATAAGTAATAATATAAAAAATAAATTTTTACAAACCCAAATCACAGCATACAAAAAATATAAAAACACAATAACTCAAATTGACCCAAACAGCGTAAAAATAAAAAAAGCTGATTTACAAATCAATACCCTACAATTAGAAAAATCACAATACCAACAGGATATTCAAATCCAAATAAATAAATTACTAGCAGATGCAAAAAACTACGAAAATCAATTAAAATCAAAAGAAAAGGAACTAAACTTAGCCAAAGAAAAATTAAAAGCTCAAAAGCTCCTCTACAAAAATGGAAAACTTTCAAAAATAAACATTACAAAACAAGAAACCCAAATTCAAAAATTAGAATATGAAAAAGCTACTTTACAATACAGCAAAAATAAAATATATTATATTTTAACTTATACTATAGAAAAAGAAAATATTTAATAAAGTACAAAATTCAACCATAAAGGATGTGGATAAAATGAATAAAATGCATTCCGGTTTATACGCACTTGCCACAATCAGTGTATACAATTCCATTGCATTTGATGCAGAACAGATTTCACATAAATTTAATTTGCGTGATAAAGAAATAGGTAATTTAGAATTAATTAAAGTAGCAAAACATATGAATTTTCATACTAAGGTATTAACACGATATAAATCCTCTATTAACAAACTTCCAATGCCATGCATTGTTCAGGATAAGGAAAATAACTATTTTATACTTGCAAAAGCAGATGATAAGCAGGTTCTTATATTAGAACAAAACTCAGAAACTCCACAGATGTTATCTTTAGATGAATTTAAAAACAAATGGAATAATACAGTTATACTTTTGAAGCATAAAGATAAGAAAAACAGAGATTTCAAATTTGGAATAAGCTGGTTTTTAAAAACCATTGAAAAGTACAAAACCCAACTTATAGAAGTACTCATTGCTTCTTTTACTTTGCAGATATTTGGACTATTTTCACCCGTTATCATGCAAGTTGTTATTGATAAGGTACTAGTACATAATTCCTTTACAACACTTGATGTTATGATTATAGGGTTAATAGGAATTGTAATCTTTGAAACTTTAATGAGTATTGCAAGAAATTATGTATTTACCAATACTACAAGTAAGATAGATGTAGTTTTGGGAGACAGGCTTTTTAATCACCTGATACATCTTCCGCTTATGTATTTTGAAAACAGAAGAACTGGAGATACCATTGCAAGAGTTAAAGAATTAGAAAATATAAGACGCTTTCTTACAGGAACACCCCTTACCACAGTATTAGATCTTATGTTTGTAGTTGTTTACATTATAGTTATGCTTTTCTATTCAAAGGATTTAACCACGATTGTACTTTTGTCACTCCCATTATTTGCCATAGTATCAGCCATATCAACACCTATATTTAAAAAACAATTAGAAGAAAAATTCAATGCAGGAGCAGAATCTCAGGCATATATGGTGGAAACAGTATCAGGTATTAACACAATTAAATCTCTGGCTATAGAACCTAAAATACAAACAAAATGGGGCAATCTTCTTGCTAATTATACAAATGCTTCCTACAAAACCTCAATATTCTCAGGTAATATTGGAGCTATAGCAAATTTCATACAAAAAATATTTGACCTAATAATTCTATGGGCAGGGGCAAGGTTGGTAATCGCAGGAACAATTACAGTAGGGCAATTAATTGCATTTAGAATGCTTGCTAGTCGTGTAAGCGGTCCAATTCTAAGATTAGTTCAATTATGGCAGGAATTTCAGCAGACAAAAGTATCTATTGAACGTATTAGTGATATATTTAAGGTAAAGCCGGAAATAGATTTAAACCAATCAAAAACCCGCCTGCCCCAAATTCAGGGAGCTATAACTTTTGAAAATGTAAGCTTTAGATATAGAATGAATACCGCAGAGGTTATAAAAAATATGACTTTTCGTATACCGGCAGGACATATGATTGGAATTGTTGGCAGAAGCGGTTCGGGAAAAAGTACTTTAGCAAAGTTGGTGCAAAGGCTCTATATACCTGAATCGGGAAAAATATTGATTGATGGTGTAGACATTTCCCTTGCAGATACGGATTGGCTTAGAAGACAAATTGGAGTTGTACCACAGGAAAGCTTTTTATTTAATGCTTCTATAAAGGACAACCTTTGTGTTAATAACCCGGGAACGCGTATAGACAAGGTAATAGAGATATGTAAAATAGCTGGTGCTCATGATTTTATAACTGAAATGCCAGATGCATATGATACAATCCTTGGTGAAAATGGAACAGGCTTATCGGGAGGTCAAAAACAAAGAATTGCCATTGCAAGGGCATTAATGGATAATCCAAGAATATTAATTTTTGACGAGGCTACATCAGCCCTTGACTATGAATCTGAAAGCATTATTAATGCAAACCTTAAAAATATCAGTAAAGGCAGAACTGTACTTATTATTGCCCATAGACTGTCAACTATAAAACATGCAGATGCAGTTATGGCTATTGATAAAGGAAAGGTAGTTGAATATGGACCTGCACAAAAATTACTGGAACAAAAGGGTCTATATTACCATTTATACACTCAGCAATTTAGTAAGGGGGAAGTATAATGCAAAAGAATAAAGGGCAATTCTATGAGTTTTTACCAGATGTACTTGAAATAACAGAAAAACCTACATCACCCCTTGGAAGGCTTACTATATGGCTTATTTTTATAGCAGTAATTGTGCTGATTCTTTGGTCATATTTAGGTAAGATTGATGTAGTTGCAACAACAACAGGAAAGATTGTACCAGATGGAAATGTAAAGGTTGTGCAGTCAATTGCAGAAGGAAAAATCACACAGATATTGGTTGAAGACGGGCAATATGTTGAAAAGGATACACCTTTAATACTAATTGATACAAGTTTAAATCAGGTTGATAATACAACTTACTCAAAACAATTAAATAAAGCAAGATTTGAAAAAATGATTATAGAAGATATTTTGACTAACAATGAAATTACATTAAAAGATGTAAACGAAGAAAATATCCAAATTCTTACTTATTATAAAGCAAAAAGAGAAAATTATAAAACTAGTCTTGAGTTATTTGATACACAGGTCTTACAGACAGAAGCCTCTGTAGAAACTACTAACCTTCAGGTTTCTCAAGCAAAAGAGAATATAAAGAATTTAGAAAAGCAAATAAAAGATCTAAATAAAGAAATAAATCAAAAAAGCTCAGAAGAACAAATACTTGATACTATAAATGTAAAGTTAGATACTTTGATAGAACAGGAAAATAATTCAAAAAAGCTTTTAGATCAGGGAGTAATTACCCAAAATGAATACGCAGAAATTAAGAAAAATCTTGAAATTACCCAAAGTGAGTATAATACTCAAAAAATTAATGTAGAGAATAAAAAGTTAGAGGATAAAAGGAAACTAATTAATCTTAATAATCAAAAAGATAATTTAACTTATGAGCTTGGAATTTTAAATTCAAAAATATTAGAAATTAAATCTCAGAAAGATAAGATTCTTCAAGAAAAAATCAATTTTATATCTGAAGACAGAAAGAATTTACAAAACACAATATTAGAAATTGATAAAGTAATTATGCAGAATGAAGGTGAAATTGCTAAGAGTGACACAATTATTAATTACAATCAATTGACAGCTCCTGTATCTGGAAAAATAAGTGGAATTTCGGTCAATACAATAGGTTCGGTGGTAAAACCGGCAGATACCCTGCTAACAATTGTACCAGATGGAACCGAATTGATTGCAGAAACATTTCTCCTAAACAAAGACAGTGGTTTTGTAAAGCTTGATCAAGAGACTATGATAAAAGTTGACGCATATCCATTTCAAAAATTTAGAACGATTAAAGGAAAAATAATCTACATAAGCCCTAATTCCTATCCAGATGAAAAACTTGGGAATGTTTACCTTGTTAAAATCAAATTAGAAAAGGATTATTTGGAAAGTGAAGGTGTTCAATATAAAATATCTTCCGGTATGCAAGTAAAGGCTGAAATAAAGACAGGAGAAAGAAGAATCCTTGATTTCTTTTTAGAGCCTATTGTTAAATATTTGGATGAAAGCATAAAGATTCGTTAGAAAATGTTGTTGTCAAGTTGTTCTGCTGTAATTACCTTAATTCTCTGAATATTATCCTCTATGTTTTACATTAGAAGCATGATAAGTACAAGCGAAAAATTTAATTAGTTCATATATCTAAAGATAGGAACAGTGAGGTTAAAATTTAATAATTATTTAATTTTTCTATTTACTTTTTAAAAAAAATGTACTATACTAAAGGTAATCGGAGGTCACAGAGCGTTCCTGTGTTACCACCAGAGTGTTTTTAGTAGTCTAATATTTCTGAGGTATTAGGCTACTTTTTTTATGTTTTTTATCATATAGTGATATAAATGAGTATATCACTAAGGTGATAAGAGCTACTTTATACAATTCAAATTCTAAGAGTAAATACAAAGTTTCAAATGTACTCATAGTTAACCATCTCCTCTGTAAGAGATTTGGTGGAAACACTTAAATTCTGGACTTTTCCTACTACCCCCATTTTAATTCTATCATATCACATAATGAATTGCAATTTAAAACAAGAAATACAATGAAAACATAAGAAAAACATATTATAAAATATCAAACCGCCGTTTCCCCTCCTCAAAATCCAGAAAACCTAAAACACTTGCACCCACATGTTTCAATATGATATAATACATAACTGTAGAAAATGTTTCAATTGAAATCAAGATAGGAGTTTAATCAGTCTATGTTTGCAGATATTATAGTAGATATTTCACATGAAGATTTAGATAAAATATTTCAATATATTATACCAGACAGTCTAATCAATGAAATTTCAATTGGAATGCTTGTAGAAATTCCATTTGGTAAAGGTAACAGGTTAATAAAAGGCTATATCGTAAATATAACAGATGAACCAAACTTCGATATAAAAAGAATGAAAGAAATAGTATCCATATCAGAGGGTAGCATAGTAATAGAATCCCAATTAATAAAGCTTGCATGGTGGATTAAAGAAAGTTATGGTTCTACCATGATTAATGCACTTAAAACAGTAATACCTGTAAAGCAATCAATAAAAACCAAGGATAAAAAATATATTAAATTAAACATAGAAACAAAAGAAGCAAAAGAACATTTAGAAAACTTCATAAAAAAGAACAACACAGCTAAAGTAAGATTATTAACTGAACTGCTAAATGATCAAATATTAGAATATAACATAGTTACTAACAAATTAGCAATTTCACCAAATACAATAAAATCATTAAGTGCTCAAAACATCATAAAAATTATTATAGAAGAAGAATACCGCAATCCTATAAAGGAATCTGATAAAATTAATTCTGACATAGCATTAACAAAACCACAAAAAGAAATTATTTTAGATCAAACCAATGAATATAACAGCGGTATTAGAAAAACCTATCTATTACGTGGAATAACCGGAAGCGGTAAAACAGAAGTATATATGGAACTAATTGATAATGTAATTAAACAAAACAAACAAGCCATAGTACTTATCCCTGAAATTGCATTAACCTATCAAACCGTAATGAGATTTTATCAAAAGTTTGGAGACAGGGTATCAATTTTAAATTCCAGACTTTCACAAGGTGAAAGATATGATCAATACTTACGTGCAAAACGGGGAGAAATTGACATAATGATAGGGCCTCGCTCAGCTTTGTTTACTCCGTTTAATAATTTAGGATTAATTATTATTGACGAAGAACATGAATCTACATATAAAAGTGATACCTCACCAAAGTATCATGCAAGAGAAGTTGCCATATATAGAGCCACTATGGCTGGTGCCAGTGTGGTTTTAGGCTCTGCAACGCCCTCCATTGAAACATATACAAAAGCATTAAACGGAGAATATAAATTGTATGAGCTTCTTACCAGAGCAAAATCAAACAGTAAGCTTTCAAGTGTACATATAGTTGATTTAAGAAAAGAATTAAGCGAGGGAAACAAATCGATTTTAAGTAATAAACTAAAAGAGTTAATAACCAACAGACTAGATAAAAAAGAGCAAACCATGATATTTATAAATAGAAGGGGATATGCAGGATTCGTCTCGTGCAGAAGCTGTGGCTTTGTAATAAAATGCAGTCATTGTGATGTATCATTAACTGCCCATAAAGGAATGAGAAGCAAAGAAGGAGTCAATACTTATAATAAATTAGTATGTCATTACTGCGGACATGAAGAAAGAATGCCAGATAACTGCCCGGAATGTAACTCAAAATATATTGCAGCCTTTGGAGTGGGAACTCAAAAGGTTGAAGAACTAATACAAAAAGAATTTCCTATGGCTAAATTACTTAGAATGGACATGGATACTACAAAGAAAAAAGACAGTCATGAGAAAATTTTATCCTCATTTTCAAACAATGAAGCAGATATTCTAATAGGAACACAAATGATCGTAAAAGGCCACGATTTTCCAAACGTTACATTAGTTGGAATTATAGCAGCAGATCTAAGCCTGTTTTCAAATGATTACAGAGCCAGTGAAAGAACCTTTCAGCTTTTAACTCAGGCTTGCGGAAGAGCCGGAAGAGGAGGAAAGTTAGGGGAAGTAGTTATACAAACCTATAATCCAGACCATTATAGTATAGTATCTTCAGGTAACCAAGATTATGAAGAATTTTATAGACAAGAGATACAATTTAGAAGTATACTAAAGTATCCGCCAATATCAGAAATATTAGCAATATTGGTTATTTCAAATGAAGAAAAAATAGCAGATGATAACATAAACTACTTATCAGAAGTAATTAAAAGAAAAACAAGGAATATTGATATTGAATTAATTGGGCCTGCAAGTACAACTATATCAAAGATTAATGACACTTATAGAAGGATTATATATATAAAACATAATAATCTGGAAAATCTAAAAATTATAAGAAAATATTTAGAAAAATTAATAGATAATTCACAAGCTTTTAACAAGTGTATGGTACAATTTGATTTTAATCCAATGAATACGTATTAAAATATACAATAAGGAGCGAAAAAGATGGCAATAAGGAATATAAGAAAACTAGGCGATAATGTACTTTATAAAAAATCAAAGAATGTAACAGAGGTAACACCAAAGATTAAAGAATTAATCGGCGACATGTTTGAAACTATGTATGAAGCTAATGGGGTTGGTTTGGCAGCTCCTCAGGTAGGTATTTTAAAAAGAATTGTAGTAATAGATGTTGACTATGAAACCCCTATAGTATTAATAAACCCTGAAATTATTGAAACCAATGAAGAACAGACTGGTGATGAAGGATGTCTTAGTGTGCCGGGTAAGGTAGGGATTGTAACAAGACCAAATTATGTAAAAGTAAAAGCATGCAATGAAGATATGGAAGAAATATTTGTTGAAGGAACAGAAATGCTTGCCAGAGCTTTATGTCATGAAATTGATCACTTAAATGGAGAACTTTATGTTGATAAGATTGAAGGAAAACTAATGGATGTTTCAGAATTATATGATGAGGAAGAGGATGAGGAGGAGGAATAGAATGAAGGTTGTATTTATGGGTACTTCTGACTTTTCAGTTCCTACCCTTGAAAAGATAATAAGTGCCGGTCATGAGGTAAAAGCTGTTGTTACCCAGCCAGATAAGAAAAAAGGCAGAGGAAATAACATGTCCTATCCTCCGGTTAAAGAAAAGGCTTTGGAGCATGGAATTATGGTATATCAGCCAATAAAGGTAAGAGACAGTGAATTTATAAAAATATTAGAAGATATTGCACCGGATGTAATTGTAGTGGTGGCATTTGGACAGATCTTACCAAAGTCGCTGCTAGATCTTCCAAAGTATGGGTGTATTAACGTACATGCTTCCTTGCTTCCTAAATACAGGGGAGCTGCACCAATTCAATGGTCAGTAATTGACGGAGAAGAAGTAACTGGTGTAACCACCATGTATATGGATGCAGGAATTGATACAGGGGATATGATTTTAAAAGAAATCATCCCTATTGAAAAGGATGAAACAGGCGGAAGCCTTCATGATAAACTTTCGGTATTAGGTGCAGATTTATTAATAAAGACCCTTGCCCAATTAGAAAACGGCGTGGCAGTAAGAGAAAAACAGGATGATGAAAAAGCTAATTATGCTAAAATGCTTGATAAATCACTTGGCAATATTGATTTTAATAAATCGGCACAAGAAATTGAAAGATTAATAAGAGGACTAAATCCATGGCCAAGTGCATACACATTTCTTGATAATAAAACATTTAAAATATGGGAAGCTAAGGTGGTAGAAACTAAAGAAGTTTCAGGAGTAAATGGTGAGGTAGTTGATATAACACCTGATACAATTTATGTTAAAACATCAAAAGGTTTATTAGGAATAACACAACTACAGATTGAAGGTAAAAAAAGAATGTCCGCCGAATCTTTTCTAAGAGGATATTCTCTAAAAAAAGGAACGGTTTTGGGAGCATAAAGGAGGAGTAGTATGTTTTGGGATCCAACTTATATACTAGTACTAATAGGTGCAGCGTTGTCACTTATAGCATCAGCCAATATAAAAAACACATATAATAAATATTCAAAAGTTATAAGTCACTCAAATATAACCGCCTTTGAAGCAGCAGAAAGAGTTTTAAGAAGAGAAGGAATATATAATGTAAGAATTGAAAGTGTTGCAGGAAATCTTACAGATCATTATGACCCCAGAGGAAAAGTACTAAGGCTTTCCCAAAACGTTTATTTTAGTACATCTGTTGCAGCTATAGGAGTTGCAGTACATGAATGTGGTCATGCAATACAGGATAATAAAAGTTATGCCCCATTAAGAATAAGGGGAGCTATGGTTCCGGTAGTAAATATAGCAGCTAGTGTTTCATGGCCATTAGTATTATTAGGGTTAATTATAGGAGCTACACCATTTATAAATATTGGAATTATACTATTTGCATTGGTAGTACTCTTTCAGCTTATAACACTTCCAGTAGAATTTGATGCATCAAACAGAGCACTAAAAGCTATTGAAAGTGGAGGTATATTATATGCACAAGAACTTAAGGGTGCAAAAACAGTATTAACTGCGGCGGCATTAACATATGTAGCAGGATTAGCATCATCTGTATTACAATTAGTCAGACTTATATTAATTTCTGGAGGAAGATCACGTGACTAAAGCCATTAATCCCAGAGAAATAGTATTGGGAATTTTAATAGAAGTACTAGAAAATGAAAATTTTAGTAATAAGGTTATTTTTGATACACTAAAGAAATATCAGCATCTTATAAAACAAGATAGGTCTTTTATATCACGTGTTTCAATTGGAGTTATTGAACAGCAGATTTTATTAGACTATATTATTAATGAATTTTCAAATATAAATACGAAAAAAATGAAGCCAGTAATTAGAAACATACTAAGAATGGGTGTTTATCAATCATTTTTTTTGGAAAATATACCTGATTCAGCCATTTGTAACGAAGCTGTGAAATTAGCAGAAAAAAAAGGTTTTAAAAATTTAAAAGGATTTGTAAATGGAATACTTAGAAATATTATACGAGAAAATAAAACAATCAAATATCCGGATGAAAAAAGTGAGCCAATTAAATATTTAAGTGTAATCTATTCAATGCCAGAATGGATAGTAAAAGATTTTATTGAATCATATGGATATAACACAGCTAAAAATATTTTGACTTATTTCTTAGAAGAAAAGAAAACAAAAATTAGAGTAAATCTTAATAAAACAACAGTTGATGAACTTACAGAACTTCTTAATAAACAAAATATTGAAACCAAAATGGGAAAATACCTACCATATGCTTTGGATATATCAAACTATAGTCATGTTAATGGAATAAATGAATTTTTAAATGGTTTATTTACAATTCAAGACGAAAGCTCTATGCTAGTTGGAGAAGTAGCAAACCCAAAGCAGGGAGATTTTATAATTGATATATGTGCAGCTCCGGGAGGAAAAACCACCCATTTGGCAGAAAAGTTACAAAATACAGGAAAGATATCTTCAAGGGATGTAAGTGATTTAAAAGTATCTCTTATTGAGGAAAATGTTAAAAGATTAGGACTTTTAAATGTAGAAACAAAAACTTTTGATGGATTAATACTCGATAAAGATTATATAGACAGTGCAGATATAGTAATTGCTGATTTGCCATGTTCAGGTCTTGGGGTAATTGGAAAGAAGCCGGATATAAAATATCGGACTACAAAAGAGGATGTTAAGAATCTGTCCCTTCTTCAAAGAGATATTTTAAAAGTAGCAAAAAATTATGTAAAAAAAGATGGTATTCTTATATATAGTACTTGTACATTACAAAAAGAAGAAAACATTGAAAATGTCATATGGTTTACAGATAATTTTCCGTTCAGGCTAGAATCGCTTGATCCATATATACCAAAAGATCTTCAGTGTGATAGTACTAAATCAGGATATTTAGAATTAATACCAGGTGGTAGTCAAACAGATGGTTTCTTTATTGCCAGATTAAGAAGGATGGAATAAAATGGATAAGATTGATATAAAATCCCTTTCATTAGAAGAACTAAAAAAAGCGATTATAGATATTGGAGATAAGCCCTTTAGGGCAAAGCAAATATATGACTGGATTCATGTTAAATTAATTACAGACTTTGATGATATGACAAATATATCATCAAGTCTTAGAGAAAAACTAAAGGATAAATTTGAAATTATTAATGCTAAGGTTTTAGAAGTCTTAACTTCAAAAACAGATGATACAAGTAAATACTTGATAAAACTTTATGATGGTAATATAATAGAAAGTGTTTTAATGAAATATAAGCATGGGAACTCAGTATGTATTTCATCTCAGGCAGGCTGTAAAATGGGTTGCAAGTTTTGTGCTTCAACACTTTTAGGTTTGGAAAGAAATTTATTAGTATCTGAAATGTTAGAACAAATCTACGTAATACAAAGATTATCAGGTCAAAGGGTTTCCAATGTAGTTGTTATGGGAACAGGTGAACCTTTAGATAATTATGATAATTTAGTAAAATTTATAAAAATGATTAGTGATGAAAATGGATTAAATATAAGCCAAAGAAATTTAACAGTGTCAACCTGCGGATTGGTTCCACAGATAAATTTATTAGCAGAGGAAAATTTTCAAATAACATTAGCACTATCTCTTCATGCACCAAACGATGAAATAAGAAAAAGTCTAATGCCTGTTGCAAATAAATATAATATAAAAGAGACTATTGAGTCATGTGTAAAATATTTAGAAAAAACAAACCGACGCCTGACTTTTGAATATAGCTTAGTTGAAGGAATTAATGACAGTGAAGAAGATGCAGATAATCTAAGCAAGCTATTAAAAGGCATAAATTGCCATGTGAATCTTATTCCAGTTAATCCAATAAAAGAAAGAAATTACCTTCAATCAAAACTAAAGACAATACAAAATTTTAAAAATAAACTTGAAAAAAACAAAATAAATGTTACTATTAGAAGAGAACTGGGTCAGGATATTGATGCGGCATGTGGTCAATTGAGGAAAAGTTATATAGAAACAAAAATATAGATTTAATATTACATATCTATATGGATAGTAAATTTATGGTGTAAGGAGGTATAAAATGAAAGCTTTTTCATTGACAGATATTGGTAAGAAGCGAAGTATAAATCAAGATTATATACACGCTACAGAAGATGCAATAGGAAATCTCCCTAATTTATTTATAGTGGCAGATGGTATGGGAGGACATAATGCAGGTGATTTTGCATCAAGGTGTTGCGTTGAAACACTAGTAGAAACCATATCAAAGAGTGAAGTTAAAACACCAATTGGAATTATGAACGAAGCAATAAAAGCTGCTAATTCTAAAATTATTTCATATGCAGAAGCTAACGAAGAACTGCAAGGCATGGGAACAACTGTGGTAGTTGCAACAATAATTGATGATGAAATATACGTGGCTAATGTTGGTGACAGCAGATTGTATGTAATAAATGATGTAATATCACAAATAACTGAGGATCATTCAATAGTAGAGGAAATGGTACGAAAGGGACAGCTAGATAAAAAAGACGCAAGACTGCATCCAAATAAAAATGTTATAACAAGAGCATTAGGTGCGGTAAAAACAGTTGTGCCAGATTACTTTGAGGTAAGCATTAAAAAGGATGATTATATATTAATGTGTTCAGATGGTTTGACCAATATGATAGATGATGAAGAAATCAGAAATATAATCATTAGTAATGATGATATCTTGAATTTGCCAAAAGAGTTAGTAGACAAAGCAAATCAATATGGTGGAAAAGATAATATATCAGTTGTTATTATAAAAGTTTAAATGAGAGGTGAATTATGTTAAAAGCAGGTATGTTTATAGGAGACCGTTACGAGATTATTGATAAAGTCGGTTCAGGTGGAATGGCAGATGTATATAAGGCTAAATGCCATAGACTTAACCGCTTTGTAGCAATTAAAGTGCTTAAATCAGAATATAGCAATGATAAAGGTTTTGTAACAAAATTCAGAGTAGAAGCACAATCAGTAGCCGGATTATCTCATCCAAATATTGTGAATGTATATGATGTTGGGGAAGATAATGGAACATATTATATTGTAATGGAATTAGTTGAAGGCATTACTTTAAAAAGTTATATTGAAAAAAAGAGCAGATTAGAAGTTAAGGAATCTGTAGGTATAGCAATACAAATTGCATCTGGAATAGAGGCAGCACATAATAATCACATTATTCATAGAGACATAAAACCCCAAAATATAATTATTTCAAGAGATGGAAAGGTTAAAGTTACTGATTTTGGAATTGCAAAAGCTGCAACTTCAGAAACAGTAAACTCAAATGCCATGGGTTCAGTACACTATATTTCACCAGAACAGGCTAGAGGAGGATATAGTGATGAAAAAAGTGATATATATTCTTTAGGTATAACTTTATATGAAATGCTTACTGGAAAGGTTCCATACGAAGGAGATAATACAGTTTCAGTGGCCCTTCTTCATATTCAGGGAGAAATGGCTCCGCTTAGAGAGGTAGATCCAAATATTCCTTTAAGTCTTGAAAAAATTGTATTAAAATGTACTCAGAAAAGACCAGAGAGAAGATACTTATCTACTGATGAATTAATTGATGATTTAAAGCGTTCATTATCAGCACCAGACACAGACTTTGTAAAGATATCTCAACCAACGGTTGATACTTCTCCTACAATAGTATTATCTGATGAAGATGTAAAAACGATTAAAAAGGAAACAAAAAAGACTATTGAGCCAATAATACAAAGCGATCAATACAAGAAAATAGATGTTATTGATACATCTAAAGCATATAGTAGAGAGCTTCCAAAAGAAAAAGAAGATAATAAGGATGACGATTTGGAAACAGACATGGATCCTAAGCTTGAAAAAATATTAGTTGCAGGTGGAATAGCAATTGCAATTATACTTGCATTTGTAGTTATATTTTTAATTGGAAAAACATTAGGAGTATTTAGCTTTAACAATAATCAGACAACAACAGAGCCTACTCAGATTACTTCTGAAACAACACAACCAACAACAAGTTCCTCCAATACGGTTTCAGTACCTAGTGTAAATGGATTTACTCCTTCAGAAGCGAAAGAAGTTTTAAATAAACAAAACCTTGGAATTCAGGAGCAAACAGAATATAATGATTTAATTGAAGCTGGTATTATATTTGATCAAAGTCCAATTGCTAATACAGATGTTGAATTAAATACAACAATAACTGTTAAGGTAAGTATGGGGCCTGAAACATTTGAACTTCCTGATGTATATGGATATCCTGATACAGAAGCAATCGCCTCACTTAGAGAAGCTAAATTAGAGCCTTTCCATGAATATGAAAACAGTGAAACAGTAGAACAGGGCAAGGTAATAAGGACTTCACCTGAAAAAGGAACTCAGGTAAAGAAAAATGATACAGTTACAGTTTATATTAGTAGCGGTAAAAAAATAGTAGATGTATCGGTGCCAGACCTTTCTAACCTTACAGAGCAACAGGCAAGAACAAAATTAACTGAACTTAATCTGGTTGCTGGAAATGTAACAACTTCCTATTCGGACAAATTTGAAGCAGGTTTAGTAATGGTTCAAAATTACTCTGTAAATGCTGTGGTATCGGAAGGAACAGTTATTGATTTTACAGTAAGTTTAGGTAAAGAACCAGTACAGGTTATAACTTATGAAGGTAGTGTTGTTATATTTGAAAGCCCATTTGATGAATATTATACACAAGGTGAAATATCGCTTATATTAACAAAAGATGGAGTTGAAAAAGAAATTCACAATGCAGTAATGGATGAAGGAGATTTTCCTCTTAAAATAAATTCAACAAACGATGCAGCCAGCGAAGGAGAGGGTATAATTACTATGTACTTAGATGGTGAATTATGTTCTGGTTCATGGAGTATTCAATTTACAAAGGTGGTTCATTAATGCATGGAAAGATAATAAAAGGGATAGCAGGCTTTTATTATGTTCATGTACCTGATTTGGGTATTTATGAATGTAAGGCAAAAGGAGTTTTTAGAAATCAGAAAATTAAACCACTTGTGGGTGATAATGTAATAGTTGAAATATTAGATGAAGAAGGAAAAATAGGAAATGTTACAGATATTATTTTAAGAACTAATGAGTTAATCAGACCTAATGTATCTAATGTTGATCAAGCAATTATTATATTTGCTGCCACACAGCCAGAGCCAAACCTTAATTTATTGGACAGATTTTTAATTATGATGTTAAAGCAGAATATTAACACAATAATCTGCTTTAACAAAAAAGATATAGTAACAGAAAAGGAAATTAGCCTGTTAAAAGATATTTATTCAAGCTGTGATTATAATATAGTGTTTATAAGTGCTTTAGAAAATGATGGGCTTAAAGAAATAAAAGAACTAATTAAGGATAAAACAACAGTTTTAGCAGGTCCTTCTGGTGTAGGTAAATCTTCTTTAATTAACAATTTACAGCCAAATGCCAATATGGAAACAGGTCAGATAAGTGAAAAAATTAAAAGAGGAAAGCATACCACAAGACATTCAGAACTTATTAATATTGAAGGTATTACCTATATAATGGACACTCCTGGTTTTAGTTCTCTTTATATTAATGATTTTGAAAAGGAAGAATTAAAAAATTATTTTAAAGAATTTAGAGAATATGAACAATTTTGCAGATTTAATGGCTGTGTTCATATAAATGAACCGGATTGTTCTGTAAAAGAAGCATTAGATAAAGGAAAAATAAGCAAAGTAAGATATGAAAATTATCTTTTAATCTATCAGGAATTAAGTAAACTAAGGAGATATTAAGATGTACAAATTGGCACCATCTTTATTAGCGGCAGATTTTGCAAGACTGGGTGACGAAGTAAAAAAAATAGATGAATTAGGAATAGATTATGTACACATTGATGTAATGGACGGTACATTTGTGCCAAGCTTATCTATCGGTTTTCCTACGATAAAAAGTATAAGAAAATACACCAATAAAATATTTGATGTGCATTTAATGATTAATGAACCAATCAGATATATTAATGAATTTGTAGATGTGGGTGCAGATATAATAACAATTCAGGCAGAAAGTTGTATACATCTTAACAGAACTATTATGGCAATTAAGGAAAAAGGCGTTAAAGTTGGAGTAGCAATTAATCCATCTACACCCTTAAATGTACTTGAGTATATTTTAGAAGAAATAGACATGGTTTTAATCATGTCAGTTAATCCTGGTTTTGGGGGTCAGAAATTTATTAAAAACTCTTTAAATAAAATATCTGATTTGAGAAAGCTTATTGACCAAAAAGGACTTTTAGTGGATATAGAGGTTGACGGTGGAATTAATCTAAAAAATGCAAAAGAAGCACTAGAATCTGGAGCTAATATACTAGTTGCCGGAACAGCTATATTTGAAGGTGATACGGAACAAAATATTATAGGCTTTAAAAATATATTTAAAAGTATGAAAGGCTGTTAAAATGAAAGAATTAAATTGTTTAATTATAACAGGTGGTAGTTTAAATCAGGAATTTGCAAAAGATTTTATATCAAGAAATAATTTTAGCCAGATTATAGCCGTAGATAAAGGATTAAAATATTGCAGTGATTTAAACCTAATGCCCAATCATGTATTAGGTGACTTTGATAGTATAGACGAAAAGATACTAAATGAGTATAAAAGCATAAATAATTCTTCAATTAATTTTCATACTTTTAATTCCCAAAAAGATTATACAGACACACATTTGGCAGTTGAATTGGCTATGGACTTAGATTCAACTGCCATAGTATTGCTTGGAGCAATTGGTACAAGACTTGATCACTCCATATCAAACATACAATTATTAACATATATGTTGAAAAAAAATATTTCAGGATATATAATTAATGAAAACAATAAAATATATTTGATTGATAAAAGTAAAATACTAAAGAAAGAAAATGTTTACGGTAATTATTTATCACTAATGCCTTTAACAAAAACAGTTTCAGGGATTACCTTAAAAGGATTTAAATATCCTTTAAATAATCACACAATTGCCCTCGGTGAAACAATTGGCATTAGTAACGAAATTATTGAAGATGAGGCTTTAATAGACCTTGACTTAGGAATATTAATAGTAATAGAATCAAATGACTAAAGAATTTATTTAAGAAAGGAATTTACAAATGAAATTAGGAATAGTAGGTTTACCAAATGTAGGAAAGAGTACATTATTTAATTCACTAACAAAAGCAAAGGCTGAATCAGCCAATTATCCATTTTGTACAATAGATCCAAATATAGGAATTGTTCCGGTACCAGACGAAAGACTAACTGTTTTATCAAATCTTTACAACTCAGACAGAATAGTACCAGCTGCAATTGAATTTGTAGACATTGCAGGCCTTGTAAAAGGAGCATCTAAAGGTGAAGGTTTAGGTAATCAGTTCTTATCAAACATAAGAGAGGTAGATGCAATAGTACATGTAGTAAGATGCTTTGAAGACTCAAACATTATACATGTTGACGGATCTGTAAACCCAATTAGAGATATAGAAACAATAAATCTGGAGCTTATTTTTTCAGATCTTGAAATTCTTGAAAGAAAGATAGCAAAAACTTCAAAAGGTGCTAAGAATGATAAAACACTTGCAAAAGAATTAGATATGCTTAATCTATTAAAAGCCCATCTCGAAGATGGAAAAAAGGCAAGCAGTTTTAGTACATCAGACGAAGAAGAACTTTTGTGGCTTAATGATTACAATCTCTTAACAAGCAAGCCTGTAATCTACGCTGCTAATGTAATTGAGGATGATTTATCAAACGATGGTGCTACAAATAATAAGGTACAAGAAGTAATTAAATTTGCAAGTGAAGAAAATTCAGAGGTATTTGTTATCTCTGCTCAGATTGAGCAAGAAATTGCTGAATTAGACGAGGATGAAAAGAAGATGTTTTTAGAGGATTTAGGTTTATCCGAATCAGGTCTTGAAAAATTAATTAAGGCAAGTTATAAAATTTTAGGGTTGATTAGCTATCTTACAGCAGGACAACAAGAAACAAGAGCATGGACTATTAAAGTAGGTACTAAGGCTCCTCAGGCTGCGGGGAAAATTCATTCTGATTTTGAAAGAGGGTTTATTAGGGCGGAAATTGTTAATTATGCTAATCTTGTGGAACTTGGGTCTTATAATGCAGCCAAGGATAAGGGGCTTGTGAGATCTGAAGGGAAGGAATATGTTGTGAAGGATGGGGATGTTGTGCTCTTTAGGTTTAATGTATAGGGTTTTGTTTTAATTTTGGTTTTGGGCGTTGCCTTTAGGCTGTGGGGAATATTCTGGCAAATATTATATTTAAAAATAATATGCCAAACGTTCCAAGAAGCCCTTAAGACGAAAATTTGGGAGGAATGCCTCCCAAATTTTTGGGTCTTCTTTCCACAGCATATAATAATTTTTAAATATAATATTTGCCAGAATATTCATTCAGTTTATTGGAAAAATGAGTTTGAATGGTTTGTATAAATATGATGAATGAGGGGGAGACATTAATTAAATGTTTAGCACAAATATTATGTTCTGGATAAAATTCAATATGTAAGGAGTTGATTGTTCTGATTTTGTTTGATGTAAGCATAAGGTTTCCGAATATGGGGATTGAATTGAGTAATGTGGGAAATTCCATTTCTATATTTGGGTTTAAGATTGCTTTTTATGGGATTATTATTGGACTTGGTATTTTGACAGGGATTATTGTGGCTCAGATTCAGGCGAAAAGAACTGGGCAGAATCCGGAATTGTACCTTGATTTTGCATTGTTTGCAGTGTTTATTTCGGTTGTTTGTGCTAGAATTTATTATGTTGCGTTTGAATGGGACAATTATAAGAATGATATTTTGCAGGTGTTTAATGTTAGAGGAGGCGGACTTGCAATTTATGGCGGTATTATTGGAGCTTTGTTGACGGCTATTGTTTATACTAGGATTAAAAAGATTTCATTTTGGTTGTTGGCTGATACGGGATGTTTAGGGCTTGTTATTGGACAGGTAATTGGAAGATGGGGGAATTTTTTTAATCGAGAAGCTTTTGGGGATTATACTAATAATTTTTTTGCTATGCAACTAAAGTTTTCAGAAGTTGATAAGGCTAATTTGACCCAGAAAATTATGGATAATATTAAGGTTATTGATGATGTACAATATGTACAGGTTCATCCAACTTTTTTATATGAATCATTGTGGAATTTATGTTTGTTTATTTTACTTTTTGTGTATAGTAAGCATAAGAAATTTGATGGTCAAATAATTTTACTGTATTTATTGGGGTATGCTGTTGGAAGAATGTGGATAGAAACTTTAAGAACAGATCAATTGATTATTAGTGGAATTAATCTTCCGGCATCAATTGTTGTTGCTGTAATTATGGCAGTTTTGTCCGTAGCTTTATTAGTATATAGGGGTGTGAAAGAAAAACGAGCTACAAATATGTAAATTGTTTAAATTCATTTAAACATTAGGTAATGTCATTAAAATTAAGGAAGTAGTTACATTTTAAATATAAATGTAACTACTTCCTTTTGCGTATAAAAGTGAAAAAAATGTTAACAATCATAATAATATTAATATTTGTTCAAAATATTAGTTGCATGAAGTGAAAAAATCACATATAATGTTATTATGAAATAAGGAGGCGTTTATAATGCTTATAAGATTTAATGTAAAAAATTTTTTATCTTTTTCAACCAGAGATGATGGGAAATCAGAAGAATTTTCAATGTTGGCTGGGAAAGTACGGAGCAAGAAGGAACATATATATGATGATGAAAATATAAAGTTGCTAAAATTTGCTGACGTATATGGTGCCAATGCAGCAGGAAAATCAAATTTAGTTAAAGC
>JAVBPB010000046.1:0-24575 GCA_031549965.1 Mobilisporobacter sp. | reverse complement strand
TCAATAATCCTCCTGAAGGAATGACTGCTAAGCTGGTTAGAAATATGACGGATTCTGACCTACTCGATATGCACTACTTCCTTACTGAGGATGATGACCTTGATGACGATGAATTTATGGAAGGTTTTTACATTTTATAGTGTTCGTCTGTTTTCCATGCCCGCTTTTAGCGGGCTTTTTCATTTTAGAAATCTCTGTGTGGGATCAATTTCCTATAATATAAAAAAACTGCAATAAATACAAAGTATTTACAGCCACTATATTCATCGTTGTTTGATTAATTTTTTATATTAAATTGTAGGTTTATCATATTTTAAAGACAAATTTTGAGTAATTTATTTCTGCAAAATTTTATGTTCTAGGTAATTAATAGTAAAACTTGGATTTGTTTATATATAATTGACAAATTATAACAAATGTGATAGGATAAAATTGGATATTATTGATAAAATGATATTAATTTAGAAAATAATATCATTTATTGTTTTGACTTCATTCATTGAAAAAGCTAACCAATAATAGATGATTCAATAGCACTTATTAGTATTATGTAGCATGATAGCAAATGGATAAAGATAATTAAACAATTAAAATGATAAAAATATAAAAAGAAAAGGATAATAATATGAAACGATATGGTGATGAAGATTTTATATATTTAATGAATAATTTGTCAGATGATGATGATGAAATAGAAACTGATTTAGTGAGAATACCATTAGGAAGAAAAGAAATCGTATGTAAGGAAATTCAGGTATCTAATTTTAACTTTACAATGCTATTACCAAGAGATTTTAAAGAAATGAGCAAGGAAATAGCAATGTTGAAATATCCATCGGAAAGTAGACCACAAGTAATATTTACAAATAAAGAAGCGTCAATAAATATTCATTTTCACATAATGACAATGCAATATTAGATGAACAAATAGAAGAACTAAAAAATGTTATGCAAAATATAATAGTGAAAGTGCATAAATCTGAAATTTGAATCAGTAGATGTTGTAATAAATGATTGGTTGAAATTATATAGTAATCCAACTGTTTCAAGTCCTGGTCGAAGTGTTGTAAAGGATCAAAAGGCAAACAATTATGACTGGGGAATGGCAGAAGAACTTTATAAAAATGTGCCAAAAAAGGGAATGCTTCCAGCAAATTCTAGAGGCGAGATACAAAATTCAGGTAAAACACCAAAAGTCAATCTCATTAGTAACAATCTCTATACAGATGATGAAGGAAGATATTGGGTAGCGGTAGGACCAAATGTCATGAATCCTAGTCACCAGCAAAATCAACAGATATCCGTTTCTGAAATGAAGTATGGAACAAAAATGGATATAGTTGTGGTAGATGAAACAACAAATACAAAGTACTATATTCCAGCAGTTGTTGGAGATGTTAAAGAACATTCATATCCAAATGGTTTATATCAAACAGGAGTGCCATTTGATTCAAAAAGACCAACTGTAATAGGCGATGGAAGCACAGTTGAGTTTATGGGGTATGATATTACTACTTTAGTAAATGGAAAATCCAGTGTTAACATTACAAATAATTATAAGCTACTAGAAATTATTGTTTATGATGGAGTTTATAATTACTAATCTTTAGTGCTGTCAATATTTATATAAATCAACTCTGATTTCTGGCAAAGATAAACATTTACTTTGTCACAAGTCGTGGTTAGGACAAGGGGAATAATAATGAAAAAAATGATTGCTATTCATATGTTTTTGTGTTTTAGTTTATTTTTGGTTGGTTGTACAAGCACAAATAATAATTACATTACTTCAACAGTAAAAGATAATTTAATGACAACATTAAACATTGAGTCTAATGATCTACAAGAACCGAACTCAAACCTACATAAAACTACGCTTAACAAAATTGAAGAAGCAACAGAAATATACATTAAATTTCTAAAAGGCGATATGAGCGTTAATGATATTGATATAAATTATATAACAATTCCTAAGGGAGAACCCGATAGACATTATGGGACAAAATATGCTTTCTTCGATTCAAATGGAGATGGTATACCAGAATTACACATTAATTCAGCACGGTATTACTATATTTTGATGTATTTAAACGATGAATTAAAAATTTGGAAAAATTTATCCCCATATCCTCATTACTATGCATTAAAAAATGGTGCATTTATAAGTCATAGATTTGGGGCAGCACCAATTTCTGATGAGTATTGTTATTTTATTTTTAATTTTTTAGGCGACGAGATCACAGAGCTTAGCTTTTCTAAATATGATAAAAACGGAGATGGTATTTACGATGTGAATGATGAATATTTATTTGATTATATTAGCGTTTCAAAAGAAATATGGGAGGACTTAACCAGCCGATACTTATATATAGATTCATTAGGTAGTGAGCAGATTCGCAATGAAATAGAATGGATTGTTATATTTGAAGACACAGAATAGAGGCTATGCGGAGGAACAAAAATGCAAAGATTTTATTTTCTGAACTTATGAAGGGGTTTTACTTGGCTTTTTCTAGACATGTTTATCCTCCTAATAGTTTTTTTGAATTATTTTAACATGAAATGGATTGAAAAAACAGATGTGAAATTACTGTTACAGAAAAAAACGATAAAAAGATTATTGATACACTTATGGAAGAAACAAAAAATAGTAATGACGTGTATTATAAAGGATTAAAACTTAGACGAATGGAGCAATACAAGAACCTTAAATTTGGTGATTTTGAGAGAGGTTATGATGCTAACAGAGAATATACGAAACAAAGTAATTAAAGCAGTTACAGTTGTATTAATTGCAATTTTGGCCATT
The DNA here is from genome assembly GCA_031549965.1 of Mobilisporobacter sp. Classification (GTDB taxonomy): domain Bacteria; phylum Bacillota; class Clostridia; order Lachnospirales; family Lachnospiraceae; genus JAVBPB01. Next base: position 21,766 of record JAVBPB010000046.1, on the reverse strand, counting down.
ACGATAATGTATTATATTTTTCAAGTTAAAGATCGTGATGTCACAATGAAAGATAAGATCGGAGGTGAAACAGAGCATTCGTTTTCAACTCCTACAACAACAGTTAACATTAATAATGAGCAAATGAAGAGTATAGACAATGCACAATATAATAACGAGTTAAATATTTCTGATTTAAATGATACAAAAAATAATAAAATAGATAATACAATAGAATCGTATGTTGTTGCATCAGATGTAAAAGATGAAGTTAAGAATAAACATACGTATAAACGTTGGGATTATTTTCCATACCATAGTGGTATACAGTTTGCTAATGAAGACATATTTAAAGCCATCAAAAAAGCTTTTGCCAACATTGATTTTTATGGAGAATTTAAGAAAGGAAATATGGATGTTTATGACTTCTATAAGGAGAAGTATAAGCAATTTATTACGAATGAAGTGGCTTTTTTTGATAAAGAAGAAAACAAAGAACTTTATCTAGGCGATTTGAGTCTTATAGGGCATAGTTATCAAAATAAAAGTTTAGATGATTGCTTAAAAGAATATTCCTATATTTTTTTTGATATGGATGAGGATGGTGCACCAGAACTATGCATAACTGACATAACATTTTGTTATGTTTTTAAATATATTCCCGATAAGAACGAGTTTATTTTATGGCTCAAGTTGGAATCGACTTACTACGGTTTAATAGGCACTAAAAAAACGTACTGGAACCGATTAGGAGATAATCATGCATTTTACAAATATGATGAAAGTGGTAAAGATGAATATACTGTACATTTTTTTATGTACTATATTACAAATGAGATAACAGAAGAGCCTGAAATAATACATATGGTAGCACTTCCGTATTACGAAAATAAAGAAGAGCAAGTAATTATAACAGAAGATATGAGAATCCAGGGCTATTTTGATGAAACTCTTCAAGTATATTATTTCAGAGTAACAGAAGAACAATATGAGGAGTTAACTAAAGATTATATGGAGTCGTTGACTCTAGCACAAAAAAATATTAAGGAAGTTACTTTTACCTATGAAGAACTGTTTGGAGAATAAGAACAATAAAAGTCTAAGCACAAACTATTCATGATTACTCTAAATCCTTGGAGCAGGCACCAGATACATGGAATACCCAAGAACTACTTGAATGTATGAGAACATAAATGATTCGCTTACTTCAAAAGATAAACGCTTTTCTGCCAATGCTCGCCACTACATTAAACCTGCTTCAAGTTTATTATTTCTGATGGTAACCTACCCCTTACTAACCTTAGTGTGGAATTTACTTTGGAAAACTTAAGTGGTGGAATTTAATCTGACTATAAAATTTCACCATTTTTTTATTTATTCTAGTAAAATCAACCATTTCAGATAATTCAATAATTCTTTTTTATCATATAATTTATAGAAAAATTTTAGTAAAGTGAATTTCTCCATAAGAATCTAACTCCGTAATCAAATATGACGGCTTAGCATTCTCCTGCCTTGGATAGGTTAAACTTCCGGGATTTACCATGGTAATTCCATTTCTATATTCTATTATGGGCTTATGTGTGTGTCCAAACATTACAATGTCCACACCTTTTGAAGCTCCATAATTAGCAAGCCTATCTATTCCACTATTAACCGAAAACCTGTGTCCATGGGTGATTAGCACCTTGTACTTACCAATATTAATAATTTTTTCATCTAATAATTCAGGATCTATATCATTATTCCCTGATACAATTTCAAGTTCACAGTCTATAATCGATTCTATATAATATTTGTTTCCTTCAAAATCCCCTAAATGTATTAACAGGTCAACAGGCTGCACTTTTTCTATAATTGTTTGAAGTCGTCCTATTCTTCCATGTGTATCGCTTACAACCAGAACTTTCACAACTTATCCTCCGACCTTCCAAATTCCCTTTTTAACAGTTCATACTTCATTTCATTAAGGGCTTTTCCCCTATGGCTGATTTTATTCTTGTCACTTGGACTTAACATTGCTGTAGTGCATTTATATTCTGGCAAATAAAATATCGGATCATATCCAAATCCATTTTCCCCCATAGGTTCATATCCAATAATTCCTTCTATAGTACCCCTTGTGGTAATAACTTCCCCATTTGGAAGAGCGGCGGCAATTACACAGACAAATCTTGCCGTTCTTTTTTCCTCAGGTACTTCTTCTAATTTGGATATAATCATATTATTTTTTATCTGGTAGGAGGTATTTTCACCTGCAAATCTTGCTGAATATATCCCAGGTGCTTTATCTAAATAGTCAACTTCTAAACCTGAATCATCTGCCAAAATAATGTCATTTGAAAGCTTCTTAATTTCCATTACTTTTTTTATTGCATTTTCTTCAAAGGTTTTTCCATCTTCTACAATATCAACTAAAAGATTTGCTTCTTTTAGGGATAGCACCTCTAATCCTAAATCTGAAAGTATCATTTTAACCTCTTTCATTTTACCTTCATTAGCGGTTGCGAAAATAATTCTACTCATTGGCAGTAACCTCACTATCTAAATTATTATTTATGTCTGCTTGATCTTTTTGAGAATACATTTTCATAATTGCATTATAAATTCCTGTTGCTACATTTTTTTGAAAATTATCATTTTTTAGCTTTGCAAAATCTGCCTGATTTGTCATATATCCCACTTCGATTAGGGCAACTGGTACTTTTGAATTTCTGATTATATATATACTATTGCCAAATACTAATCCTCTGTTTCTGGTTTCAACCACTTTTACAATTTCATCCAAGCACATCTGAGCAAGGCTTTTTGAATTAAATCCTGTTTTCTCTGATAATTCGTCATAAAGCACTTCTGTTCCATAAGACTGGCTGATTGTGTCTCCATTGCAATGTATACTTATAAATGCATCTGCATTTAATTCATTTGCAAGACTTACTCTTGGATCTAATAAATACTTATCATCTTTTAATCTTGTATAATATACTTTTATATTTTCCTTATCAAGAAGTTCTTTTAAATATAAAGCAATGCTTAAATTTATATCCTTTTCATAGGTTTCTCCATCTAAAGCAATTGTTCCGCATGCACTTCCCCCATGCCCTGGATCTATTACAATGATTTTTTCGTACACCTCTTTTGGATTTAGAAGCTCAATGTAAAAATAAGACTCGTCTTCTTTTAAATTATACATGTATAATTTATCAAATGTAATCTCTATTGCCAGTTTTTTATCAGTGTGTTCTTCATCAATAAATTTTGCATCTGCATTACCACTTAAGTTCTTTATAATGGAATTTTGATTAAAAAAGCTGCTTTCTAAACCATGTATCTCGATTCTTGCACTTCTTGTCATATAATTATCTGTTATGGAAATATCACTCAAAGACATATCTCCGTATTTAGGTATTGCAACATATTCTTCACTTACATCTATAGTTTTTTTATTTTGCTTTTGAGCTTCTGATTTTTCACTTAAATACTCCTGTTTAATTTCTTCTGAACTTGTTTCAGTAACAGGGGCTGTGGTGGTTTCAATCACTGGAAGATATTCTTCATTGGCATAACTTGTAGTATTGTCAAATCTAGAAAACACAATTGATATTACTATAGTTAAACACATTAACACGGCACCTCTTGCTGAAAGTTTTTTAATCAGCTTATCCTCCACTGTTTTAATCCTCCCTTTTAGCTTTAGGAGGCTTGTCCCCTAAAAATTGATAGTAGTATGTTTTTAACATACCATTATAGATTTTTCTATTTTTTTGAGCTTTTTTTCCGATATGTTTTTCAGCATCCTCATAGCCAGTTAATATAAAGTATGACCATGAATCTAATTTGGAGAATACCTGACCTATTTCTGAATAAAGTTTAGGCATGTCTGCTTTTTCTTCAAGCCTTTCACCGTATGGGGGATTGGTTATTATAAAACCATATTTTTTATTATTACTTAATTCTTTTAATGGTCTTTGCTGAAAGTGTATAAGGTGATCTACTCCTGCTTCCTTTGCATTAGCTCTGGCAGCTTTAATTATATCTCCATCCATGTCAAATCCCTGAATGTTCATTTCTAAGTCATTTATTATTAAATCGTTGGCTTCTTCTATTGCTTTATACCAATCTTTTTTAGCCAGTATGTTACTCCAATCTTCTGATATAAATGATCTGTTCATTCCCGGTGCAATATTAGCTCCTATCATAGCAGCTTCTATTGGAAATGTACCACTTCCACAGAATGGATCTACCAATATTCTATCCTTGTTCCATGGGGTTAAATAAATTAATGCTGCTGCCAAGGTTTCTGTAACTGGTGCTTTACTGGCTAATTTTCTATATCCCCTTTTATGCAGGGATTCCCCCGTTGTATCAATAGCTATTGTTGCAATGTCTTTCATGAAGAATACTCTTATTGGATAATCATTTCCGCTTTCTTCAAACCAGTCAACCTTATATTTTTGCTTCATTCTCTCTACTACTGATTTTTTTACTATGGATTGAATGTCTGAGGGACTAAATAATTTGCTTTTTATGGAACTTGCTTTTTTTACCCAAAATCTTCCATTTTTAGGAATGTACTCTTCCCATGGGATTGTTTTGGTCTTTTCAAATAATTCATCAAAGGTTTCGGCTTTAAATTCCCCTACTTTTAGTAGTACTCTTTCGGCTGTTCTTAGAAAGATGTTTGACCTGCATATTGCGTCAGTGTCTCCTATGAAACTTACTCTTCCGTCTTCTACTTGGAGTATTTCATAACCTAAGTTTATTAGCTCTTTTTTTAGTACTGCTTCAAGCCCGAAATGACATGGGGCAATGTATTCAAATTTATTCATTATTTTCTCCTGTTTTTGAATTTAAAAATTCTTTGGTTGGGAGTACGGGTTATCTCATAACCTTAAATTCTATATGTATATTGTAATGCCCTTTTGTTATCTAGTCAATGAGGATATTTACTAATTTGTATGTTTTTGAGGGAGGACTTTTTGTTTTTTAGTTTTATGCGATGCCTTAGGCTTTTCTTTTTTTAGTTTTTTTGCGTTGCATTATTGTACTTTTGTTCGCTCACTAATAAAAAAGCTGCTAAATTTTTAAAATTTAGCAGCTTTTTTATATTAATAGTTGTCTGTCATATCTGATGCTTTACTTTTTCCACAATCATCCGCTTTACTTGTTGACTGATTATTGTTTTTTGATTTTGTTGAATTGTTTGCATTTGATTTTGCATTGTTGCTTGCTTTGTTTGATGATCTGTCTGTTTCATTGTTAATAGAATTTTTAGCCATTGGTATTTCCTCCTTAAAATATTTAATTAATAATTACAAGTTTATTATCTGTAATTTTAATTTTTTTATTCATAATTTTTTTTTATAATGCCGTATTGAATTCCAGAAGTCACTAAAAAGTCCTTTCAATACACTAAATTTATTTTTTAGATGAATACAGTTGTATAATTATTTAATTGTCCAGACAGGACGAGGAGACGTTTATGATGATAACAAGACTTGCAAAGGCTTGTTATCATCATTCTGAAGGAGGGTAAGGCAAACAATTAAATAATTATGCAACTGTATTCATCTGAAAAATTCGAAAGACTAAATCAATAAAACTTTCAATAACCTAATAATTCCCCTATTTTTTATTTAAATACAATTCTTATTGCAGGCTTATGCATACATATGGTATAATGAATTAATATTTTTATGTAGAAGGAGTTTTAAAGATGCCAGATGAAAGCTTAGTTAAGCAAACTAAAATAAGACTTCCACTCAGCCAGTTAGAAGTTGGCATGGTTGCCGCAGAAGATGTTATTAATTCTACAGGTTTGTTAGTATTACCAAAATTTTCAGAAATAAATCAAACTCACATATTCAGACTTAATCTTTATCAAATATTTAATGTATTGGTATTTAAGAAGGTAGAAGAAACGGCTAAAGAAGAAATTTCATTTGAACCCGAAAAACTTCCTCCTAATGTAGATCCTAAGGCTTTTCGTGATTTTTCACAGGAATATGAAAGTACTAACTTTTATGCCCAAAAATGTCTTGATGATATTTGTAAAGGCAATAATGTTAATTCATCTGATTTGTTTCAAATAAGCAATAATTTACTTGATAAATTACATACTACCAGTGATCTTTTCAGCTTTATTCATCATGTTAAGTCTCGTAATGATCATTTGTTCACACATAGTATGAATGTATCTATGTTTTGTAATATATTTGGAAAGTGGCTTAAGTTGCCACCTGATGAAATTAAAGATTTGACTATTGCAGGGCTTATTCATGATATTGGTAAGACTCAGATAGATGTTGAGATACTTAATAAGCCGGGTAAACTTACTAATGACGAATTTGAGATTATTAAGAAGCATCCCTTATTTGGATTTGATATGATAAAGGATAAGGATTTTTCATATGAGGTTAAAATGGCTGTTCTTTTACATCACGAAAAATTTGACGGCTCTGGTTATCCTTTTGGATTTAAAAATGCACAATTAAGTAAGTTTAGTAAAATCGTCGCAATTACTGATATCTATGATGCAATGACATCTGAAAGATCTTACCGTAAGCGTTCTTCTCCTTTTAAGGTTATTGAAATGTTTGAAAAAGAAGCTTATAACGTTTTAGATACTACTTATTTGTTTATATTTTTAGAAAATATTGCTCAAAACTATATCGGTACTTCGGTTCGTTTATCTAATGAAGAAACCGGTAAAATAATATTTATTAATAAAAAATATCCTTCCAGACCTCTTATTGATGTAGGAGGAAAAATTCTTAATTTGGAAACTGAAAAGTCTTTAAAGATTTTAGAGATTATATAAAATAATAGTTGGCTGTTGTAAAACAATTTTTTACATAACATATAGAAATTTTATAAATTAATCAACTTTTCCGACCCTTTTATTGGCTGAAAAGTTGAATAAAATAACTGTATGCTATGTAAAATTATTTTTATAACAGCTTTTTGTAATTTTTTTCCAAATATATGATATATAGATTTTAATATCTATATATTTTTAATTATATATTATTTTATTATCCTTCTAGTTTTACTATAATAGAATAGCCATTTCATGAATTGCTTTATATGCGGGGATATCAAGCAATTCATTACAAATATAGTAAAAAGGGGTCTTGTTATGGTATATAATTATTTTTCAAAATTCTATCCTCCTAAATTAAATAATACTTTTTTAGAGAGAAAACATATCTTAAATTTATTTGATAAGGCATATGAAAAAGGAAATATTTTCGTTAATGCTGGTATTTTTTATGGTAAAACTTCTACTACTTATTGTTGGCTAAATAAAAGAAAAAAAATATTTTCATGGCTTTGTCTGGATAAATTAGATAATAACCTTAGCGTATTTTGTCAAAATTTAAGTATGTCTATATGTAATACTCAAGATGATTCTAAATTAATTGATTTATTTTATAGTATGGATTTTAATAATAATTCATTTAATAATCTGCTGAATATTATTTATGAATCTAATATTGAAAAAGAAATGATAATTGTCTTGGATGATTTTCATAATCTTATTTCTAAATCCATTATTTTTTATATTTCCTTGCTTAACAAAAGACTTCCCCTCAACTGGAAGTTAATTATAATAAGTCAGGAAAAGCCTATGAATGAAATGTATGAATTTATTCAAAAGTATTTTTATTGCATATGTCAGGAAGAATTTATTTTTAGTGCTCAGGAAATAGATGCACTTTTCAGGCTTAATAACCAATACATTTCAAATGTTCAGCTTACTAAGGTTTCTGAAATTAGTAATGGATGGATATTCCCTATAATAAAATCTATTGAATTTTATAATTATAAGTCTGAGAGTGTTGATTTAATAAAGGTAAAATCATACTTTAATAAGTTTTTTGAAGAGTTAATATGGAATAAACTGTCTGTTACTGATAAGAAGTTTCTTCTTTCTACGTGCATTATGTCTATAGTTAAAATAGAAGATTTTAATTTTATTTTAGATGTTAATAATTCTGTACATTTTATAAATTATTTTTATAATCTAAACTTATATGCTTTTTACTTTGAAAGTAATAATATTTTAAAATATAATTACTTATTTAGGAATTTTTTATTGGAACAAATGGAATATTCTGATTTAATTAATAAAAAAAATTTATATAAAAAATATGCAGATTGGCTTTTAAATGAGGGAAAAATTATTGAATCAATTGAATTGTATATTAAAATTGATGATTTTAATAAAGTTTTTTTAGTACTGCTTCAATTTCCATTTAATATTAAAGATTTTATAAATATTATACTTATACACACTAAAAATTCAGTTAATAATAATTCACCTTTTACTACATATTTATCAATAGTAAATTTTATTAACGGTGATATCATCTCTCACTGCTCTTGTAATAGAAATCACCAAGCCCCTATACATAATAGTAATTTGTTTTTTAAAGATTCTACCTTTTTATATTTTTACTTATTGGATAAAGTTATTTCACCGGATATATCTCCTTGGGATATGATTAAAATACTTAAATCTTCAAAAACAGCGGCATATAAATTACCTAAGCATACTAACCTTTTAATGTTAACTCAGTCAATGCCTAGTTTATTAAGAGGTATTAAGGACTACTCAATAATTGTTACTAATCCAAATGAATTTGTTAACACCTTTAAGCCTGTTTCCAATTATTTATTTGCAGAATGGTCTAATATACTTGAGCATATTTTACTTGCAGAAGCTTTTTATCAAAAAAATGAGTTAGAAATATCATTTTCTTATTTACAAAAGATAATCAATGATAATGGTAATAATTTATTGCCTGAAATATCTTTTATAATATATTGTCAGTTATCCCTTATTTACCTTGCATGGAATCAGTTATCTTACGGTGAAGAAGCTTTAAAAAAATTAAAAAATATACTGGAAATAAATAATGCTTTCTATCTACTGGAAAGTTATAAAGCTTTTTATATTAATTTTAACATTAATAGCAAAATTTATTATGATTCGACTATAAGCCTTTCTAGTTATTATCCAATTAATAAAAATTTTTCAATAAAGTTTTATCAAATTCATATTCATATTTCTGCATCCAAGGAATTAGCTTCTGCTAAAAGGTTTAAAGAATCCTTTGACTATTTAGAAAAAATAAAAAATTTTTTAATTAGCTATAATAGAAATCTTGATTTAATTCAAGTATATATATTACAAGCTATATGCCATAGTAAAATGGAAAATTCCATAGAATCAGAAACCTTTAAAATACTTTTAAACGCAATTATTCTAGGTCAAAAACATGAATTCTACCGAATTTTTTTAGATGAACCAGATTCTTTTAAATTACTGTCTGACTTTTTAAATAAGGCACCTATTTATATGTTAATTGGATACAAAAAAACCTATATTAACAAAATACTTTCTTTGTTTAGAAAGCAATCCAAAACCTTTATTTGTATTGATCGTAAAATGGAGCAAATAGTTCTTTCACCCATGCAAAATGAAATGCTTAAATATCTTGCTAAGGATATGACCTATAATGAAATTTGTGAGCAAACGGGTCTTAAGATTACTACTATACGAACTCATATTTCACAGTTATATCAAAAGCTTGAGGTTTGCAATAAAACTACTGCTCTTATAAAGGCTAAGGAATTGGGGGTTTTTAATTGAACCCCCAAAAACGAAATTTAGTCAGGATAGCCTGACTAAATTTCTAAAACCTATCCCTCAATTAATAGATCCTGAGTGTTCCATATCTTCATAGAATCCAGAACAGTTTTTCTTGAGGTATTCCAAATGTTAAAGAAAAGCTTTTCGAATTTAAACAGCTCAAATCCTGCTACCTGTGGGACTTGACCACCATTATTCATCTCTATTCCAAAAGCATATTCAAATGTTGGTTCTTCTTCTCCTACTTTTTTGTAATAAAAGAAGCATTGTTTTAGCTTAAATTTTACATCGCCTAAGCCTAATGCTGTTAATGCCTTTTCTATGCTTTCCTGATTAATTTTTATGGTTTTATCAAATTTTTGTAAAGTTGTGTTTAATTCTTTAACTAAAGATATTATTGTAAATTCTTCAGCCACTCTGCCCGGAGTAGGCATAACTAAAATTTCAATTATTTCCTCTTTTACAACCTTACCACCCTCTTCTACTTCTTTAGGCTGCCTTGATACAACACCTGTTAATGGAGTACCAAGTAAAACTAATTGTGCACCAGTATTTAATGATGTTCCTGCCATATTAATTCCTCCTTTAAATTTAATATTATCAGTTCTAAAATTGCAATTTTATATATGAATTATATCAATTAAACAATTTTTTAAGTATCCTATAAACTAAAATTTATAAATAACTTTATCCTCTAATATCATATTAGTTGTAGTATATTGAACTTATATGCTCACCTAATATTTTTATATTTCTTAATCTTAGAAATGGCTTATTTTGCCCGTCTATTTGATTTAATAGGATTAAGTCCATGTTTAGATGAGCATTTTCTGCCCAATTACTTTTTTTATTGTCTTTAAATATGTAGGTTCTTAACCAGTTGTTTGTCAGATAAGACCAATTTTTAATTTTTTTATAGCAATCCTCTAATGGAATGGGTAATTGCAGGAATATGTGATTGTATATTGTTTCAATTTCATTATCAAGTAAAAACCCATGTTTTAGTTCTAATTGTAATAACATTCCTTTTCCTAAAACACTTGAAAATAGTTTGTCTAAAATATTGTTAAAATGTTCTTCTAAACTTAGTTCTACAGCGTTTTCATATAACATATTTGTGTCTATTATGGCATCAGTATCCTTTGATACATAAATTGGATTTTCAAATGAGGTTTCTCCTGTGCTATATATAAAAGACTCTTTTATTGTTTTATTGCTGACTAGATTTTTATTTCTAAAGATGTACATTGATGTTATAGCTTTTTGAACTTTTAAAATACTTAATCCTGTAATACTAATTTGACGTTCTGCTATGGTTTGTCCTTTGCTTGCTTCTAATGGCAGATTTGTTTCTTTGTCTTTAAACCAGTAAGAATATTTATTTTGACTTTTTTGGTATAGTATTGACTTATATTTATCAGGCTCAATTAAGACAACTGCACTGGTTTCTTTTGGAGGTTCTCCCCATATTGTTATGACTAGCCCGTCTACATTATTAATTTTTTCAATTGATTCTTGTATTGTAAAGTTAAATTCAAATAAAGGTTCTGGCCCTTCTGCTGCCTTATTAAGTATTAATTCATTGTTTTTTAAAGAGTCAATTATATTTTGTACCAGTAATGTAAAAGTGTTGATTGTAATTATTGCATGATTTAGCTTTGACTGCTCTGAATCAATTTCTACTAATTCTACTATTTCTTCCATATCTTTTCTTATAGCCTTGTTATTTGTTATAAACTGAGCAATTTTATCAAACGCCTTTATGATATTATTGCATTTTAGTTTTTCCATAGAATCAAATTTTACACTGCCTTCAACATGATCCTGAGGAAAATGAAAAGGAATAGTATATGCAAATGTATAATTCCATGAAAACAATTCTTTTAACCAGTCATTATATCCGCACTTAATATCTTCATCTGTATCCTTTTGCCATATAAGTGATGGATTGTCTGGATAGCTTCTTAAAATTAATGGCAACTCTACATTTTTAAGTTTTCTTATAAAATAATTATTCTTATTATCACTATTAATAACACTTATCCAGCTTGAAGCGTTATAACCATTTATTGATGGAATTTCATCAATTTGATGCTCGATGTTAGAGCCTTTATAGGTTAAATCTAAACTTAATTTGGAAAGAACACTTAAATTATCATCTTTAATTATTTGATCTCCTGTTACTATAACTGCCAGCTCACCATTATTACAAGTATCTAATTTTATCTTTGAACTGTTTATTAACACCTTTGCATTTTCTTTATTAGAGCCTTCTATTATGCCATATAAGTTAGGTTTTTTCTTTGCCCTTTCATCCTTAATGTCTGCTTTTACTTTTGCCTTATAGATAATAAGCCCTTTAGTTGTATATAGATTTGATAGATTATTAAGAAGGTGCTCATAAAAATATTCAACCGCAAATTCCTTATTATCCTCTCTATCTTCTTCAAATACAGTAGTCAATAAGCTAGACATAATACCTGCCAGTTCTTTTTTTTGATTAATTATTTGCTCCATAATCTCTGTGTTTTTAATATTATCAATTAATGCAATTTTACTTAGTATTTTAGGGGTTAGAACATATTCTAATGAATCAAATAATTGTCTTATCCAGTTATCCATATCTATGTTTTGAAACATAAGCTTTCTGGATTCTTTACTTAATCCAATTCCTGTTACATAATCATAAATTTCAATAGGTTCATTTTTTCCAATAAGTTTGTTTGAAATTGGACGTGGAATGTATATTACTGGTTCTTCATTTTTGAAATCAAAATAAATACCTTCCTCTTCTCTGTTCGATTGGGATATTGCCCAAATGTTAGAACTTTCATTTTTAAAGTTCATATACCTGTTTATTCCGGTTCCAACCCTAATATTTTTATTTAATTCCATTAATGCATTTTCAAAATTAATGGAAAAGTTCTTTAAGGATAATGTGCGGTTTTCGTCTAAGCTGGTTTTTGCCAATATATTAGTTGTTGTTTCCAATATTTGAATAAGGTCTTCAAATCCTGCCATAACAATATTCTTTTTTCGCTTAATTGTAAGATCTACAGTAAGTTCAAAAATTTCGTTATTATTTCTTGTACCCTCTGTAAGTTCTACATCAATATTAAATTTTTCTCTTACTTCAAATTTATCTTCAAAATTAAAACTGTTATATAAATATTTATATATTGAGTCCTGACTATGAAATAGCCAGTTAATAAGTGCTTTTTGATTGCTTTCATTTAAAATAACTGATTTTGTAAATAAGGATGTATTTATTTCATATTCTACACCTAATAAGTCGGTTAATTGATAAAACAGTCCTTCATAAACTTTTGCATCTCTTTCAATATTTTCCTTCCAGCTTGTATTTATTTCTTTATCATATGAGGATTTATCAAAAGTCATATTAATTCTTATTACCGGCACATTATTAATTAACAATACTTGGTAGTCGGCACTTATTGAAGGCCATGCACTAAAGCTGATTAATTCATCTGTATAGCCTATTATTATTGGAGTTTTATTATTAACATTGTTTATATTTATAGTATTCCCGTAATGGTCATTCCACCAGTAATCAATTTGCAATAAATTTCCTATGCCCAAATATGGGCTGTCTTCCTCATGAGGCAAATAATTTTTTATATTTTCCTCTTTTATAAATTTTGTATATGGGATGGACAGATTGTACATTTGCACACCATTTGCTCCATCTGTTGCTCCAATTGGCAAGCCTATATTACTTTCATAAAAATACTGGTTTTCCATAATTTTATATCCAAACATGGAAAAGTTATTAAGTATAAATTTATTGCAAAACTCACTATCTTTTGGATCATCCGGCACTGGTTCTGCTGATTCTCTTCTTGTGCTTACTGATATAACCCTCCCTAAATCATTGGATTTATTATTTGATTTATAAGAGGTGAGCTTTATTTTTTGATCCTCTGAATATATATTTTTACTATTACAATTATCCCTTATTAAACTGTTTAACCCACAGTTATAAAATTTGCTTATCTTTTCAAAGGTATTTAGTTTATTATTTACTTTAAGTAAAATATCCGGTAAGTAGATTGCATCATAATAATCCAGCTTGTCCTTTACAAATTTATTATTTATTTTTTTTAATTCATTAACATTAACCTTAAAGTATTTTGCTATAAGACCAAAATCTCCTCCTATTTGTTCTTTTTGGGGAGTGTATTGATAGACTCCATTTTTAACAATAATTTCTTGGTTATTTTTTAATATTAGATTTTTATTATATTCTGCAAATTCAACTAATTTACCATTATAAATATGCAATAACTCATTAATAGAATTGCCGCTTTCCGAAACCACAATATTTTCTTTTGCTGACCTTGCATATACTAAATTTTTTAAGTTATCACAGGTTACCAAACTGTTCATATAGTCATATATCTTATTATGCTCCGTTTTATCTTCTGGCTTTTCATAAAGAATGATAAGGCAAATAGATGCTTCTCCTTTATCATTAAATATTTCTTTAGGCAGTCCCCTTTGAACTTTATTACTCTTGTCATTAAAATTATAATATAAATAAAATCCTCCATTATTAGTTATAAATGCCTCCCAAAATAGTTTAATAAGCTTACTGTAATCTTTTTTACTTGATTTATTATGATTTTTATAGTAACGTCTTGGATATGTAATTGTAGAAAGATTTGCTTTCATTGCAAAAAAATCTACAAACTCTGGATTATCTATAAACATGTTTTTATCTGAGGATTTAAATGACATAAGAATTTGATTAATTAGTGTTCCTCCTTCTCTTAATAGTTTTTCTAACATATAAGTAGATTGCTCACTTGCTGTATGCAATTCATATACATTAAAATTATCAGTATCTAAGTTAAAAGCTTTTACAGTAAACTCTATTTTTGTTGCAAAGCTATAACAAGGTATTTCATTTGATACTAATTCTTTTTTAACCTCGTCATATTCTCCAGTCATAAATGAAAATAATGTATTTTTTTTAGTTTTATCTCTTAATGAAAGTTGCATATCATCAGGAATTTTCCATATTTGTAATTTTTGAATACTTTCTAAAGGTTTTCCATATGCCAAATCTATTCTTTTTTCTGAATTAATTAAGTAACTTGAAGAAAAAGAGTATGAAGCTTCATTTAGTGAAATCATTCCCATATTATTAAGATCCTTTGTTTCAATACATATTTCACCTTTTGCATATTCAGCTATTTTATTAATCCTTATAGCATCTAAACTATTTTGACTTATAATTATTTCATACTCACATTTATTTTCATTATTAAATTTTAAATATGAAATGCCATAGCAGGAGAATGTAACTTTAAAGTCATTAATTATTTTACTGGGAACTTGGAACTGCTGTCCGGTTAATGCATACAACCCCATGATTTTAGGCAGCATTAGATCATTCTCATTCTTTACCCACATGCTCATTTCCTTGGGTGTAATGCCCTCTGTGGTTATTCTAAGCCCATGTAAATAAAATCTTGAAATCATTCCTGATATGTCCGCTATTGCATTACTATATTGGGCAGATTTTATAAGTTCTATTACTTCAAATCTCTCCAAATGAGGTATGTTTAAATACTCCTTTTCTTCATATATAGCAAATAAATCTTCTATTTCTTCATTTGGGTTGCTGTTTTTAAAATTATCTGTAAGACTTTCAAGAGTTATAGATAATTTACTAAGTATCAAATCTATGGTATCTCCATCTTTTGTTATGTAATATTCATTATTATTAAAATATATTTTTTTATCCTTGTTTAATTTATGGGTTTTGTTAGAGGCGAAAAGATCATATAATACAAATTCATTATTATCATTTCTTTTTTCATTTATCCAGTTTAATATTTTTCTTGGAGTATCAAAATATTTTAAAATGTATTTATAATTCCTTAGCTGAACAATTAATGCTTCAATCATTTGACTGGCTATTAAAATAAAATAATCTGTTAAAATCATTTCAGACATGGAAAATTTGTTATTATCGGTTTTAAATCTTTTATTATCCTTCTCCTTTTCTTCTTCTACTTTTACTGCTAATTGGTTAAAGTAATCTCTTAATTGGGTTATTTTACTCATACTTAATTCATTTACGTCTTTAAAATAATAATTTATTCCTATATATTCATTACCATATTGGGTTTCAATTTTCATATGGGGAATCATAGGAAAGTATGCCGCATCAATAAGTTCCTTATCGTTTTTGACCTTTATAACTATGTTAAACTGTTCTTCTAAAAATCTATAAACATCTTCAATTGAAATTATAAAATCACTTGATTTTAATTGATCCTTTAACTCCATTAGAAGACTTTTACTTACTATTTTTTTATTAATTTCATCCTCAGTAATTTTTTTATCTTCTATACTTGCAAGTACCCATTTTAATATCATTTTGCAAAGCAATTCAAATGAACTGTCCTTTTTAAGCCCCTTGGCCTTATCTCTAATAATATCTTCTGCATTTTCGTTTGAAGCTGTATCTAATAATAACATTGCTATATAGCAAGGAATCATTTCAGCTTTATCTTCCCATTCGTTTTTAGCTATGGTAAGTGATAATGATATGTAACCATAAAGTTCTTTTTTAGTTTCAGGCTCTAATAGATTATTAAAATTTAATGATATATTTGACTTATCACATTCATAATATCTGGTTAGTCTGTTTTCATTAATGCCTCTTAGAATCCCATTTTTATATTCTAATTGACCTCCATCATTCCAAGGTGCTATTCCTGAGTTTTTAATTTCAAAGGTTTCTTTTATTGATAATGAAAACTTAAAGCTTATTCTGATCTTAAATAATCCTAAGTTAATTATTAATGATGCAGAAACTGATACATATGCCATAACCGAGAATATAATAGATTTATAAGATTCGTAAATAAATTCTACACTTAAGCTTAAGGTTATATCTATAGTAGCCTTAATAATGCCAAAATCAATAATTCCATATAATTTCCCGCATATTCCTGCTGCCCCTTTTAGCATAAAATAATAAGAATCTTGCATCTGATTTAGATCCTTTTGACTTTTATCCTCAATATAAGGATTCCATTTTGCAATTACACCTTCTAATATTGCAAATATAGTAATACTAAATCCCGCCTCTAATACTCCATAGTGTATGGACTTTCCCACTCCTGCCTGTATCCCAAATCCGAATACTATTACAGGATTAAAAATTCCTTTTTTAGATTTAGGAACTTTATCTGTTGTATCACTTGACAGCTTTCCAAAATATAAACCCGCAGATCCCATTATTGGAATGCCCGGTGCAACAATTCCTTCAATTGAAAAGGATCTTCTAAAATCCCTATTCCAAGGGAAACCAATGTCTACAAAAAAATCTCCGTTAGTATATATTTCAATTGCAAATACAGGAAGTGTAATACTATATGCACCAATACTTAAGTATCTTATTTTATCAGGAAGTGTTATTTCTGCCTGATATACCCCTACCGTTTCATTGACCTTTTTATACATAATTTGAAAGTCTAAGCCTTTAAAAATTTTTGCACTATTTCCATCCATTTTTATACGGAGGGCATAAAGATTAGGGTCATTAAAAACTATTTGCATATTAAACATATATCCCTTTTCGTCTTTTCCCGAAAGCTTTAAAATACCAATGTCAATTCCTACAATCCAACCCGAGTCTTTTGAGTATCCAATGTCCGGCAGTTCTAAAGGCTTTGTTTTAGGCAGTTCATATATTGCATCAATTGCTTTTTGTACACTGGTTATGTTCTTGTAATCTCTTAAAGCTACATGTTGACCTAAGGCTAACATTCTGATTTCAAAGAATTTATTTCCGCTTCCTGAAGGAGTTGGAGCATTTTGAGGTTTAGAAGTATCAAATGGGCCAAGGGTAGTTGTATCCCCAACTTTTTCATCACCAATATTCCAAGGGAAATTCCCTTTGATTATTACAAAAACGCCCTTTTTCTTAATATCGTAGCTAATGGTTACTCCCTTTAAACTTGCAAACCCCAAGCTAATCTCAGAAAAATTAATTTCAAAACCAATTATCTCAGATGTAAAATTATATTCTAATGAAATATTATTTAAAGATATCTCATTTAATATATTCCAAGGTTCATCAAGTCCAAAAGGAGTTCCTCTAACCCATGAAACCATTTTTTCTACTAAAGAACCTATTGTAAAACTACTGTTTAGCTTTAAATGTCCAATCCATTCTTCTTTATTATTGTTTTTAATCTTTTCAACATATCCTTCTAAAAATTCCCATGAAAAACCAAACTGGCTATTCTTATTTATACTATAGTCAAACCAAATCTTAAGTTTTACTCCATGCCACTTTATATCTGCACTAATCTTTCCATAGTAACTGCCTTTGTCGTTTCCTATTTTTAATCCTGCATCCACAGATAGGTTGTCTAAAAATAATATATTCCACCTACTGCTAAATCCTGCTGTTATTTCCCAGTTTTTTGTACCTGTATCTACTAAAACCTTTAAATACTTAATTATTAAATCAATACTTGTTATATTCCATCCAAGGTAGTATTTAATAAGCTGCCCAATGGATAATCCATTTTTAGTTTCCAGTTCTCCAATAAATGTCCATCCAGAAGGCTGACTTTTATAATTTGCAGAAAGATTGATTATAGATTCCAGTGAAGTACCCTGAAAAAGATCCAAATGTCCATTTATTTTAAAATTAGTACTTCCATTAATGCTGGATACATCAAGAGATATTCCTTTTAGTACAAATTGCTTTGTTATTTCCCAATTTGAATCTATTTTTCCGCTTAAAAGATATCTGTTATGACTTGGGAATATTTCAAATGAAAATACTGTAATATCTGCTTTTAACTCTAAATTAAGCTTAAATAATTTCATTATTTCATCAACGCTTATTTTATTTTTAACTAATTTACCGGTAACCTTAAAATTAGGGTAATAGCCAATAATATCAATCACAGCCTCTCCAATATTAAAACTGCCTATAAATTCAAACTGTACTCTCCTTGAGCTTATATCTGTTGGAGTAACTACACTTGCAATTATTTTAGGATTTACTTTAAAAAGAGGTTCTTCTAATATAACCCAGTCATCTTTAGTTTCTATAGTACAAAGAATACATTGGAGTATATTTTTATCCTGATTATACTGCATAAAAAATTCTTTAACCCCAATACCTGCCAGTCTCTTTATAGGACTTGGCAGATTTTCTATGATATTTACCCCACCTGCCAATTTAAATATAGGTTCTAAAGCATTAACCGGTTCTGTGAAACTTCCACCTGCTTCCCACTTTTTGTCCACCATAAGATCTCATCCTTTACTTTATTTGTTCTGATACATGCCAAACCAGCCTAATTCGTTTTCTTTTGCCTCACTATCACCAAAAATATATAATATACTGCTTCCGTTAGGAGGAATCTTTTTTAGTCCAAACAGTTTTAAAACCACATTTGTAAGCATAAGGGCAAATTGTTTTTTATTTT
This sequence comes from Mobilisporobacter sp., assembly GCA_031549965.1. Lineage (GTDB taxonomy): Bacteria > Bacillota > Clostridia > Lachnospirales > Lachnospiraceae > JAVBPB01. The sequence continues at coordinate 2,641 of JAVBPB010000046.1, read as the reverse complement.
CATCAAATATTAACCATGTTTGTCCTATGCTTAGTTTTAAAATACTTTGGACGCTAAATCCTCCTGATGTGCCTGTTCCAAAAAGATTTGCACCAATATATATTTCATAATTATCATCTTTACAGTCCGTTGACCATGCAATTATAAGTCCAGAAGATAAATCAGCTTTTTGAGAAAGCTCACCTAATGTACCTATATTTAGTTTATATTTTATTGCATACCAGTTTTTTTTAGATATTTCACTAAAATGGGCATTTGTAATAACCGAAGCGTACGAAAGACTATTAATTTCTTTGTTTTCATCTCCACAAATTAATTTGTCTGCCTGTAGCTGAAAGTTTTTATACAAACTATCCTTTCTATAGGTACTCATTGTAAGATCAAAACCAAACTTTTCTATGCTCATGGAATATTTTTTTTCATGATTTTTTTCTAACATCTCTACTCCAAGATTATTAAAGAATAATCCATCAAAGGATAAAATATCAAATTCAAATTCTTTTAATCCATCGTCTTTATATTTAATAGTAAAAAAATCTATCTTTCCGTTAATGTTAAACCAATAGGAATTATTAGACCGATCTATGGTTTCCATTTTTATATTATTAATTATTATTTTTTTTATAATGTTACTTTCCAAATTAATCTCACTGCTTTTAGTACTTTGCAATGAATACGAAGGAACATTATCATTTATCTGACAGTTTCCTTTTAATTTAATTGTGTGGGAGCAGTCATCTTTTGAAAGCTCCTTTACTTTCTGCCCTAATATTTGCTTTAAAGTAAGCTGTGCAAGACTTTCTAATTTTTTTATTGCTGCGTTTTCAAATAGCACTTTAAATGTTAAGAGTTTAAAATCATAAGGATCTCTTATATTTTTAACTGTATTATCCACAGCATCATCATATTCTTTATCTACATAGTAAATTAACCCGAATAATGAGCTTGTACTATCCTGCACTATTTCTTCTTCTTTTTTTAATGGTGTAATATTAATTCCCATATGATGAAGGTAGAAATCTTCTTTATCTTCAATTCCACTGGTAATTCCTGACAAACTATCTGGTATGGATTCTTCCTTTACACTAACCCTTAAAAATAAAATTCCCTGCCAATTGGGATCGGTGGCTATTTTATTAAAATTATTAAAATATTCATTTTTCATATTAAAAGCATCATCAAAATACTTAACCAACCAATGTGACAATATAATATGCTGGTTATTATCTGGTTCTTTGTCTGTAATAGGTGAAGAAAATTCATTTCTTTTAGTCCACATTTGAATATTAGATACCAGACTTTGATTGGTTGAATTTTTTTTATCTAACGGCTCATACAGTTTCCCTTTGCATCCTTTTACAATCATTATATTTTTGTATTTTTCATACTTACATTCCATACCGATATTTATGTTAAAATTCCAATCCATTATGTTTATGTTATTATGAAATGCACTTTTCCCTATGGGCGAAAAGTTGTTTGTACATTCTCCTAAGTTTATGGGATTAGCTATAACAAGGAATAGTTCACTTGACATAAACGCCTGCATTAATTGTATTGATGGCTGTTCAAAATATAGTTTTTGTATATTGTTGTTTAAATCAAAATGTTTTGTATTTTGAGCTAAATATATATTCATCCAAATATTTTCAAAGACTTCTACAATCTGGCCTGATGTTGTTGTTATAAGCTTTTTTTCTTCTTTTATTTTTTTATGTGTTTTATGCTTTAGTATATTGGTATCGAAATTAGTAAAAGTATGCCGATCAATTTCTTCTTTTCTTAATGGCGATATTACTGTATTTTCAAACTGTTTTAATTTTTCCTTTGTAAAAAAATCACCTTTTTCAGCTGGTTTTACTCCTACATATGGGAAAAGTGGATACAATAAATGTGTATCCACTTTTAGTGAAGTTTCTAATTTTTCTCTTTCTAATAGATCTTTATCAAGTTTTCCTTCTCCGTAGAATGGTGCGTTTTTAGGCTCAGATATGTAGCCGTATTTATCGTCACTATAGATGGTTAACCATGATGTAGTATAATTATTTGTTAATGCCTTGTCCTCTGGATTATATGTATCATATACAGGTGTAAACTTTTTTAACGGAAAATTGCTTCCACATGCTGGCTTACATGCAATGAAACGAAGTACATCCTTTTGTTTTACAACAAGAGTTTCTGTTGCAGATAGTCCACATAAAAGTTCTATTTTATTTGATTTATTTAAAATGCAAAAATCTCCCTCTGGAGCTAGTACAATACTGTTTTGTGCATTAGTGTCTGAATTATTGCAAAAGGTTAGTCTTGAAATAAGGTTACACTCTTTATCTATGGTTTCACTTCCTATGGGTTTTAAGGATATATTCTCATTATATATTGTTTTATAAAATGAATTTAAATATATTTCATTATTGTTAAAGTTTTTGCCTGTAAGGTTAATATAGCTTCGTTTTATTTTATATGCATTATTAATATTTAATTCTTCTATATAATCTTTAGATACCTGATTAAATATATCTACAGGATCTAAACAAAAATTATATCCTATATATTTTGAATCAGTAATATATTCGGATATTAAAGGTAGAAACTTTCTGTTTTTCTCTGATTCATGAGTGAAAAAAAGCTCAAAACCTATGTC
>JAVBPB010000003.1:0-77546 GCA_031549965.1 Mobilisporobacter sp. | reverse complement strand
CTACAGAATGACCGTTAGCTATTTTTTAATAACTTGTCATTTCCGTTTACTGTTTTTGGTTTAGACTTATTCAGTCTGTTCGTTTTGAAAATCTTTTAGAATTTTCAGGGTTGTTTCACTGTTTAGTTATCAATGTTCATTCGCTGTTATTCGACTTGTTTCGCCGACAACTTTTATAGTTTAGCATATTCTTTTTTAAATGTCAAATACTTTTTTTATTTTTTTTATATAATTATATTATTACCATAAAAAGATTTATTTATAACATCAAAATTAAGATTTATTTATATATTTTATGTTATATAAAATAATACCTTATATTATTAGTACCCCAACTTTTCCTTGCATCCCTCAGTTAAATAGCATTGAAAAGTTGAGAAACCAATCTTATAAAAAATAAGAGATACAATAAATTTTATTTTGTACCATATATTCTATCGCCAGCATCTCCTAAGCCTGGCATTATATATCCCTTTTCATTTAATCTTTCATCAAGAGAACCAATATATAAATTAATATCTGGATGATCTTTTTGCATCCTGCTTACGCCTTCAGGTGCAGCAATTAAGCACAAAAAGTGAATTTTCTTAATATTTTTGTCTTTTAATGATTTAACAGCAGCTGATGCAGACCCTCCTGTAGCAAGCATAGGATCAACAACAAATATTTCTCTTTCATCTGCATCTGATGGTAATTTATAAAAATATTCAACTGGCTCTAATGTCTTTTCATCTCTAAAAAGACCAATATGTCCTACTTTTGCACTAGGAATGAGCGTTAAAATTCCATCTGCCATATGAAGTCCTGCACGAAGAATTGGTACAACACATAACTTTTTACCTGCTATTTCTTTTCCAATTGTTTTCACTAAAGGAGTTTCAATCTCCTTATCTATAAGTTGTAAATTTCTGGTCGCTTCATAACAAATTAGCATAGCAACTTCTGCTACTAAATCTCTAAACTCTTTTGTAGAAGTTGTTTTTTCTCTCATAATTGTTAGTTTATGCTGTATCAATGGATGTTCCATTACAAAAACATTTGACATAATATTCCTCTCTTTCAAAATTAGTTACAATTTAATTATATATGATTAATGGCCAACGTCAAGATGTTTTTTATTTTATAACAATATACTTATTTTTCTTAATCGAAAAAACCAAACATGATATATATTCCATGTTTGGCCTTTTCTTTACTTCATAAAAATCAATTTACAAAAACTACTGCTTTTTCAGTTCCCTTTGAATTTACTACATCTAATATAAGTTTTGAAATACTATTTGCAGTACTTAAGTCTACATCAAATACCAATACCCCTTCTCTGGATTTCTCTGGTTGCAAATCAAAATCATAATATGATATATCACTTAATATAAATGTTAGTAGCGGTGAATATTCATCAGAATCATTTACATTTAATTTAAAGGTTACATTACTATTTAATAAATCTACACGTTGAACACTATTAGATGTATTTTTAATAATAAATTGCAATACTAAGAGTTTTCTATTCTGAGTACTTTTTATAACAAATGATTCTTGTTCATCTGTATAAGTATCATGAATAGAATATCCTACACATTTTATTTCAATCTTATCATTTCCTAATATACTGCTTAATTCCACAATCTTTTTTGAATCAACTGGTTTATCTGGTATATTATTTTCGCTTGGATTGGTGTTATCAGCTTCAGTTGTTTCTTCTGTGGTTTGTTCTTTTGAAGTTTGAGATTCGTCAAGTGTTGTAACTTGTACTTCTTCTATTAATTCTTCATCATATTTTTTATCATATTTTAACAAAGTCTTTGCAATATACTCTGCTACCATATTGCTTTCTTGTTCTGTAATATTAAGTTCACTTACGCATCCTGTGAGCATTAAAACTACAACCAAAATCAAAGCATAGCACTTTTTCATGTCTTACCTCCCAATTTAAATTCAATATTATATATTTTAACACTTTTAATCAAATTCATCAATACCTATATTTAAATATAAAATTTAATTGGCATCCAATTCAAACCAAAATTCAACTCCGTTTGAATAATTTGTAACACCAAACTCTTGATTATGGGAGTTCATTATCGCTTTTACTATAGAAAGTCCTATGCCACTTCCTCCATATTCTCTGGTTCTTGCTTTATCTACTTTATAGAATTTTATCCAAATATTATCAATGTCTTCAATAGGAATGTTTTCGCCTGTGTTAAATACTGAAACTCTTACTAAATTATTATTTTCTTTTATTTTTATTTCTATTGTATTATCTCCTGATAAGTGATTAAGAGCATTGCTAATGAAATTAGTAATTACTTCTTCTATCATAAATTCATCTGCCCATACATATACAGGATTTTTATCATTAAAATAAAGCTTTGCCTCTTTTTGTGAAAATAATATTTCAGTGGATTCCAAAACACTTTTTATTAGTAATACAATATCAAATCTAATAATATCTAATTGATTTTGCCCAAACTCAATTTGATTTAGGGATAATAATTTCTTTACCATGTTATTCATCTTCTTAGATTCGTCAATAATTACATCGCAGTAAAATTCTCTGCTTTCTTCATCATCATTTATATTATCCTTTAATCCTTCGGCATATCCTTGAATTAGTGCAATTGGAGTTTTTAATTCATGGGAAACATTTGATAAAAAATCCTTTCTCATTTCATCTATTTGTGTTTTATGTTCTATATCTTTAAGCAATTCGTTGTTAGCATTTTTTAGTTCTGATATGGTAGCCTTTAATTCCGCTGATAAAAAATTAATGCTATTCCCTAATTTTCCTATTTCATCCTGAGTCTTGACTTCATATTTTGCATCGAAATCAAGCTTTGATATTTTTTCAGCAATATTTGAAAGTTCAAGTATAGGTTTTGTTATATTCGCACTAATAAAAAACATTGCTATTGTACCAATTATTATTGCCGCCAAACCTACGTATAAAAGAAACTCATTTGAAATAACCACATTATCCTGCATACTTGCAAAATCAAGCCTTAGTAATATTTTATATCCATTACTTAATGTACCATATAAATCAATGTAGTATGAATTCATTCTTGAATCAAATGATTTAATTAATACGTAATCATTGGTGGTTTTAAGTACTTCGCTTTTTACTTCCCCTTCTGGAGGAAACATATAATTTTGCAGTACTTCTAACATTCTCATTAATTTGTACTCAGGTACTGTTGAAAAAGCATAGAAAACTTTTAAGTCCCATATACAAATATCCATATTTTTATTTGAAGCAATTTTTTCAAAACCAAGCTCCATATCATCTGCATTTTCTTCCTGTAAATAATCGTGTTTTGCATATGCATTATTAATTTCTGTAAAGGATTCTGAAAGGGTGGATTTTTGTTTGAATAAATAGTATTCACTTAAAAAGGTGCTATTTAAGGCAAAACATGTTCCAATAATAAAAATTATCAGTAATGTAAGCATGAATGTTATTCTTATTCTAATTGAATTTTTCATTAGTCTACCTCAAACTTATAGCCCATTCCCCATATTGTTTTTATATATTCTCCTTTATCGCCCATCTTACTCCTAAGTTTTTTTACATGGGTATCTATGGTTCTGGCATCACCAAAATAATCATAGTTCCAAACATTATTAAGAATCTTTTCTCTTGATAGTGCTACTCCTTTATTTACTACGAAATATGTTAGTAGCTCAAATTCTTTAAAGCTTAAATCGATGCTTTGTCCATCTATTTTTACTTCATGGGCAGATTTGTCTAGTATGATTCCACCCACTTCCATTATCGAATCTTCAAATGCATTGGTTCTTCTTAGAATTGCTTCTATTCTTGCTACCAATATCTTTGGGCTAAATGGTTTTGATATATATTCATCTACTCCAAGCTCGAATCCTAATAATTCGTCTTTTTCATCACTTTTGGCTGTTAACATAATGATTGGTACTTTTGAATATTGTCTTAATTCACGACATACTTGCCAGCCGTCCATTTTGGGCATCATAACGTCTAGTACTATTAATGAAATGTCTTTATCGGTAAAAAATATTTCTATTGCTTGTTCTCCATTTTCTGCTTCTATTACTTCAAAATTGTTTTTGATTAGGAAGTCTTTTACTAGTTTTCTCATTCTGCTTTCGTCGTCTACTATTAGTATTTTGCTTTTATCCATTAGGGCCTCCTACTTTTTTGTTTTTTACGAGGATTTAAGCTGTGTAGAATATTCTGAAAATATTCATGAAGTTTATTGGCTTCGTAAATGATTTATTTTATTATAGCAGTAATATATGAAAAAAATGTGAAAGAATTTGGACAAATGTATTGGTTGGAGGGATTTACTATTTGCTTTCTTGTTCTATGCTATTTTCACGGATTATTATCTGGGCTTCCCTTTCTATTAGTGCTTTTTCTTTTGTTGAAAGTTCATCTGACCAGGTTGCATATTTGTCTACTATGGAGTTTTCAAGTTTTGTTATTCTATCAGAATCGTTGTATTTGTATGCAATTATTAACATTACAATAATTATGATTGATAGAAAAAAGTTGACTATTACGGATGTTGTAAATCTTGATTTGTATTCTATTTTGTTTGCATTTTTGGTTGAGAAATTTTGATTTGCCATGGTTTCTCTTTTTTTTATTAAAATGTTTGGAATGTTTTCAGCTGTTGCTGCATTATTACTGATAATATAGCTTTGTAGTTCTTTTAAAAATGTGTATCCTATTATTGTGGTAAATGTATCTTTTTCAATTAACTTTGTGTATACTTGAATTACATGATTTGGATTTGACAGGTCTGTTTTTGAACGTAAATAGGATACTAGCTTTTTTTCTTTTTGTGCTTCTTCTGCTTCTCTTTTTGAATTAAATCTGTATCCATCAATAATAAGTTCTTCATTTTCCATTATGACATCTCCTTTATTTTTAATTAAGAGTTTTCTTCACAAGGATATTTTAAGTTCCACTGTTTTCTGATTGTATCTAATATGGTCATTATTTCTAATGTGTCTTTTAGAGGATTAATTTTGCTTTCAGTTAATCCGCTTCTTATGCAGTTGCAAACTTCTAGTGCTTCATATTCATAACCATTTATTTCAAATGGCGATGTAAAGGTTTCGATTAATTCTTCTCCTATGTATAAACTTGCAGATTCAGCTCTAAAGAAAGCGTTTATTTGTATCTTTCCTTTTGTTCCTATTATTATTGCATCTGAACCTAAGTTTGAACTAATAGCGGATGCTAAATTAGCAATTACATCATTGTCATACTTAAATATTATTGAGTTTTGTTCATCAACTCCTGTATTTCCTATGATTGATGACGATAAGATTGTGGATGGTAATTGTTTCATTATTTGGGTAGCATATGTAACTGGATATATACCAACATCTAATAATGCTCCACCTGCCAGATTTTTATTAAATAGTCTGTTTTCTTCATTTGTTTCGTTGTAAAATCCAAAGCTGGCATTTATGGTTGTTATTTTACCTATTATTCCGCTTTCTATCCATTCTGTTACTTTTTTGTTTGTTGGTAAAAATTTTGTCCACATTGCTTCCATTAAAAAAAGGTTTTTGCTTTTTGCTAGGTCAATTAGTTCTTTTGTTTCATCTGCGTTTACTGTGAATGGTTTTTCACATAGTACTGACTTTTTATTGTTTAGACATAGTATTGAATTTTTTTTGTGTTCAGTATGAGGAGTTCCTATGTACACTACATCTATTTCTTCATCTTGGACTAATTCTTCATAACTTTTATATGCTTTTTTTATGTTAAATTTATCGGCAAATTTTTTTGCTCTGGTTAAGTCTTTTGAACCTATTGCAGTAATTTCTACGTTTTCTATTTGGTTTAATGCTTTTGCAAATGCTGATGATATTCTGCCAGCTCCTATAATTCCCCATCGTATTGTCTGCATGTTGACCTCCGTTTTATTTTTGATTTATTTAATTATAACTATTTATACAGTATAATTCAATAGCAAAACAAAAATGCTCAAAACTTTATAATTAAAGATTTTTGAGCATTTTTCAACCAAAGTCAAATTATTTAGTACTAAAGTTTTATTGATACTTTGCTAAATAGTCATCAAATTCACCTAAAGTACGTTCTGCAATACCATGAATCTTAAAAACCATATATGCTATCATTTACATTCTTTTAATTAATTCTCTAATACTTACAAAAAAGTTCTGCAAAAGGGGTTATCCCATGCAGAACCAAATTGGTATTGCTATAGTTCTAGTAAATTTTCATTCTCAACCATTGGTTGAGAAAACAATTAGTGGAGCTGAGGGGAATCGAACCCCTGAAAAGTAACTTTATAAATATATTTAAAGTTGTCAAACCCCTTGTATTTACTAACCTTTTGTTTATATGGCTTATTGTAATTTAATCGTATTTTATCAAGCTTTTAAATGTATTAGTACCCAAATAGTACTCATAAATTTATGAAATAAAACTTTAATTCTACTAATTAAATGGGTGTTCCTTTGCATATGCTATTGCTGCTTGATTAAAATCATCCGAACTCACATTGTCAAATTTTTTTCTTTGCCATTTTGTGTAATCAAATTTTTCTCTCATGATAACAGAAATAAATTGCTCTGTCTCTATGACCCCAAGTTTCTCAATAAGATAACTCATACCCCTATCAATAATATCAACCGTACTATTACTCATCATCATCAACCTCCAATCGTTTAATAAAATCCAGTGGATTCATCAGTTCTATCTCATTAGTGCAATATTTTAGTAACCTATCATCTGTAGATAAAAAATATTCACAACCAGCTTCAATCGCACACGCAACATGGTATGCATCCTTTGTCTTGATACCAGTCATAATAATGGAATCTGCCCTTTTCTTTATAATATCTGACTTATCTGTATCAATGTATATTTTGCTGTATTGCATAAATTCTATAATAGCACTCTTTCTCATTTCATACGGATTCTGCCCATTTTCGTAGTTAAGCACATATGAAGACACCATCTCCAACTGATTGTTTCGTATTAATTTTTGAATATATAATTTTGCCTGGGTTTCTAATGATATTCTCAATTGGGATTGATCATCATATGGACGGTTATAGCAACAGTTGTCTAAATAAACTCTCATCATCATCATCTCTCCTTAAATTAATTTGTTCTTCTATTATTCAGATCATCATCAAAGTCATCCACATCATAATTTAATGATATCTGCCTACTTCCTGCTAAATCTAGAAAATCAAATTTTCTCATTTCTGCTTATTCGCAAACTTTACCAAAAGATAAAATTATATCTTTAAAAAATACAATGCCAAATACCTTTTTATGTCAGTTGGTGCTGTAGTTTCTTTTTATCTGTTGCTATTTTAATATTATTTGGAAAATCTACTTGAACTGTTATAATATCCATATTAACACCTCTTTTTCATAACTATTTTGCCATCTCTATACTATTATTATACTCTAATAAAATAGATATATCAAAGATTTTAAATAGCACATTAATACTATTGATTATACTCTATAGCTTTCTAATTTTCAATAAAAAAAACTACTACCATATATAAAACTGGTAGTAGTTTAAACACATTTAGAGTTCTTCTGAAAAATAGTCATCAATTAATTCCTGCTCATTTACATATATTTCAGGATTAAAATCATTATTTAATTCATCATCTACCTTTTCATTAACTTGCTCCAAAGCTATACATATTATTTCATCCATAACGTAGTCTCCTATATTTAGATTTTGTTAATGATTTTTTCAACAATTTTTTTAAGATAAAATTTTATTTTACTACTGTTTTTACATATTCTAAATTTTAGACGAAGCAGCTCATTACATTTTACTACGCAAACAATAAAACCTATTATTCCTAGCGGTAGTTTACGAGTTATTACCGCATAAAATCAAAAAAGCTTGGTTTTATGCGGTTTTTAAACAAAAACAATGTAGCTCTAACCTTTTCTATTGCATTTTACAATAATGTATGATATTATGTGTATTAAGTAGTTCTTTTTAGGTGGAGGTATAACTATTTATGGCTTATATATCAAAAAAGAATATAAAAGGAAAAGACTATTACTATTTCATGGAAAGCAAGCGGATTAATGGTAAGCCAGTCCATTCAAAGCAGATCTATCTTGGTACTGCTGAGGATGTATTGGAAAAGCTTTCTTTAGTGACAGGAGCCCAACCTCCTCTTTATTCAAAAGATCTCGATCTTGGGGCTGTTGCTGCTCTTTATCATATCTCTAAAAAGCTTGGAGTTATAGAAATGATCGATGCAATTTCTGGGAAACGTAATCAGGGACTTTCTACTGGTCATTATCTTCTTGCTGCTATCATTAACAGGGCAGTATCTCCATTTTCCAGATCAGGTTTAGAAGAGTGGTATGAAAACACCATGCTTCGGGAATGGATGCCAGTAACCGATGGAATGTTGAAAAGTCAGCGCTTTTGGGATAATGTATCACGTTGGACAGAAGATAAAATTGATCTTTTTGAACTTCAATTTTTAAGAAAAATAAGCACCCTTTATAATTTAAAACCTAAATGTCTTATTTATGATGCAACAAATTTTTTCACTTACATTGACACTTCGAACGAAAAAGCTTCCCTTGCAAAGCGTGGACATAGCAAAGAAAAGCGTAACGATCTGCGTATTGTAGGATTGTCACTAATGTTTTCCAGAGAAGACGAAATGCCTCTGTTTTATGAAGTATATGAAGGAAACACAAATGATAGCAAGCAGTTTGACCATGCAATTACACATCTAAAAGAGAAATATTATAAGGTTTTTGGTGAAGAGGCAGAAGTTACCCTTGTTTTTGACCATGGAAATAATTCCATTGGCAATATAAAAAATCTTTCAGAAACAGAAAATACGTTCTGTTATGTAGGTGGCTTAAAGAAAAATCAGTGTAAAGAACTCTTTGAAGTACCCGACTCTCAGTATCAAGAAGCTCGTTCAAAAGAGTTGTCTGGAATGACGTACTATCGTACCAAAGGAGAAGTGTATGGGAAAGAACATACGATTATTTCAACAAGAAATCCTGCTCTCTTAGATGGGCAGTTGCAGGGAATCGTCAAAAACGAAACTCAGTGCATAGAAAAGATCAGAGATTTAGAAGAACGGTTAGAAAAACGCCGTAGTAGTCAGGTCAAAGGCGGAAAGAAGCCTACCGTAGAAAGTATTAAGAAAAATATGGACAAAATTTTGTCTATTGAATATATAAAAACTCTATTTCATTATGAAGTAAGGGACGGAGAAGATGGTATTCCAGTACTGGAATGGAGATACAACAAAGAGGAATTGGACTGGCTCAAAGAACATGAGTTGGGAAAGACAGTGCTTTTTACAGACCAGTCGGAATGGGAAAGTGAAGAGATTATCAAAGCATATCGTAGTGCCTGGAGGCTTGAACACACCTTCCGGCAAATGAAGGATGCAGATTATCTGACAGTTCGTCCACTTTTTTGTTGGACAGATCAGAAAATTCGGGTACATCTATTCTGTTGCGTAATGGCAGTTCGCTTATGTTATCTATTGAAAAAAGAATTAGCCGCTCAAGGAATACAGATCGGAATAAATGATATGCTTGAAACACTTGGAAAGAAAAAGCAATATGTACACTATTATCAACAGAAGCGTAAGCTGAAAGAAGGATATTCCGTATCTATGCCCTGTGAACAAACCGAAAATCTGATGGATGCGTTAGGGCTAAAAATGTATGAAAAAAAGAGTTAGGTAGTTTTAGTAGCTGCTGCAAATCCGCTGTACAAGCGGATTTGCAGCACTTTTACTTCATAACTCGTAAACTACCGCTAGGTTATTGACCTTTATACTTTAATTTAAGAAAGGAGCATATAATAATGGCAAGTATTGAAAAACGTTGTAATGATACTTACCGTCTAACTGTAAGTTGTGGTTATGATGAAAAAGGACGTAAAAAATATAAGAAGAAAACAATTAAAATTGATATCAAATTGACTCAAAAACAGCTTCAAAAAGAATTGGAACGTCAAAAAATAATTTTTGAAGAAGAAGTACAAAAAGGCACATACTTAGATGGTGAAAATATAACTTTCAGAGAATTTGCTCTTAAGTGGTTCAATGATTATGCTAAAAAGCAACTTGCAAAATCAACTCTTCCCAATTATGAAGTGAGATTAAAAGAAAGAATCATTCCAGAAATTGGACATTTAAAACTATCTCAAATTCAGCCACATCATTTAGAGGGCTTTTACAATTATCTTTCTGAGGAAGGAGCGAGATTAGATAATTACTACAAACCAAACGAAATTGTTATTAATTTATTAAAAGGTGTTAAAACATCAAAATCCAATTCTGAAATTGGTATAACATCTAAAACATTTATAAGAATTAGAAATGGGGAACGAACAGATTTAAAAACAGCTACAAAAATATGTGAGCACTTTGAATTATCATTAAGCAAATCATTTATTTTAGAGCATAGACAAGAAAAACTTTCTGACAAAACAATTAAACATCATCATGATATAATTTCAACAATTCTATCAGAAGCTAAAAGAAATAATTTAATTTTAAGCAATCCTGCTGAACGTGTTAGAGTCCCAAAAGTAAAAAAGACAAAGCCAATGTACTATGATGAAATTCAATTAAATAATTTGTTTAAAGCTCTTGAAACTGCACCAAAAAAATACAAAACAATTATTTACCTTACTATAGACTCTGGTCTACGAATTAGTGAAATTGCAGGTCTAGAAAACAATCACATTAATTTAGAAAATGGGACATTACAAGTAACACAACAACGTCAGCGTGTTGCTAAGGAGTATGGTAGTATTATTGTTAATGAGCCTAAAACAGAAAATGGGCTTAGAACCATTACCTTATCACCAACTGTTATTAATATTTTAAAAGAATATAAACTGTATCTTGATGAATGTAAAGAAAAATTAGGAGATTCTTTTATAGAAAGTATTTATGTTTTTAGGCATGAATCAGGTGAACCTATGTCACCATCAAGACCCTATCAATGGTTTACTGATTTTATAAAACAAAATAATTTACCAAAATTAACTTTTCATGGATTAAGACACCCGTATGTCAAGCACACACTAAAAAATTATTCAACTTTTTATTAATTATTAAACAAGTCTATCAAAAGTCACCTTTGGCTTCTGATAGACCTATAATTCTAAAAAGGATTATTATTTCCGCAAAATTTATTGATAGCCCTTAAATAATCTTCTATATCTGAAGGAACATTTAATCTACTAGCAATTTAGATGCTCTAATATATGAGTTTAAAGTTTTTTCATCATTAAACAACAACGCAAAATTATACATTTTTCTCTGAATAACACTACTTCCATTCATAGGAATCGGAAGCAATGCTCTATATCCATCAACGTATATTAGTATCAAAGTCATTAATAAATTGTCATCATGATAAATGCCTATATTTACTTTATAAGCCTCAGGATTTATATGTTCGATTGCCCATTTTTCATGAAACCCCTCAAGTTCACCTATATCATCTTTAATTATTTTGACGCGAGGGTTATTTTTATGAGTTTTTTTCTGCTCTGATTCATGTGTAATCCAGTCGTCTTTTTTACTGTTAAATACTAAGTCCAATGTTTCAGAAGATATAGAATACTTATATTGTTGAGAATTATATATTGTTTCGTTTTGGAATACCAGTGCTTCTGTCAATTTGAAAATTTGATTTATATAAAGACTGGCATTTTCAGAATCGCCCATTAAAGAAAAGCTTTTTATCATGTTAATTAATCCTGAACGCCCTCCTTGTTTTAAAATAAATCTAGTACTTATGTCAGACAAGTGAGTATCAGATAGCAATGCCGCCGTTATAATTGGAAAATACTCATTTATTTTTCCGCCGTATGGTTCTGGGTAGTGGTTTTCTTGAAGAACAGAAAATAGAGAATGAAGATCATCATCGAAAGCTTTCTCTATACTAATTAGTTCTTTCCAAAAGCCTAAATTATAGTAAGGCGCTTCCGAAATTTTACATTCATAATAATCAGTAATGCTTTCCTTATCTATTTGTTTAAAATCGCAATTTCGGGTATTTTCTTTTATATTATTTTTGGGGAGCGGATTATAAGGTGCTTCATCATACAAATCATCCAAAATACTAGATTGGGGTAAACAAGCCTCTAAAACATACTTAAAATATGCCATACATGACCCTTTATCAGTAGTTTCAGTCATAATCTTAAGCAAGCTATAAATTCTATACGACATGGATTCTAGTTCTATTTCAGAGTACCAATGATTTTGACTAGAAAGTAATAAACATTCTGGCAAAACTGAATCGACCACATCTTCCTTTCTAAACGCAGGTCGATAAATACTATTGTTTATTCCTCTGATTAAACATTTGTAACTCTCGGCTTTATTAATCTTCGAGAACATTGTAGAAAATATAAAGTCAGTATCTGAGTTATATTCATAATAGCCGAGTTGCTTTATTGCCTCTATATTTAATTTCTTTAGCAAATTCTCATTAACTAAAAGTAGAAACAATTCTTGATTATTAACCAAGATGTATTCAAGAACAATAGTCAACGATATAACACTTTGATAATTATATAGTTTGCTTACAAATTCTTTTAATAAATTGTCATTAAAACTTAGTTGGGCAACAATCGCCCCTATTAATTTTGAATTGTCTACCAAAAACCAATTTTCATATAGTAAATTGTATTTTTTTACTGCGTCGATAATTGAATCAAGAACTTTATCTTTGTTTTGGGGGTAAAGTTCCAAAACGATTTTTCTTATCTCACAACCAAGAAGGCAATCAATAGAGTACAAATTTTGATCTACTCCCAATAGATTCACAATATGGCAGTTTAATTCAATGTTTTGCTCCCATGTTATATGATGATTTTTATTAACTTTTGAAAACCTAGCCTCAAGGAGTTCTTGTCTTATTATTTTCTTGGATAAAATTGCATATAAGGCTAAAGTATTGACTTGGTAATCAACATCGGGGTTGGTATCTATCCTAAGAATGAGTTTTTCATGTATAGATTTATTCAATGGACTCTCATCAAATAAATAGCGGATATTACCATTTCGTAAAATATCAAAGCTAAAGATTTCCAAAAGTTCAACACTAATCATATCAATAATGTCAGGAATCAGATTATAATTTATATCCAAAAGCATTTTGAAATAACCTGACGCAATTGATAAATTTTCCTTCGAAAAGGCTATAAAATCAAAATTTAATTTATCAAATTGCAGCTTTTTTATTGTGTCTTCTAAAATATCTTTTGGATCATATTTGTCTAATTGACAAACACAGTACCAATATTCACATGGTGCTTTATTTATGGATTTTTTTATGACATCACTATCTAATTTGTAATACTTCAACAAGGTTTGTCTAACATCACATTTATTAAAGCGGTAGTATTCTTTTACAAAATTCCAATAATTGTCTTCTGAAAGAAAATTCTTTAATGAAAAGGCTTCATTTTCTAGCAGCAAACATAGTTCTTCTAGTGGCCTAATAGCAAGTGTGATTAATATTTCATTTGAACTTAAATAAGATTCATCGCCAACACCATAATCACTCCTAACACCAATTAATGAATCTTTGTAGTCATACCAATAATCTGAGCCTAGATATGCCTCAAAAAATCTAAGCGATAGGACTTTAATCATCTCCCCTTTACTTAGCGCATCTTTTAAAGATTGCTTTAGGAATATTCTTAATACAAAATCCTTGTTTGGCAGCAATCCCAATTCTCTTATTATAAATGGATTTTCAAAAAAGAGGCTTGATATTTTTTTATATAGAAAATACTCTTGATATCTTCGATGCTTAAATGAGTATATACGTTGACTTTTTTTATTAGTAATATCAAAGAACATTCCAGAAATACACAATATAACTTTATCTATATCCGTGTATGAAAGCTTTTTGAATAGTTCGAAAGAAATATTTTGTAATTCACTTAAATCAATATTTAGTCTATTCGTTTCTTGCATGAAAAAAGCAACCTCACTACAAATATCTTCAATTTTATCACTCTTTATTTCTGGTAATGGCAATAATTTTATACTATGTGATGTATACATTAATTTATTAACATAGTTTTGAATTAATTCAATTTTTGTAGTATTAGCATCTAAAGATTCTATTGTCTGCCAAAGTAGATTGACCGAGAATATATCATCTATTTCAGATAATAAATATTCAACTTCTGATTTTATTGATTGGTAGAAATCCAATTTTGTTCCATCGTTGCGATTAGAAAAATATAAATCTATGAAATCAATATTTAATTTATCAATCTCGTAGTGTGCCACCTCAATCAAGGTATGTAAATACTGAAGATTAGGTGTACTTTTTCGAGATGATATAAGAACAGATCTTGTATTCCTTTTTTGCGATAAGTAGTTAACAAATGAAATTACTTTATCTATATCTGCATTAGAGATTTCATCAAGCCCATCAAAAAAGTATATAAGTTCATACGTGCAATCGATAATATTGATTTTATAATCAATTAATCTTTGTTTGAGTAATCCTTCAACATCACCATGTACACATTCTCTCAGTCTCAAAAAAATGGGTAACACCCCTATGTCAACAGATACATTTTTATATGTATCTAAAAACCTATCAGATGAGTAAACATACAATTTTTTTAGAAGTTCTGTTTTACCCGTTCCGGCATTACCTATTATTAGGCTCAACTTATTTTTAAAAATTTCATCAATAGTTCCATTAAAACTTTTACCATTTATGTGTAGATCCAAGAAAGTACTAGAATTTAAAAATGTTCTATCCTGCAATGAAATTGAGTCATCAAGAAAGGCTAACTCATTCTGCGAAGAAAAATATAGTTTATATATATCAAGATTGGAATGCTCATTCAAAATGGAGTTGAAATTTTCTGTTTTTATCCAATGCAGTTCTACATTATATTTTTTTGCTTCAATTTGTATATTCATCCTATTGCTAATCTTTTTTGCATTTTTAATTTCGTCATCAGTGCAAATAGGTTGAATATCTGCATTTGTATAAATATAAATATGATTAATTGAATTAGGAAAACATTTGTAGGCCTTATTTAGCGATGTGTAAACCTCTTTGTATAAGGCATCATTGTTGTTACTGCTTGAAAACTTACATTGAAACCCATACCATTCATTATTGAATTTAATTGGCTGTGTTTCTAATCCTGTTTGATTATAGTTCGATTGAAACCCGTATCCATCAATACTAAACTTTCTAAAAAACAGATGCCTACACATTGTTTCAAAAGCATCTTCTTTATTTTTGTTTTTTATACTAAATGTGTCCCATTTGACATCAAACATAATTATCACCTCCGAGATATTCTTTCAAAGCAATCAAATATTGCATTTTTTTGTTAGAATATCTTAATTTACTTTGCTTTTATTATCGCTCATTTGCAATCAAAAGTAAATCTCTTTCTTGGCTTTTCAAACGTACATTACTAACCCAAAATTTATCTATTTACAAAGGATTATAGAATCTATAATAGATTTTCAGATGCAACTCTAACTTGCTTTTTAAGAATAAAAAGACCACAAAAATACTTTTATCGTAGCCTTTCTATTACTGATTCTTATTACTTTCCGTTCTTCGACAGCGTTCCTTATCGTTTATGTTGTTATTTTGTCGAATTTCATCACATTATCTGCGTCATACAAATGCTAGTCTACTTATTTCAGAAAAAACAGATATTGTAACTTTAAGCAGCAGATTAGGTCACAGTGATAGGAATGTCACTCTTAATGTTTATTCTCACTTAATAAAGAGTAAAGAAAAACAAGCTGCTAATAAAATGGATAAATTTTATCCGAAATTTAGTTCTAATAATGAGGATAAATAATAAAAATTAATATCAGTACCCAAATAGTACCCAAAAATAAAAAAAGAAAAGAAAAAGTCTAAGATTATAGGTGTAAACACCCTATATCTTAGACTTTTATTTCTACCTTTTTAGTGGAGCTGAGGGGAATCGAACCCCTGTCCGAAAGTCTATCCATTGTAGCATCTCCCATTACAGTCATTAATTTAACATTCCCTCTATCTTACGCCCAATGACAGGCTTAAGACTTTAGTAGCTTCATAAATTCTTTTATTTCCTCAAAGCTTTGAAAACAAAGTGCCTTGCTAAGTTGATGCCGAACATCTAAGCCGCAAGTTGCTTAGAGTCGACAGCTGCCACTAGGCAGCGTACGCTAAATTTTCGTCTGCGTTTATATTTAATTCCAGGTTTTTACGTGGACCCAGACCACGAATGGCTTCCATAATTTCAATACCCCCGTCGAAACCAGTACAACCCCTAATTAGATTATGAATTGATTGGTTAACAGACATATCAGTTATTATATATTGTATTAAGAATAATGTCAATGTAAATTTTTAACATTTATATTTCTGCTTTTTAATCAAAATGAAATGATAAGGGAATATACATCCAGTATATTCCCCCTTAATAAATGACTTAATTTAATAATATTAAATATTAACACCAACAATATTAAAACTTGAATTACTATAAAAAGCTTCACCTGCTAAAGATACACAAGCAATTTCAAGTACATCACCTTCCTTAAGGTTTCTTATAACAGATTTACCAGTAGTAAATTCAGTTATAAAATCAGTATCCGGCTGAACATTGTCGTGCCCGTGATCCACAAAGATATCACCTGTGGTTACTCCGTTAAGATATAATTCTAATCTTACATATGCCGCAATTGCACCAGGAAGATTGGTTAACTTAAGTGTTGTAGAAAAACTAACTGCATATACTCCAGCTTTATTAATTGTTATCTTTCCAATTAATGGCTGACAATTTACATTTGATGCAGGAACAGATTCCTTATCGTAAAGAACAATTGATGCGTATGACATTCTTGATTCATTTTCACCATACATTGAACCATATGAATTTATCATATATGCATCGTCTCCCGAATCTCCGATTATCCCTTGTGCACCTTTATCTCCTTGGTCACCTGTCGGGCCAGGATTTCCGTTTTTACCTGGTTCTCCATTTTCTCCTTTTTGTCCTATAGAGCCTGGTTCTCCATTTGGACCTTGTGGCCCTGAAAGTCCTGCTGCTCCTTGCTCTCCCTTTTCTCCTTGAAGACCTTGTATGCCCTTAGGACCATCTGCTCCACGGTCACCTCTTTCTCCCTTTGAACCTTCATGACCGCTTGGGCCGGCTGGTCCCTTCACTCCTTGATCTCCTGTTTCTCCTCTTAAGCCTTGTGGTCCCATTTCTCCTGTTCTTCCTTTGTCTCCTTTATCTCCTGTTTCTCCTTTTAATCCTTTTAGTCCTGGGGCACCAGTAGTTCCTTTTTCTCCCTTTGGACCCATTTCTCCGGTTTCTCCTTTTGGTCCTTGCACTCCGGCCGGTCCTGCTTCTCCTTTTGGTCCCTTATCTCCCTCATCTCCTGTCGGACCTTTTGGACCAGCTGGACCTTTTATTCCAATTGGACCTTGACATCCAATTTCACCTTTTATTCCAATACAACCCTGATCTCCCTTTTCTCCTTTTGGTCCTGTAGCACCCTTATCTCCTTGAATTCCTGGTCCACCCTTTTCTCCTTTTGGTCCTTTTGGACCCATGTAACCTTTTGAACCTATATCTCCAACTATTCCTTTTGCTCCTTGTGCTCCTTGTGCTCCTTGTGGCCCTCTAACGCCTTGATCTCCTTTATCTCCTGTAACACCTTGTGGGCCTTCGGGACCTTGTGGACCTTGTGGACCAACCTCACCTGTTTCTCCCTTTGGTCCTTGCAAACCTGTATTTCCTTTTTTCCCTCTTGGTCCAACTATACCATCTTCTCCTCTAGCACCTTTTTCTCCACTTGGACCCTTTGGACCTTGTGGACCTTGTGGACCCTCAGGCCCCATATCTCCCATATCCCCTACATCACCCTTGGGTCCTGTTGGACCTGGACAGATTCCACACTTAAAATTATCTTTTTTACAATATTCATATTCATGTTTCATACTTGTTCACCTCGTATCATATCAATTGTATAGCAGAAAATACCAAATTACCGCAAGCAGTACCTTTATCAGCTGATACAAATCTTAAATTTAATTCATTATTAGGGGCAATAGAAAGAATAAGAGTTTTTTGATTTGCATAATGTCCTATGATTCTTCTATCAGGTGTTTCAACAAATCCCAAACCACATTTTAATTTATCTACAAGCGTATCTCCAACATAAATACCTATTTCAGTATTGCAAGTATAGTATCCAGAACTACCATCAACCAATAATTGAATACTAGCTGAAACTGTTACCATAAATAGCCCGCTTCCATTACATTGTATGGCTGTAGTATTTCCATCTGTTGACATAGGAATAAATCCACTCATTTGACCCGAACCCAAATTAAGTTTAGCTCCGACAACTACTGCACCGGTGTGAGGAACTGTACTTTTCATTCCAAAATAACTTCCTGTTACTAATGCATCGTCTCCTCGGTCTCCTGACTCTCCATCTTCACCTGTCAATCCTTTTGCACCTTTTGCTCCATCTTTGCCATCTAAACCAGCTAACCCGTTTGGTCCTTTTGGGCCTTGATCTCCTTCATCGCCCTTTGGACCTTGAGGGCCATTTGCACCATCTGAACCTCTATCTCCTTTTCTCCCTTGCATTCCTTGAAGTCCTTGTAAACCATCCGGTCCTATATCTCCTTTTATTCCCTGATATCCCTGAGGACCCGGGTCTCCTTCTACTCCATCCGGACCTATGTCTCCTTTTGGCCCTTGAATGCCTTGTGGTCCCATTTCTCCTGCTAACCCTTCAAGCCCTTTTGGACCTTTTTCACCTTGCTCACCTTGTGGTCCCATTTCTCCGGTTATACCATCTGGACCTTGTGGCCCTGTGTTACCTTTATCTCCTTGAGAACCCATTACACCTTGTTCTCCACGTTCACCCGGATCGCCCGGATCGCCCTTAGGTCCTTGTGCTCCTCTTGGACCTTCTAATCCCTGTGGGCCTGCATAACCTGTTGGACCTTGTAAACCTTGTGGTCCTGGATCTCCTTTTGGTCCTTTACATCCTTGCAGACCTGGATCTCCTTTTGGTCCTTTTGGGCCATCATCTCCTCTAAGCCCCTTTGGTCCAGTGCAACCTATAATTCCCTGTGGGCCTCTGTCTCCTTTTGAGCCTTGTGGGCCTTGCAAACCTTGTGGGCCTTGTGCTCCTTCCGGACCTTGATCTCCTTTTTCACCTTTTGGGCCTTGATATCCCATTGGTCCAATTGGACCTTGTGGACCTTTTTCTCCCCTGTCACCTTGCTGACCTTGATCTCCTTCAACACCTTCAAAACCTCTTGGACCTTGTGGTCCCTTCTCACCTTGTAATCCCCATTCACCTTTAAAGCCAACTTCTCCTTGTAAACCTACACACCCTATATCTCCACGTGGGCCCTTATAACCTTTTGGTCCTTTTGGTCCTCTTTCTCCAATTTCAATATCCTTATCCCTACATATTTTTTGTTCACATTCCAAATCTTCCAAACAATAATCATCATAATCGTGTTCATTTTCATTTCTATTTCTTTTCATTCAAGATCATCCTTTCATCGTGTATTTACATGGAAATTTTATAAATACTCACATTAAAATCCAAAATGTCACGTTGGTTTCCTGTATTTAAAATATAATCAAAATAGATTGTATCACCCTCTGAAAGACTTACTTGATACATCTTTGTATAATTATAACTTAATTCCAAATCATCTGTAACTTCAGCCAATCTAAATACAGATTTAATTATACTTTCTTGAACAAGATTATTGTTAAGTTTCATGGTAAATGTACAGATATTATAATTACTTCCCTCTGTAACAAATGTTGTAGTTGCAGATGTTTCAAAATAATATACTCCCGCCTTTATTACACTTATTGTATTCTCATCAATTATTGTAAACTCACCAGCCAAAGTTTCATGTATGCTTAATTTAGTTAATGTATCATATGGTGGTGAAATAGGTGCATCTAATTTTCCATTATAAATTGATACAGGAATTACTACTCCATCTCTTCCTTTAAGACCTTTGTCTCCTTTTTCACCTATTTCTCCCGTTTCTCCATCTACTCCATCAATTCCATCCAGTCCCCTATCTCCTGCCGGTCCTTCTGGTCCTGTATCCCCTTTTTGACCTTGTGGACCCATAATACCATCTTCTCCCGGTTCTCCTCTTTCTCCATCTAAACCAATATCTCCTGCTTCTCCTTGATAGCCTTGTGCTCCCATATCTCCTTTTGGTCCTGTATTACCTCTTGGTCCTACATCTCCTTGTTCACCTTGAGGTCCTATATCTCCCTTTTCTCCTTGAATGCCTTCTACTCCTCTATCACCTTGGTCACCTTGTATTCCTCTGTCTCCTCTATCACCTTGTTCTCCTTGAGGACCTATATCTCCTTTATCACCTTTTGGGCCTTGAGATCCTGTATCTCCTTTTGGACCTTTTGGACCGTCTGGTCCTACTTCACCTTTATCACCCTTTGGGCCTTTTGGACCTTTATCACCTGTAGGGCCTTTCATTCCCTCTGAACCTTTTGGACCTAAACAACCTCTTTCTCCTGTCGGACCTCTTAATCCTCTTTCTCCTTTATCTCCAGTTTCTCCTATACATCCCATTTCACCTTTTTGACCTCTTATTCCTATATCACCTTTATCACCTTGTGGACCTGTTTCTCCTTGAGGGCCTTGTGATCCTATATCTCCCTTTGGACCTTTTGGTCCTGCAATTCCCATTGGGCCCCTTGGACCTTCTAAACCTGGAGTTCCTTTTGGTCCTTGTGCTCCTAATATTCCTCTTATTCCTCTTGGACCCGCTACCCCTACATCACCTTTTGGCCCTTTTAATCCGGTAGCACCCTTTGGTCCTTGTGGTCCTTGTGGTCCAGGGCAACCTGGTTCTCCCCTATCTCCTGTTTCTCCCTTTAAACCTCTTGGACCTTTTTTTCCAGTAGGACCTTGTTTACCTTTTGCTCCAGTATCTCCTTTTGGTCCTACTGGCCCTATACATTCATCAATATTACAGTCCTTACATTTATGTTGTTCATCCTCCTCTTCCCAGCATTCCTTTTTATAAATTTCATCTATAAAGTCATTACAATAACATTTTTTATCGTTATTTCTGTAATCAAGATGTTCATTTTGATCATTTCTTGCCATAACTTTCAACCCTTTCAATAAATTAACTGTTTACAACAGCCTTTTCTGCTTAGTTACATCAGCTGCAAAATATTAAATGCTGCATGACTATACATAATTCCATCTTCTTCTCTTTCATCTAAAAATCTTAATGTTAAAGTGTCACCATGATACAAAAACATTTGTATTGATTTTCCTGTAGTTGCAATTGCATAATATCTACATTTACAACTTTGAATAGGCACTAACATCTGTTCTATAATGGAATTTTCAATTAAATTTTCATTAATAAATAAACCAAAGGCTTTATTTACTGCTTTACACCTTTCAAGAATGAGAGTTAAAGAAAAGTTAATACTATATGTCCCTTCTTCGCATATTGTAAAACTACTATCTTGCGTATCCACTCTCACTCCATAGCAAGGCCCAGTTTCCATAAATTCGATATTTTTGTATCTTTCTTCGCACATACAAGGCTGATAAAGAGAGCCAAAAGCCATAATTTTTGCTTCTCCTCTTTCACCCTTTTCTCCCTGTGGACCTTTTGGACCTCTTGGACCTTTACATCCCCTTGGACCTGGCTGTCCACATTCTCCTTTATCTCCTTTTGGACCTCTTAAACCTGGATCTCCTTTTGGACCTGGAGGTCCTTGATTTCCTTTTGGGCCTTGTTCTCCCATATCTCCCGGTTCTCCTTTTGGACCTGGGCAACCTTTTTCTCCTTTTATACCTTGAGGTCCTTGTATTCCCTGAGGACCTGATGGACCACAATCTCCTGTTTCTCCTTTTGGACCTGGGGGTCCTTGTTCTCCTTTTGGACCTTGAGTACCATGACATCCTTGAGGACCTTGGGGTCCAGGGCAACCTGCTTTTCCGGGGATTCCCTGCACTCCTGGTTCTCCTTTTGGGCCTGGCGGTCCTTGTTCACCCTTTGGACCTCTTGCACCTTGGCAACCTTGGGGACCCATTTCACCTTTGCATCCTCTTGGACCTTCTGGGCCTTGAAAGCCTTGTGGACCTCTTGGGCCACGTTCACCTTGGGGGCCTCTGCATCCAGAATCTCCCTTTGAACCCTGTGGACCGGGAATTCCTTGATAACCTCGTTCTCCGGGATCTCCTTTATCTCCTTTTGGACCGGGTAAACCTTGGGAACCTGGACAGCCTTGTAGACCTTGATCTCCTTTTTCGCCTTTGTCTCCCTTAGGTCCTCTATAGCAACATCTATTGCATTCTTGAGAATTGTAGCTATTACTGTCACATATTTCTTGTGAATTCATATAATTTCTCCTCACTCGAGACATTTCCTTTCCATCTTACATATAAAAGCAAGTAGTACAAAAGTAGTTGTAATTTTTTACCAATAAGATAAATACTTGCTTTAATTTATTGTATACATATTAGACAATTTGGTTACATATATGAGGAAGTTTTGATATTATGACTCGATATTCTTTTGGAAGTGTAAATGCCTTGTTTTACTTTGTTAGAAAGACTAAAATGAGCTTTTTTACAATTTAATATACATTACAATTAAATATACCTTGACAGGCGATGTATGTTTAATTATAATATATTTAATATGCAAGTGAGGTGATAAGATGTCAATTACATCAGATTTGATACGTGGTCATACTGAAACTATAATTTTAGCTCAGCTTTTGAAAAAAGATAGCTATGGTTACCAAATTAATAAGTCTGTTATTAAAAAAACTAATGGTGGCTATGAGATTAAAGAGGCAACTTTGTATACTGCTTTTAGAAGACTTGAAACTGCTCAATTTATAGAGTCTTATTGGGGAGATGAAGATAGAGGGGCAAGAAGAAAGTATTATAGAATAACTGAGTTAGGAAAAAATTCATTTTTTAAAAATGTGGAAGAATGGCAGGAAACTAAAAATATGATCGATTTGTTGATTGAAGAATAAATTTAGAAAGGAATTAATAATTATGACTGGAAAAATAACCGAATATATAAATGATATTTTTAAATCGATTCCTGAAAGCGAATTTACTATTGATTTAAAAGAAGAAATTATTGTTAACCTTGTTGAAAAGTTTAATGATTTAATAGATATTGGAAAAGATGAAGGTACTGCATATGAAATGGTTATTGATGGTATTGGTGATCCTGAAGAATTGATTAAATATATTAATGCTCAAATTAATGAGGCTACTGAAAAAATAAATATTGAAAATAATGAAGAACAATCTGTGCAATTAGTTAATACTATTAAGATTAATGTATTTAGTCTTGATGTTGTATTTTTTCCATCTAATAATACTATCGAAGCAAAGGTTGTAACAACCAGATATAAAAAACAAATTAGAAGCACTATAACTACTGAAAGAGTTGGAGATGAATTAATTATCAAACAGGAAAGACCTAATTGGTTTATTCCATTTTTAACTCTTTTTGAGAGACTTGAGGTTTATCTTCCGGTAAATTATAATGGAAACCTTGATGTTAACAGTTTTTCAGGTAAAATTAATATATCACATGAAGCTACTTTTAATTATCTTGGTTTTAAGGCTATCTCTGGGAATATTGAAATGACAAATATTAAATGTAATAGTTATGCACTAAATAGTGTTTCTGGGAATATTAATATTGATGTATTAATAGGCGATGGCTCTATGAAGTGTACCTCTGGAAATATTACTATTGACAAAATTTTTGGTACTTTACATAATTTTAAGCTTACATCCGGTAATCTAAAGATTCGAGATATGACTGGGAAAATTAATGCAAAAGTAACCTCTGGTAACACTAATATATCAAGTTTTAATGGTTCAGGGTTTATTGAGACCTTTTCGGGAAATAATAAAATTGAACTTTGCACCCTTTCAGGGGATTGTGAGTTTTCGGCTACATCTGGTAATGTTGTTATTTATGTATCTAAAAATATTAGTTTTAATTTTGAGTGTAGATGCCATTCTGGTTCTATTAAGTCTGAATTTGAATGTTTTTATAATAAAAAAGGAAATCATGCTAATGCTACAGTAGGAATAAACCCTGAATATAAATTACTTGCTCAAACTGCTTCCGGTAACATAAAGACCCTTTTTAGATACTAATACACCCAGTAAATCCTTATATACTTGACATCAGTTATATACCTGGGTAAGGCGATAGAAAGATTGGAGTGGTATCCTCTCTGACTAACGGCAAACTCATTTATGGTGCAAATAACATGTGTTAAGTATATGAGGATTTATAAAATTAGGTGTGCCTCGGATATCATGAGCTCACTAAATACCTATAAGATTCTAGTTTTTAAATTCTTTGAACTGTGGTTCATTATTATTGTCAACTAATACAAATCCTTTATATCCAGTTGATTCAAATGCGTTTAATAAATTTCCTAATTTTTTAGGTTTTTCACACATCTTAACTTGATATTCTAATCTTAATTTTTCAGCTTCTTTATAGGCTTTTGTAAAGGAATTTTTTTCATATATTACAACAGCTTTCTTCTGTGAATCCTCAAATCTATATCCTTTTTCTTTTAGTATTGTGTATATACGTTCAAATCCTATGGAAAATCCTACAGCGGATAAATTTTCATTTGCAAATTTTCCAATCATATTGTCGTATCTTCCTCCACCGCCTATAGTTCCACCAAATTCACTGCTTTCAATCTCAAATACTATTCCTGTATAATATCCCTGTCCTCTTACCAGTTTCCAGTCAAATACTACTTTTACAGCTCCATTTGATATAGCATCTATGGAGTCAATGATATATTCCAAATTTTTAGTATATTCTTCATTATCAATATTTTCAGTTATTTGTTTAAGACTTGGATTTTGTGTATTAATCACTTCTTTTAATAATTCAACTGCTTTTTCACTGCATCCTTTTTCAAGAAGTTCAAAACACATATCATTAGTGCTAACCTTATCAGCCTTGTCAATTGTTATACAAACACCATCAAGCATGTCCTCATTAAATCCTATTGAAATCAGAAATCCTCTAAGAATTCTTCTGTCATTTATTCTAATACAATAATCGGTTATTCCTACTGATTCCAAAGCTTTTCCTGTTGTAAGTATTAATTCAATTTCTGCATTAGGGGAATCAATGCCTATCATATCTATGTCGCATTGCATAAATTCTCTGTTTCTTCCTCTTTGAGGCTTTTCAGCTCTATAAACACGATCAATTTGAATAAACTTATATGGCGGCTTAAGGTTATTTCTATTATTTACAAAATATCTGCTTAATGGTAATGTAAGATCGTATCTTAAGCCAATGTCTGAAAGTTCGTTAGCCGTTCCTTCATTTTCAATTAAATTTTTTATATTTTCAACTGCCCTCTTAAATTTATCTCCTCTTTTTAATACGTTGAAAATAAGATTTAAATTTTCTCCCCCATCACTTTTATTAAGGTTTTCAAGTGATTCAATAATCGGTGTTGAAACTCTTTCAAAACCATTACTTCTATATACTTTAAGAATTCTGTCCTGCATATTATCCCTTAGTTCCATTTCTTCAGGCAGAAAATCATTGGTTCCTTTTACAGGATTAATTTTCATTACATATCCTCCTTTTTGAGTTCATTCTGTAAATGCAAATATAAGCATAGTTACAGAATGAATCTTTATTACATAAGATTTTTTACTTTAAATTCTTTTTCTGCTTCTCGTTTTTGATCTTTTTTAGCAATATCCTGCCTTTTATCATATAATTTCTTACCTCTTGCTAATCCTATCTCCATCTTGCAAAGGCTTCCTCTAAAATATACATTTAAAGGAACTATGGTAAAACCTTTTTGAGCGACTTGACCCAATATTTTGTTTATCTCATATTTGTGAAGAAGTAATTTTCTGGTTCTAAGTGGATCTTTATTAAATATATTTCCTTTTTCATATGGACTTATGTGCATATTATAAATGAATAGTTCACCTTTGTCAGCTCTTATAAAAGATTCTTTTACGCTACATTTTCCCATTCTAAGTGATTTAACTTCCGTACCATGTAATACAATTCCAACTTCAAATGTATCTTCTATAAAATAATCAAATCTTGCTTTTTTGTTATTTGCAACCATTTTAACACTATCTTTAGACAACTTTTTCATCCCCTTTAAAAAATTTGTTAATCCTCAGTTTCTTCTTCTGCCAATTCAAAATCTATTGTTCTTGTAATCTTATCAGTTTTTATAACTACAATCTTAATTTTTTCACCTAACTTATATTGTTTATGAGTGTGTTCACCAACTAACATGTAATGTTCTTCGTCAAAGAAATAATAATCATCTTTTAAGCTGGTAACATGTATCATTCCTTCTACAGTATTTGGAAGCTCCACATACATACCCCAATTAGTTACAGAAGATATTACACCTTCAAATACTTTCCCAATGTAATCTTCCATAAATTCAACCTTTTTAAGTTTTACCACTTCTCTCTCTGATTCCTCAGCCCTTCTTTCAGTGGTACTAGACTTAAGTGAAACATCAGGAACTACTTTTTCATAGTGTTTAACTCTTTTTTCATTTAATCCGCCTCTTAGGTTTTCCTTAATTATTCTATGGATTTGTAAATCCGGATAACGTCTTATTGGTGAAGTAAAATGGCAATAATATTTGGTTGAAAGTCCAAAGTGACCTTCACAAATGTGTTTGTATCTTGCCTGTTTCATAGATCTAAGTGTTAATCTGCTTATAAGTGCTTCTTCAGGAGTATCCTCAATTTTAAATAAAAGCTTTTGTAATTCTTTAGGGTGTATATCGTCATTTCCTGTTCTCATTGTGTATCCGAAATTATTAATGAACATTGAAAGTTTTTCTATTTTTTCAGGATCTGGGGTATCATGGGTTCTATATACAAAAGGCAGTTCCTGCCAAAACATATCTTCGGCAACGGTTTCATTGGCAATTAGCATAAAATCTTCTATAATCTTTGTTGCCTTATTTCTTTCATATGGTTTTATTTCTATTGGATGACCCTTTTTGTCAAGAATTATTTTGCTTTCTGGAAAATCAAAATCTATAGCACCACGCTGTTTTCTTTTTTCTTTTAATATTGTTGCCAACTCAAGCATTAATTCAAACATTGGAGCAAATTCTTTATATTCTTTGCATTCTTCTTCATCATGATCTTCTAAAATCTTTTTAACACTTGTGTAGGTCATTCTTCGGTCAACGTTTATTATTGTTTCGGCTAATTTATGACCCACTACAACTCCTTTTTTGTCTATATCCATTATACAGCTTAAAGAAAGTCTGTCTTCACCTGCATTTAAAGAACATATTCCATTAGATAATTTATGAGGCAACATAGGAATAACCCTATCTACTAAGTAAACACTGGTACCTCTTTTTAATGCTTCTTCATCAAGTGGGGAGTCTTCCGTTACATAATTTGTTACATCGGCTATATGAACACCTAATTTATAAATATCTCCTTCTTTTGAAATGGTTATTGCATCATCTAAATCTTTTGCATCTTCACCATCAATTGTAACTGTTTGCAAATGTCTAAGATCAAGCCTTCCAGAAAAATCTTTACCGTCAACAGTATCAGGGATATTATCTAATTGTCTTAGCACAGGTTTTGGAAATTCTACAGGCAAATTAAATGCTTTTATTATGGACATAATATCAGTCCCCGGATCATTTATATGACCTATTATTTCTACAATTTTACCCTCTGGCTTCTTATCTTTTGAACCAAAATCAGTAATTTTTACAACTACCTTATGACCTGTAACTGCGCCCTTATCCACTCCTTTTGGTATAAATATATCTTTTCCAAACTTTTGATTATCACATATAACAAAACCAAAATTTTTACTCTTTTCATAGGTTCCTACAACCTGAGTAGTTGATCTTTCAAGAACTTGAATTATTTCTCCTTCTTTTCTTTTGCCGGTTTGCTTTGTGCTGATTCTAACCTGAACTATGTCTTTATGCATTGCACCCTTAACATCACTTTCAGATATGAATATATCTTCTTCCAAACCTTCAACAGTCACAAATCCAAAACCTCTTTGTGTTCCTTCAAAAACTCCAACTACTATATTGCCATCTGCTTTTACATATCTGCCATTTGGTTTTAAAACTATTTTTCCTTCTAATATAAGTTCTTCCAATACAATTCGCAGATCATCTTTTTCTTCTTTTGGAACCCTCAATAACATTGATAATTCTTTAAACTTTAAAGGCTCATATTCATTACTATATATTACATCATAAACTATTTTCTTTTTTTGTCCCATACTTTCTCTATCCATAAAGATCAAACTCCTATCTAAAAATTATTCATAATATAAATAGTATAGCACAAAAATTATAAATTAGTATACTTCTTTTTAGGGTTTTACTTTTTATAAGGATTAAAAAGAGTGCCCATAAGGCACTCTTAAATTATTACCAATTTAAATTAAGTACTAATGCTCCAACAACAAACACGAAACCTAAGATTTTTGTAGCTTTTACAAGAGCACCTTCCATAGAACGCCCTTTATTCTTACCCCAATAAGTGTCTGCCATACCATTGATTGTTCCAGATAAACCTGCTGATTTACCTTCTTGTAATAATACCAAAATAGTTAATGCTATACAAGCAATAACAAATATAATTGTTGCAATTATTCTAAGTACTACCAATTCATACACCTCCTATAATCTTAACTTAGCTTTCACTATTCTATCATATCTTTCAAACTATTACAATAAAATTATTTATTTTTTAAGTAATAATGATTTCCCAGTCATAGCTTCAGGCTTAGTCATACCCATCATTTCAATTAATGTTGGTGCAATATCTGCAAGACATCCACCTTCTCTTAAACCAAAAGCTTCATCATAATTAACTAAAATAAATGGCACAGGATTTATTGTATGTGCTGTAAAGCTTTCACCCGTTACATAGTCAACTAATTGTTCTGCATTGCCATGATCTGCACAAATAAACATCTGTCCATCTACAGATTTTAATGCTTCTACTGCCATTCCTACACAATTATCAACCGTTTCAATTGCTTTTATTGCTGCATTTTCCATTCCAGTATGACCAACCATATCCGGATTAGCAAAGTTTACAACAATAACGTCATACTTTTCTGATTTAATAGCTTCAACAAGATTTTCAGCTACTTTTAAAGCACTCATTTCAGGCTGTAAATCGTAAGTAGCAACCTTAGGAGAATTAACTAATATTCTTTCTTCACCTTTGTTTGGAACTTCAACTCCTGCATTGAAAAAGAAAGTAACATGAGCATATTTTTCAGTTTCAGCAAGTCTTAATTGAGTTTTATTGTTTGCCGAAAGAAATTCTCCAAATGTATCATTTATTGAAATTTTATTAAATGCAACTGTCTTATTAGGAATTGTTAAATCATATTCAGAGAAACATACATAAGTAAGTTTTATAAATGTTCTTTTAAATCCATTAAATTCTTCATCACAAAAAGCTCTTGTTATTTCTCTTGCACGGTCTGGCCTAAAGTTAAAGAATATAACTGAATCTTTTTCTTTAATTATTGCAGTTGGTTTTCCATTATTTAAAATAATAGTTGGTAGAACAAACTCATCATTATTACCAGATTCGTATGAATTTTGAATTGCACATACAGGACAATCTGCTGTTTCTCCCTCACCTTTTGTAAGTGCTAAATATGCCTTTTCAACTCTGTCCCATCTGTTATCTCTATCCATTGCATAGTAACGACCCATTACGGTAGCTACTTTACCTACTCCAATTTCGTCCATCTTTTTAACTAAATCCTCAACAAAACCTTTACCAGATGTTGGAGCTGTATCTCTTCCATCTAAAAATGCATGTACATACACATTATTAAATCCTTGCTGCTTAGCAAGTTCTAAGATAGCATATAAATGTGTGTTGTGGCTATGAACTCCTCCATCTGAAACTAAGCCATACAGATGAAGATCTGAGTTATTATTCTTACAGTTTTCAATTGCAGATAATAGTACTTCGTTCTTAAAAAAATCTCCATCATTTATTTCTTTTGTAATTCTTGTAAGCTCTTGGTATACAATTCTTCCTGCACCCATATTAATATGTCCTACTTCTGAATGTCCCATTTGACCTTCAGGAAGTCCAACAGCCATACCACTTGCATTTCCTTCAACAAATGGACATTCTGCCATTAATTTATCAATAACAGGAGTTTTTGCATTAGCAATTGCATTACCTTCTGATTTTTCATTTAGTCCATAACCATCTAATATCATTAAAACTGTAGGTTTTTTACTCATTGAATTTACTCCTTTTAAATTAAATATATAAAACTTTAGATGAGGTTTCTCACCTCACCTAAAGTATGTTAATAAGTACATTTATATTATTTGTAATTAACAATTTTACCAAAATCTGCTTTTAAGCTTGCACCGCCAACTAATCCGCCGTCAATATCTGCTTGTTCAAACAATTCTTTTGCACTGTCAGCAGTAACACTTCCGCCGTATTGTATACGGATTGCATCTGAAACTTCTACGTCATAGATTTCTTTAATCACCTGACGAATTGCAGCACATACTTCCTGAGCTTGTTGTGTTGTTGCAACCTTACCAGTTCCTATAGCCCAGATTGGTTCGTAAGCAATAACTGATTTTTTAGCATCTTCTTTTGATACGTTTAAAAATGCTATTTTTATCTGCTGGCGAACAAGGTCTATTGTAATTCCCTGTTCTCTTTGTGTTAATGATTCACCACAGCAAACAATTGGAACTAAACCATGTTCTAGTGCTTTTAATACTTTTTTATTAACTGTTTCATCAGTTTCTCCAAAGTATTGTCTTCTTTCAGAATGTCCTAAAACTACGTATTTTACTCCGATTTCAGTAAGCATCTTTGGAGAAACTTCTCCTGTAAATGCACCATTTTCTTCAAAATACATGTTTTGAGCACCAATTCCAATGTTTGTGCCTTTCGCAGCTTCAATTGCAGTTGTTAAAGATACAAAAGGTGTACAAAATACAACTTCTACATCATCAGAAACTACTAATGGTTTTAATTCTTCTATTAATGCAAGAGTTTCTTTTGGAGTCTTGTTCATCTTCCAATTTCCTGCTACTATAATTTTACGCATATTAAACCTCTTTCACTTAATTATTTATCGTTAGCTGCTGCAACACCTGGAAGTTCTTTTCCTTCTAAGAATTCTAAAGATGCACCGCCGCCAGTTGAAATATGAGTCATCTTATCGCCAAATCCTAAAATGTTAACTGCTGCTGCTGAATCTCCACCACCAATAATTGTAGTAGCACTAATTTCAGCTAAAGCTTTAGCAACTGCAACTGTTCCTGCTGCATAATTTGACATTTCAAATACACCCATAGGTCCGTTCCAAACAACTGTTTTAGCATCTTTAACAGCGTCAGCATAAAGAGCTTGTGATTTTGGTCCAATATCAAGACCCATCCATCCTTCTTCCATTTCACCTTCGTTAACTGTTTTAAATTCTGCATCATTTGAAAATTCTTTTGCAACTACTGAATCAATTGGAATTAAAAATTTAACATTCTTTTCTTTTGCTTTAACCATCATATCTTTTGCATAATCAAGATAATCTGCTTCTACCATTGAAATACCAACTTCTTCTCCGTTAGCTTTCATGAAAGTATAAGCCATACCTCCGCCAATAATTAATGTATCAACTTTATCAAGAAGGTTATTGATTACAGAAATTTTACTTGAAACCTTTGAACCGCCAAGTATAGCTACAAATGGTCTTTCTGGATTGTTAACTGCATTACCTAAGAAATCAATTTCTTTTTGCATTAAGTATCCAACTACTGCTGTTTTAACATATTTAGTAACACCAACATTAGAACAATGTGCTCTGTGAGCTGTTCCAAATGCATCATTTACAAATACATCAGCTAAAGAAGCCAAATCTTCGCTAAATGCATCTACATTCTTAGTTTCTTCTGCTCTGTAACGTGTATTCTCAAGTAAAATAACATCACCGTCGTTCATTGCTTCTACTGCCGCTTTAGCATTATCTCCAACAACGTTATCATCTTTAGCAAACTTTACTTCCTGACCTAATAATTCAGCTAATCTTTTTGCAACTGGTGCAAGAGATAATTCTGGTTTTGGTTCTCCTTTTGGTTTTCCAAGGTGAGAGCAAAGGATAAGTTTTCCGCCATCATTAATTAATTTCTTAAGTGTTGGAAGTGCTGCTACTAAACGGTTTTCATCGGTAATTTGTCCTTCTTTTAGTGGAACATTAAAGTCACATCTAACTAATACTCTTTGACCTTTTACATTAATATCATCTACTGATTTTTTATTTAGCATGGTTATGCCCCTTTCTATATAAATAAAAATGGGGCCGGCCCTATAAGTCTAACCTACAAGACCGGACCCATTACTTGGATCTATTTATTTTAATTAAGCTAATTCAGCAAAGTATTTGATTGTTCTAACCATTTGGCTAGTGTATGAGTTTTCATTATCATACCAAGCAACAACTTTAACTAAAGTTTTGTCTCCTAAATCTGTTACTTTTGTTTGAGTTGCATCAAATAATGAACCATAAGTAATTCCAACGATATCTGAAGAAACTAATTCTTCTTCTGTATATCCAAATGAATCTGAAGCTGCTGCTTTCATAGCTGCATTAATGTCTGCTTTTGTAACTTTACCGTTAACTACTGCTACTAATTCAGTTAAAGATCCTGTTGGAACTGGAACTCTTTGAGCTGCTCCGTCTAATTTTCCTGCTAAATCTGGAACTACTAAGCCGATTGCTTTAGCTGCACCTGTTGAGTTAGGAACGATGTTTGCTGCTGCTGCTCTTGCTCTTCTTAAATCTCCTTTTGGATGTGGTCCGTCAAGAGTCATTTGATCTCCTGTGTATGCATGAATTGTAGTCATAAATCCTTTTTCAACTGCTGCTAATTTGTTTAATGTATCTGCCATTGGTGCTAAACAGTTAGTTGTACAAGAAGCTGCTGAAATAATAGTGTCTTCTGCTTTTAATATATCATGATTTACGCTGAAAACAACTGTTGGAAGATCATCTCCTGCTGGAGCTGAAATAACAACTTTTTTAGCACCTGCATCAATGTGTGCTTGTGATTTAGCTTTAGTTACGAAGAATCCAGTACATTCTAAAACTACATCTACTCCTAATTCTCCCCATGGAAGGTCTTTAGGATCTCTTTGAGCGTAGATTTTGATTTCTTTTCCATCTACCACGATTGAATCTTCTTTTGCTTCTACTGTATCACCTTTAGCATATCTGCCTTGAGCTGAGTCATATTTTAATAAGTGTGCTAACATCTTTGGATTAGTTAAATCATTGATTGCTACGATTTCATATCCTTCTGCCCCGAACATTTGTCTGAATGCAAGACGTCCAATACGTCCAAAACCATTAATTGCTACTTTTACTGCCATGATAAAATCCTCCTAAAAAAATTTTTTTATAATAAGCTTGTCTTATTTTTGACAAGCTATTTACTAAATTATTTACAGTTCTATTTTACCCAATTCTGGTAAAAATATCAAGTAGAATTTGTTAATTATATGATAATATACAATTTAATCATTTTGGATAAAAAAGAGAATGGTTTATTGTATATATTTTTATATTCTTAATTATTATTAACTTGTTAATCAAGCTCATCCCTAATATAATTAGCGATATTTTGGGAATGATCTGAAATTCTTTCCAAATTACTTATTAAATCTAAAAATACTATTCCAGACTTAGGATCGCATTGATTTAGACTTAAGCGTTGAATGTGTTTTTCTCTTAAGTCCTCTTCTAATTCATCAACCATATCTTCTAGCTTAACTACATTTCTAATAAATTCTACATTCTCAAATTTTCTTGCATCAATAGCATTAGAAAATGATTCATATACTTTAGATGTAATTTCCTCTAATTCACTAATTGCTATTTCTGAAAATTTTAAATCATTATTAATTTTATATACTGCAAACTCAGCAATATTTTCGCAATGATCACCAACTCTTTCAATATCACTTATTGTATAAAATAAATGATTAATTGTTTCATGTTGTTTTTCCGTTAATGAAAGATTGCTGATTTTTACTAAATATTCAGTGATAATAGCTTCCATATTGTTTATAACACTTTCATTTTCAATAACTTTTATTGCTTTATCCATATTATTAGTTAACACCGCTTTTATTGCCAAATTTACATTTTCCTTTGCAACTTCGCCCATGTGCACTACTTCTTTAATTGCATTTTCTACTGCAAATGATGGTGTTTCTAAAATTCTCTCATCTAAATGTCTAAGTAAAACCTTAACCTCATCTTTTTCATCACCTTCGTCTTTTCCTCTAACAAGTAAAGCTGATGCCTTAACAAGAAGATTAGCAAAAGGAAATAAAATAATTGTATTGGTTACGTTGAATATAGTGTGGAAAATAGATATTTGGGTACTTGTTATTGAAGAGGCTGCAAGTTCTTTATTAAATAAAAATATAATATACATTAGTATTCCAAAAAGTACAGCACCAATAGTATTAAAAAGCAGATGTATTGCCGCCGCCCTTTTAGCTGTTTTATTAGCACCTGCACATGATAAAATAGCAGTTACACAAGTTCCGATATTTTGTCCAAGTGTAATAAATATTGCTGATTTCCAATTTACAATTCCATTCATTGCAAGGGTTTGCAAAATTCCAACTGAAGCAGAAGAACTTTGTATTATACCTGTTACTACAGCACCGGCTAAAATTCCCAACAAAGGATTTCTTCCTAATATAGTAAATGCATCTACAAAAATTTGTGAATCCTTATATGGTTTAATAGAATTAGACATAAAACTTAATCCAATAAATAAAATACCAAAACCTACTAAAATTTCACCAATTTCCTTTTTTCTAGCCTTTTTAGCAAATAAAATAATAAATGCACCTATACCAATAAATAATGGGGCAATAAATTCAGGTTTTAACATTTCTCCCCATTCACTCATAGAAACAAGCCAACTTGTAATAGTAGTTCCAATATTTGCCCCCATTATTACTCCTACAGCCTGTGTAAGGTTAATTATACCTGCATTTACAAAACCAACAACCATAACTGTAGTAGCCGAACTGCTTTGAATTATTCCTGTAACCAAAGCACCTACTATTACTGCAATTAGTCTGTTATTTGTTAAAAAGCCAAGCAGTTGTTTCATTTTTTTGCCTGCTGATTTTTGAAGACCATCTGCCATAATATTCATTCCATATAGAAACATGCCTAGTCCGCCAATAAATTGA
Organism: Mobilisporobacter sp.; assembly: GCA_031549965.1. Lineage (GTDB taxonomy): Bacteria > Bacillota > Clostridia > Lachnospirales > Lachnospiraceae > JAVBPB01. The sequence goes on along the minus strand of JAVBPB010000003.1, from coordinate 42,137 downwards.
AATAATGTCTCTAAACTTTTTATAGACATAAAAAACCTCCTAAATTATTCTTCAATTATACACATTATATCATATAATAACATAATATTAGCAAATATTACAAGTAAAATTTAAATATTAATATTAATCTCAACTATGTATAAGGGATGTACAATTTATACATCCCATTAAATAACTTATTTAGCTTGTCCATTAGTAAAGAAATTTTTTACATCCATAATGTCATCTTGTTCTGCTTGTTTAGCAGGTCTATAATAATCTTTATCTTTAGCTATACAAAACAGCTCATATTGTGATGTTTCACAATCATTTCTTAACTGCTGTAATTTTTGTCTTAATTGTTGATTTTCTGTTTGTGATATCATATCTCCATATGATTTTAAACTAGCATTTATTGACTGTAATGCGTCAACTACCATTGCTTTTTCTTCCATCTAAATACCCTCCTACTGTAAAAATTGAATTAATTGTTGTTTTGTCTGTTGTGCTGATTGTGCAGATTTTTGAAAATACTGCTTCACATTAGAATCTGTTGAGCTTTCTGCGTACGCTGATAACTTACTGTAAGCTGTTTCATGTGCTCCAATTAGATGTCTTAAATTTTGTAGTTCCATTTCGTTTAATACTGACATAAAAAATTCCTCCTTTTAATAATATACAATAGTATTATTACTAAAAAGGAGGATATTATGCATTATATTTTTAATTTTTTTTACATTTTGTTATATAGGTCTTCATATTTCTTGGCTGAATTATTCCATGAAAAATCTGTTGACATTCCTCTGTCTATTATCTTATTCCAATCACGTTTCTTACTATAAAAAATATTTTTAGCATATCTTATGGAATTAAGCATTTCATGGGCATTATAATTTTTAAAGCTAAACCCTGTACCAGAATTATCAAATTCATTATATGGTTCAACAGTATCTTTTAATCCACCTGTTTCTCTTACAATTGGAACAGTTCCATACCTTAAACTCATAAGTTGACTAAGACCACATGGTTCAAATAGTGATGGCATTAAGAATGCATCACATGCTGCATATATTTTATGAGATCTTTCATTGGAATAGAAAATATTAGCTGATACTCTTTCAGGGTATTTCCAAGCAAAATGCCTAAACAAGTTTTCATATTTATCTTGACCTGTTCCTAGTACAACTAGCTGAGTATCCTCAGAACATATTTCTTCTATTACATAATCAATTAAATCAAATCCTTTTTGATCGGTAAGACGTGATACTATTCCAATCATAAATTTTTTATCATTTACTTCAAGCCCTAACTCTTGTTGTAAGCTCTTTTTATTTTTAGCCTTTTCTTTTCTAAAATTCTTTATTGTATAATTATTAAATATCAATTTATCAGTTTCTGGATTATATTCATCATAATCTATACCATTAACAATACCCATCAATGAATTACTTCTGGCTCTTATTAGTCCATCAAGTCCTTCGCCATAAAAAGGCATTTTGATTTCCTCTGCATATGTGTCACTAACAGTTGTAACATAATCAGAATATACAATACCGCCTTTTAAGTAATTAGCATCACCATATGCTTCTAATTTGTCTGGTGCAAAATAATACTGGGATAGTCCTGTAATATCTCTAACTGTTTTTACATCCCATACACCTTGAAATTTTAAATTATGGATTGTAATAATTGTTTTAATTCCTCTAAAGAAGTCTCCTTGAGAAAATCTATCCTTTAAATATACTGGCAAAAGTCCTGTCTGCCAATCATGGCAGTGAATAATATCTGGTCTAAAATCAATAATTGGTAATGCAGAAAGTGAAGCTTTGCAAAAGAAAGCAAATTTTTCGATGTCTTCATAAATATTTCCATATGGACTAAATCCTGCAAAATAATATTCATTGTCTATAAAATAAAATGTAACTCCATCATAAACTAATTCATTTATTCCAACGTATTGACTTCTCCATGCCAAATCCATATAAAAATGAGTTTTATATTCCATTTGTTTTTTAAATTCTTCAGAAATTGCCATATATTTTGGAAGCATCACTCTAACGTCATATTCTTCCTTATTAAAACACTTTGGTAATGAACCTACAACATCTGCTAAACCTCCTGTTTTAATAAATGGAACTGATTCGGATGCTACAAATAATATTTTTTTCATTTCAAGAAAACCTCCTATGGTAATAATTTACTATACAATTACATAAGTACATTATACCTTAATTCTTTAATAAATAAAAGATTTTTCTAAATTATTTTACAGTAACCGTACATTTAGTACTTTTTCCAAACTTATCATTAGATTTAACTGTTATTACTGCTGTTCCTGGCTTAATTCCGGTAACAACACCTTTACTGTTAACAGTAGCAACTTTTGTATTGGAAGATTTATACGAAACAGTTTTTATTCCGGCATTAGACGGAGATACTGTTGCTTTTAATGTAAATGTTTTTCCTCTTTGAAGTGTCTTTTTAGTAAGATTTAGAGAAACCTTTTCTACAAAATAAACATTTTCTACATGTACTGTACAATAAGCCATACTTTCACCACTATCTAAATTTTTTGCTGTATAGGCTATTATTGTGGCGTCTCCTGGTGCTACTCCCTCAGCAATACCATCGGAATTAACTGTAACGATACTTGGATCTGCTGAATACCAAATTATATCTCCAAGTAAAGCTCCTGATGGATACGGTTTTGCTTCTAATTGAATTTCATCTCCATGTTCTATATAGTATTCACCTTCATTAATTATTATTCTTTCCAAGTCAGTTCCTTGTGTATCTATAAATACTTCGCAAGCTGCAACTTTTCCGGTAATCTTATCAGTTACTGTAATAATTGCTGTACCTGAACCTATTGCTGTAACTATACCACCTTGACTAACTGTTGCAACATCTTTATCTGTTGTTTCCCAATACAAGTTTTTATTAGTTACATCAGCAGGTAAATATATTGGCTTTAAATTAAATTGATCTCCTGAATTTAAAAGTTTATTTGCTATATTAAAGCTTAATTTTTGTATTGTATAATTATCCTTAGTTACAACAATTAAATTATATGTATATATAACATTGTTGTCTGAACTTACTAATGATATAACTGCAGTACCTTCTTTAATTGCTGTTGCAACACCAAATCCCGAAATTGAAACAACACTTGTGTTTGAGGACTTCCATGTTGCACCTTCAAATATAACGTTCTCAAAGTAAAACTTTTTTGCGTCTCCTACATATATTTTTTCACTTTTATCGTTATTAATATGATCAAGAATCATTGCTTTGTTATGATTTATACAAATATCATATTGAAAAACTATACCTGTAAAAACATTTTCTATTTGCACATAATAGTTGCCTTTTGTCAAATAATTATTTTTCAATGTAGCTTTTCCATTTGGCATATATGATTCGCTGCTAATAGGAACTCCCGAAGCTGTAAATATTGTAATATCACCATACCCATTTGAATTATTAATAAATTCAATATCTACTATACCATCTTCTAATACTGCGAATGTACGCTTAAATGATGTTTTAGAGTAATCATCAATATATCTTGACTGAGTATAGTTTTTGTTTAATGCTAAGTCACAAGAATAATCTTCTTTGGCAATATCTAAACCATACATTGTTGAATGAATTGTAAATGAATAATTTAATTGAACACTTGAATTAACTTTTCTCTCTACTTCAAAATAATATGTTCCAACTGATAAATCAAAACCTTTTGAATACCAAACTTCGCCATATGTTTTAGGACTATATAAAGCTAATTCTTTTCCAGTAGAACCATCTATAAGTCTTGCATATAAAAATCCGTCATCAGAAATAAATTCAGCATATACTCTTGCATAACTAGTTAGATTAATTGTATATCTTTTTATTTCCGTTTCACTTGAATTAATTATGTTTGTCATTCCATTATAGGTTTTATTAACAACAATGGGTATATCTGTGGTATATGTATCTGCCAAAACTGTTGAACTAAATCCTAAAACAATTAAAATCGCACCTACAAAAACTATTATTTTTTGTATAAACTTTCTTTTCATAATCTTTCCTCCATCTTATTGTTTTTTCAATTAATTTCTACTTTATATATATTTCGGCATAATAGGTATAAAATATTATATAAAAAAGGATAATCTTTTGATTATCCTTTTTTAATCTATATTATATTTATCCTCTCATCTTATACTCTAACCTAATTTTATCCGCAATTAATGCAACAAATTCTGAATTTGTTGGTTTTCCTTTTCCTGTATTAACAGTATATCCAAATAAATCATTTATTGTATCAACTTTTCCCCTACTCCATGCCACTTCAATTGCATGTCTAATTGCTCTTTCTACTCTGCTTGGCGTTGTTTGTTGCTGCTTAGCAACTGTTGGATATAATAATTTTGTTATTGAATTTAATACATCCGGTTCATTCACTGCTAAAATAATTGCATCTCTTAAATATTGATATCCCTTTATATGTGCAGGTACCCCAATATCATGAATTATATTTGTTACATCTGCTTCTAAGTTTCTTTCTATGTAAGCAGTTGCTTTATTTTCTATTATATTCATTTTTTTATTATCAAGTAGTCTGTTGCTTTTGTCTTTTTTTATCTGTTTAATTCTATTTAAAATCATATTATTATCAAAAGGTTTCATTATATAATAATTTGCACCTAATTCAAATGCATTCTCTGTTATAACTTCTTGTCCAATTGCTGTTACAATTATAAATGCAGGAGATTTTTTCATATCAGGATCTTTTCTTACCTTTTCCATTACTCCAAGCCCATCAAGCTTAGGCATAATTAAATCTAATAAAACTACATCCGGTTGCTTTTCTTTAATTATATCCAGTGCTGCCAATCCATTATCCCCTTTTGCAACTACTTCAATATCATCGTCACTTCTTAAAATACCATCTAATAAGTTTACCATTCTTTCGTTGTCGTCAATAATTGCCACATTAATTTTATCCATATTTCCTCCTCTTAATATCATCTTCCCGTATAATCTATTACATTATACTAATTATTAGATTATAGAGCAATATTTTTATTAAATAAATTATTTTTAGGCAAAATACTCATAAATATTTTTCATATGATATGATTTTTCCATATTTTATTACAATTAATATTTTAATAATTTAAAATAATTAATTAAACAAAAATATATTCTATTTTTCTTTTACATTGACATTATTATTTTTTTTCCAATAAGATTATGCATAATTTTCTTGGTTAGTTCTTTTTTAGAACTTATTTGTATTATAATAGTCTTATAATGTTTGTTCAATCTATTTTTATCGCAATATTCGACGGTATAATGCAGCGTTAAAGTGCTAAATTGAATATGATAAATGTTTTTGTCTAAAATGATTTTATTTTATTTTTTCTTGAAATCATAAAATATACTATTTCATTTTTTTATATAATGTGCTGTCGAATATTTGTTTTCCATATTTCAACTTTTCATTTATCTAATTAATTGCCTTTATCATATTCTCAATAAAAGTAGCATAACCTTTTGTTGAATCTTGTACAAAAACATGTGTTATTGCACCAATAATCTTATTATCTTGTATTATAGGGCTTCCGCTCATTCCTTGTACTATTCCATTTGTTAATCCAAGCAGTTCTTCATCTGTTATTTTTACTACCATACCTTTGCCATGTTTAGAATCGCTTATATCTATTTTTTCAATTTCAATGTTATAATCTTTAATTTTACCATTAACACTACATCTTAATAGAGCTTTTCCCAATTTTACATCTTGTTTAAAGCCAACTTTCATAGGCTGACTAAATTCATAATCCTTAAAATTCTCATTTATAACACCAAAGACACCTTGCTGTGTATTTTTTACTATGCTTCCAATTTTGATGCTCTTAGCATAATTAAATAAGCCAATTAATTCACCTGGTGTTCCATTTTTTCCTTTTACAATCGACAAAATCTCTGCACTATAAATATTTCCCCTATTTATATCCATTAACATACTTGTATCAATATCATTTATGCCATGCCCTAATGCACCAAAATTGCCATTTTTATCTGTAAAGGTTAGTGTCCCTACTCCCTGAGTATTATCTCTAATCCAAACACCAATCTTATATTCATTTTGTGATGTCTTAACAGGTTGTACTTTGGTTATTATATTTTTATCGTTTCTTCTTATACCAAGTATTATTTCTTTCCCTTGACAGTTTTTAAGTTCTTCGATAAATTCATATTTATCATTAACGCTTTTACTATTTATACTTACAATGTAATCTCCTGATTTTAAAACTTTGTTAGAAGGATCATAGTTTAATCCATCAATACATGTTATTGCACTTGTTCCAAGAACTAATATACCATCAGTTTCTACATATATACCAATAGGAAACCCACATGGAATAAGTTCAACTGTGTCTACCACATCTAAAGATATTCTTTTTAAATGAATTAGTCCAAATAATTTTAAATCAATACTATAACTTCCCTTTTCAGAGGATTCGATAATAAAGGAATTATTTTTGTTTATTTGATTTTCACTTAGCTTTTTAGAATCAATGCTTAATACATCAACATCTTTAGTATATATTTTAAAATCTAAAGGAAGGTTTAAATTTATTTTTTCAGCATTATCTACTGTAAGCTTTAATTCATTAGGTATTAATGAATTTAAATTTGAATATCCCAAACCAATTATTGCAAAAAAGTCAAGTGCTAAAAATATTAATAAAAATCTTTTGTATAAATTTTTTCTACTCATAAAAACACATCCTTCCTTAAATTAATCAATAAAAAAAGAATATACAACGTATTTCCTTGTATATCCTTCTTAGTATGTGTTTTTATTTTCTTTTAAATCTAGTATATTTTTGTGCTTTTTGCCAATTCCTTCATTTCCTTTGCACTTTCTAAAATACTGTCAGTTATTTTAGCACCTCCAAGTATTCTTGCTATTTCATCTATTACTTGTATTTCATTTAATTCCCTAATTGAAGTAACTGTAGAATCCATTGTAGCTGTTTTTTCTATAATAAAGTGTTCATCAGCCATTGCCGCTATTTGAGCTAAATGAGTTATACAAATGATTTGATGATTTTTTGCAATTACTGCTAATCTTTCAGAAACCTTTTGGGCTGTTCTTCCACTTATTCCAACATCAATTTCGTCGAATATTAGTGTATCAATAGAATCATTATCCGCCAGTATAGATTTTATAGCTAACATAATTCTTGAAAGTTCTCCGCCTGAGGCAACCTTAGACAAAGGTTTTAATTCTTCACCAGGATTAGTTGATATAATAAATTCTGCTTCATCAAAACCATTTCTTGAATACTTTAAAAGATTTTCAAATTGCATTTCAAATTTTACATCTAAAAAATTTAATTCAATTAAAGCTTCTTTTATTTTTTTTGTTAACTCAACTGCTTCCTTTTTTCTTATATTAGATAGTTCTTGTGATATTTGTTTTAATTTTCCTTCTAATAAATTAACTTCCGCTTTTAATTTATCTACATATTCATCATGTTCAATTAGCTGTTGGAGTTTTTCCTCACTTCGCTTTTTGTATTCAAGTATGTTATTAATTGAATTGCCATATTTTGATTTTAAATTATTAATTAAACTTATTCTATCTTCAATTATCTTAAACTCTTCTTCGTCAAAATTCATATTAGCCATGTAATTGGATATATCTCGGTTAAAATCATTAAGAAGTGAATCAATTTCTTCTAATTGTAATTTAAAATTAAGTACTTCTTCATCAAAATCTTGAATTTTAGAAATTATTTTTATTGTTCTTCCTATAGAGTCACCAGCCGATGTATTATTATTATATCCTGTTTTTTCATAAATTTCTGTAAGACCCTCCATTATATTGTTGGAATTTTTAAGTTTTTTATACCTGATTGATAAGTCTTCATCTTCACCAATTATTAGTTTAGCCTGGGTTATTTCATTAACTTCAAATTCCAAAAATGAAATTTCTCTAAGTCTTTTTTCTTCATCCATAACTGATTCATCTAATTTTTCTTTTGTCTTTATATATTCGTAATATATAGAAGATAATTTTTCTTTTAAATCACCAATAAAATCCTTTGAAAATCTATCAAGTATTTCTAAATGTTTGCTTTTATACAATAGGGATTGGTGCTCATGCTGACCATGTATATCAATTAACAGTCCGGATACTTGTTTTAAAATTGCAGAAGTTACATTTTCACCATTTATTTTACTAATATTTCTTCCATTCATTATTTTTTTAGTTACTATAACTTGTCCATCTTCTTCGATTGGAATATCAAGGTTTTTTATTTCTTCTATAATATTATTATCTTCTATTTGAAATACTAATTCTATTAATGCATAATCTGCACCTTTTCTAATTATCTCTTTTGAAACCTTTCCTCCAAGTGCTGCATTTATTGATCCAATTATTATTGATTTTCCCGCACCAGTTTCACCTGTTAATATGTTTAGATGATCTTTAAAATATACTTCTACTTCATCTATTAGTGCTAAATTTTTAACATGTAGATTTAAGAGCATTTACTCACCTCTATTTTATTTTTCTAAAGAAATGCAAAGAATTCAGGGTATTGAAAAGCCATTGATATAGATATTGAATTTTATATGAAGATGGTTGTATAATTAGTCTTCTAATTATACAACCATCTTTTAAGAAATTAATTTACTGTAATAAACGACTTGTTCAGTACTTTAGAAATCTTAAAACTTATGAATTAACTTATTTTGGTTACTGTTAACTTACAATATATTTTCTTGCCGTTTAAAGATGCAATTACATAAGTTGTACCAATCTTTTTAGCATCAACTTTTCCATTTTTTACAACAGCTATTTCAGGATTTTGAATGTCCCAAGTTATACCTTCACTGGCACCAAAAACAACAAGGGTGTGGGAAGAATACTGTTCTAATGTTAAACTTGTTCTTTCAAATCCAATAACTGATACTGTACATGATGAGGTAACTCCGTTATCTGATGTTATATCAATAATTGCTGTTCCAGGAGATTTTGCAACTACTTTTCCAGTTGTTTGATCTACTGTTGCTACTGCCTTGTTATTTGAAGTAAATTTAATTTTATCATTAGCGTTGGTTGGTGAAACTTTAACTTGAATTGTAGTTGTTTCTCCAACTAGTAATGTAGCACCTTTTGCATTTGTTAAAACATTTATACTTGTAGTCGGTATTGATTTTTTTACTGTAACTAGACATGTGGCTTTTTTATTGGTTCCGTCTGTAGATGTTATTGTTATTGTGGCAACACCTGGTGAAATTGCCGAAACAGTTCCATTTGAGGAAACTTTTACAATACTTTCATCATCTGATGACCAGTTTAGTTTCTTTATACTTGCAGTTGAAGGGAATACCGAAGAGGTAAGCTTGGTTGTTTTTCCTTCAATAATTGAGAAACTTTTTCGGTTAAGTTTTACGCTGGTAACAGGAGATACTACCTGTAATTTGCATGTAGCTTTTTTACCACTTCCATCTTTAGCTGTACAGGTTATAGTAACCTTTCCTGTTCCCACAGCAATTACATTACCCTTACTATCAACAGTTGCGATCTTTTTATTACTTGATGACCATGTTACTCCTTTATTTGAAGCTGTTGAGTTAGTAATTTTAGCTGTTAACTTAAATGTATATCCATAATATAAAATTCCTGAAGTATGATTTAATTTAATACTTGCAACTTTTTCTATTACGGTAATTGTACATAAATCCCATGCACCACTTGATGCTTTAGCAGATACTATTGTTTTACCACCTTTTAAGGCTTTTATCTTTCCATTTTTATCTACCGTTGCGACACTAGTGTCACTTGATGTCCATGCAAGGGTTTTGGTTGATGCATCACTTGGATACACTGTCGGTGATAGTTTAAATGAGTTCCCAACAGTTATTTCTTTGGTTGTAACATTCATTTTAACTAAAGTAACCGGCTGTTTTACATATACAGTACATTGTGACATAGAACCCTTTGATGATCTAGCTGTAATAACTGTAGTTCCAACTTTTAAAGCTACTACTTTACCTGAGCTGTTTACAGTTGCAATGCTTGGATTACTTGAGGTCCATTGAATGTTTTTATCTGTAGAGTTAAGAGGTAGCACTGTTGCTTGTAGGAAATAGTAATCTCCTTTACTAATCTCTAATTCTTTTACATCAAGGGTAATTCCTTCTACTTCTTGAACTACTGAACAGGTTGCTGTTGCTATATGACCACCATCTTCAGTTCTTACTGTTATCATACATTTACCTGAACTTACACCCGTTACCAAACCTTCCTGATCAACAGATGCAATTTTTGGATCTGATGAAATCCATGTTACTTTTTTGTTACTTGCATTATTAGGAAGTATAAGACTTGTAAGCCTATATTTTCCATTTTTTGCTACTGAAAATTCTGAAACATCTAGTTCAATTGATTTTACCGGAAGCTGAATTGTTATTGTTGTAGCACTAAATATTTCTTTATTTTCAACAGAATAAGCCATTATCATTACTTCGCCAGTACTTACAAAATTCACCATACCAGTTGTTTCATCAACTGTAGCTTTCCTTTCATCACCGGATTTCCACTTTATTGTTTTATCTGTAGCATTAACTGGTAATATTTCTGCTAATAGTTGAATCTTTTTATCATTAAAATTCATAACTAAGTCTTGATAAGCCGCAGGTATAGTAATACTTTTTACAGGCTCTTTTATTAGTACTGTACAAGATGCAATTACAACGTTATTGGTGGTTACCGCAGAAAGTACAACATAACCGGAACCTTTTCCTGTTACTTCATATTCTGCATATTGAGTTGTTCCCGATATTTCTTTGATTTTTAGTAAATCTGGTCTTGATGATTCCCAATTTATTACTTTATATATCTGGCTTACGTCATCTGGCTCAAATTTTTCTACTGCTACTGAAACAACTTCACCTTGTATGTTTTTAATCTCAGCAGATGTTTTATTAAGAATTACCTTTCCAACTGGAACTAATACTGTAACTTCACATGAAGCACTTTTGGTTATGCCATTAACAACTTGTGTAGCTGTTACTGTAGTGACACCGCTTTTTACCCCTTTAATAGTACCATCACTGTCAACTGTTACAATACTGTTATTACTTGATGTCCATTTTATTTCATTTGAGCTTGTTGCAATTGCTACTAACTTTAATGAAGTGTCTTTATTTATACTTACTTGAGTACGATCAAGTCCTATACCATCTACTACTGTAACATGACAATATAAAATTTTTGTACTGCTTGCCTGATCTTTTTCACCAAAAAGTCCTGAATCTGTTAATGTAACCTTTATATCTGCTGTACCAGACGAATTAGCAGTAACTAGACCGGTTATTTCGTTAACTGAAACAACACTTGGATTTGAAGAGGAATATTGAATACCATCTGAAACTGCATTGGTACCTATATTAAATTTATCTCCCTTATTCATTATTACTGATTCCTTGCTTAAAGCAAAATCAACAACAAGAGAGATTTTTGCATTATAAATTGAGTTTATACCATCTTTTGGTTTAATCGTAATTTCTGTTTCACCTGCACTATGTACTGATAACTTACCATCTACTACTGTTGCAACTTTCGTACGTGAAGACGACCATAATAGATTTTTGTTGCCTTCTGATGATTCTGGCTTTGTATTAGTTACTATAGTATATTCTTCAAATTGTTTTAAGTGAAATTGTGGATCCGGGGAAACTGTTGGAATCTTAAATTCTTTTCTTAAAGTTGAGTTAAATATAACTTTAGCTGCAACAACTATATTTACACTTCTTGATGTCTTACCTGTTGTATCATTACCATAAGACACATCTATCTTGGCATTACCTGCACCAACTGCCTTAATAAGCCCTGTCTCATCTATTGTTACAACATTCTCATTTGTTGAACTAAATTTTACCTGATCACTAAGCCCATATGTTAAGTTAAGTGTAATTTCCTTTGCTTTTTGTACTGGATCTGCTAAATATTCTGGATCTTCTGGCGTATATAAATAGATTGCAGTTGGCCTGCCATTGCTATCTTTATCTGTAGGTGTTGTTGAAATTGCATCAAATACAGCCGGAACGGTAATAATCATACTTGTTGTCTGTGTGGTTACACCGTTTGTTGCAGTTACATTAAGAGTCGCTCTTCCTGTACCCATTCTGGTAACTGTAACAGTCTGACTTGTTGAACCAGAACATGTTATTACTCCCTGATCTTCTGAAGGAACATTCCATGTAAAAGTATAACCTGTTAAATCTTCACCAGGCATAGGATCTACTGTAATATTCGCTGTTGGGGCGGTAAGTTCTCTGTCATAGAGCCTGAGACCAGTTATTTCAGCCGCAAATACTTTCCCTAAATCACTGGGTAACAGGGGTGCTATTAGCGTAATACACATTAGTATTGCTAATATTTTTCTTAGTTTCTTCATTTTAATTGCCTCCTCAATAATCAAACTAGTAGTCACATTGTATAGATAGCTTTGAAATATATATCGTCTAAGTTTTTACAAAACCTTAGTTTTTTTTCAATTTTATTAATAAAGTTATGTAACCTTTTTATGTATTTAATCTTATAGGATATTTTTTCCTATAAGAATAAAACATCGGTCACTAATATTGACCGATGCATTAATATATAACCCATATTTAATTATTCCTCGTATTCTTCGTAGTCGTTATTTTCTCCAAGTTTAGAATTTAACATTTTTTTAAGTTTGTCCATAACATCTATAGTATCTTCCTGAGTGCGAACTGCACACATAATTGTATCATCTCCAGCTATACATCCAACAATTCCGCTTATATGCATAGCATCTAGGGCTGTTGCCACTGCCATTGCCATTCCTGATACAGTTTTAATTACTAAAATGTTTTGTGCTATATCCATAGAAACAAAAGCATTCTTAAGTATGCGAACATATCTGTCACCTAAACCAACTTCTTGATTTTTAAGTACTGCGTATTTTTGTTTACCTCCATCTACAGTGACTTTCGTAAGTTTAAGTTCTCTTATATCTCTTGATATAGTTGCTTGAGTTACATTGAACCCTGCCTGAGTAAGTAATTCTGATATCTCATCCTGAGTTTCAATATTGTTTTTACTAACAATTTCGATTATTTTTGATTGTCTCTCAATTTTCATTCTCATTCCCCTTTGTCTGATCCTATTTTATTTCTTAGTATTTCGAAAAAGCTTATGTTATTTATCTTTATTAATTTTGTTTCTTCTTTTGTCTTGCATATCTCGATTCTGTCTCCAGTCTCTAGATCTAATCCTATGTTTCCATCAAAGGTCGCTATAGCCTCCTCCTTCTGCGTTTTTTTGCTAAGTCCAATTTCTACAACGATCTTATCTGTAGCAGATACAATTATACTTCTTGATATAAGTGTATGTGGACAAACTGGCGTTATTATCATGGTGTTTGAGCTTGGTGTTGCTATTGGACCTCCTGCAGATAAATTGTAAGCCGTTGAACCTGTAGGTGTAGATATAATTACTCCATCACCTCTATATGTATCAACCAATTCTCCATTAATGTAAATCATTACTTTAATAATTCTTGAAAATCCACTTCTTGTAATAACCACATCATTTAAAGCACGTCCCTTAAAACTTTTCTTTCCCTCATGTTCTACAACCCCCGAAAGCATCATTCTCCTTTCAATCCATAAGTTATCCTCCATTAAGCAATCCAGTGACTTTATTATATCATGCTTCTCTATTTCTGCCAAGAATCCTAATGTTCCTAAGTTAACTCCAAATATGGGAATATCCTTAGTTGCCAATTTACTGGCTGCCTGTATTATTGTACCATCACCTCCAAGAACAATTGCACACTCAACTTCATCTGGAATTGAATCAATATCAGCATACCCAAAATCTTTTTTATTTACATCCTCGCATCTTTTAGGGATAATACATATCTTATTATGCTCTTCAAGATAGTCTTTGATTATTTGTGTTAACTCAAAGTTCTCATCCTTGTTACTATTAGCAATAATACAGTACTTGTCCATTGTCTCACCTAATCACACCATAAATTGGTTTAAATATCAATATCAAGTATTTAATTATCATAAACCAATATAATATATATTACACTGTTTTGTGTGCACTTTCAACTATTTCTTTTATTTTTTTACATTTATTCTCAGAATCCTTATTATTACTTAGGTTTAATAGATATTCAATGTTTCCTTCTGGTCCTTTTATTGGAGAAAAATCTAGATTTATTATACCAAATCCATTCTCATTTGAAAATCCGACTATTTTCTCAATTACTTCAATATGCACTAATGGATCCCTTACCACTCCCTTTTTTCCAACCTTTTCTCTTCCGGCTTCAAATTGGGGTTTTATAAGACAAACAATCATTGCATCTTTACTTAGTAAAGCTTTAATTGGAAGGAGTACTTTGGTTAGAGAAATAAAAGAAACATCAATTGAAGCAAAGTCAATAATATCTTCAATATGTTCTGGTAAAATATACCTAATATTAGTTTTTTCCATACATATTACTTTTTCATTATTTCTTAACGACCATGCAAGTTGTCCATGACCTACATCTACAGAATAAACTTTTTTCGCTCCATTTTGTAACATACAATCTGTAAAACCACCTGTAGATGCTCCTATGTCCATACATATTTTATCAATTAATTCTATATTAAAATTATTTATGGCTTTTTCAAGCTTTAAACCACCACGGCTTACATATTTTTGTGTATTCCCCTTTATTTCAATAATAACATTTTCTTCAAATGTACTGCCAGACTTATCTTCTCTTTCTCCTTTTACAAAGACAACACCAGACATTATTATAGCTTTGGCTTTTTCTCTGGATTCAGCTAAATTCCTTTTTACCAGTAAAACGTCAAGTCTCTCTTTCAAAGTGTCCTCCATATTCAGCCACTATTCTATCAAATATTTTTTGTGGGCTTAATCCTATTTTATCTCTAAGTATATTCACGTCTCCATGTTGAATATATTCATCGGGAACTGAAAAATTAAGTAATTCAACATTTAATTTATTTGTACATATAAACGAAGAAATTATCTGACCAAAACTTCCAATGATAACATTGTCTTCAATAGTTATAAATATACTATGACTTGTTGAAAGTTCTTTTAGCTTTTCCTCATCAAATGGCTTGATAAATCTTACATTCATAAGACTAATATTTCTAAAACCATCTTCTTTTAATAAGGCTCTTACTGTATTGGCTATATTTACCATATCTCCAACTGCAATTAATAATATATCCTTTTCCTCATATATCATTTCACATTTAAACGGCTCTATAGGCATATTAAATTCATCTAATTCTGTATTAACTTCTCCTCTTGGATATTTTATGGCAATAGGCCCATTAAAGTCAATACCAAATTTTAACATAGCTGATAATTCTATTCCATTTTTAGGTGAAATAATCGTCATATTAGGTATATTTGATAAATATGATATATCAAAAGTTCCCTGATGAGTTTCCCCATCGCTTCCAACTATACCTGATCTGTCTATTGCAAATAAAACCGATAATTTTTGTATGCAAACATCGTGAAGTATTTGATCATATGCTCTTTGCAAAAATGAGGAATATATTGCAACCACAGGCTTTATGCCATCGGCTGCCATACCTGCTGCAAAAGTTACCCCATGTTCTTCTGCTATTCCAACATCAAAAAATCTATGGGGATATAATTTTTGAAACTCTTCAAGGCCTGTGCCTGATGACATGGCGGCTGTTATTGCTACAACTTTATTATTTTCCTTTGCTATATTAACCATTTCATTTGAAAATACTTCTGTATAAGTGGTACCTGTTTTTATATTTATTGAAGAACCTGTTTTTATATCAAAAGGATTCACTCCATGAAATTTAGATGGATTTTGTTCGGCAAGAGCATAGCCTTTTCCTTTTTTTGTAATAACATGAATTAATACAGCACTTTTTTTTCTTTTTGCATTATGAAATGCTTCCAACATTTGAGTTATATTATGCCCATCAATAGGACCTATATAAGTTATCCCCATATCCTCAAACAACATTCCTGGAATAAGTAAATGCTTTATTGAATCTTTGGACTTTCTAATTTTTTTTACTAAAGTATTACCTACATTAGGTATATTAGAAAGTATTCTTTCTATTCCTGATTTTAAGCCAATGTAAGATTCTGTGGTTCTTAAATTTCCCAAATAATTAGACATACCGCCTACATTTTTAGAAATTGACATATCATTATCATTTAATACTATTATCATATTAGATTTTAGACGTGCCGCATTATTTAAAGCTTCATATGCCATTCCACCTGATAATGCACCATCACCAATTACTGCCACAACTTTATTATTTTTTAGTTGTAGATCTCTTGCCTTTGTAAATCCAAGTGCTAAAGAAACAGATGTAGAGCTATGTCCTGTATCAAATGCATCGCAAGAGCTTTCTTTAGTCTTTGGAAATCCGCTTAATCCTTCAAAAGTTCTTAAGCTGTCAAACAAGTTTTTCCTTCCGGTAAGTAACTTATGTGTATAGGACTGATGACCCACATCCCAAATAAGTTTATCCTCTGGGAAATTCAAAAAAAGATGTAATGCCATAGTTAATTCTACAACACCTAAATTAGAAGCCAAATGCCCGCCTGTCTGGCTTACTTTCGTAATTAAAAATCTTCTGATTTCTTTTGCAAGCTTATCATACTGATTAGGCTCAATATCTTTTATATCATTTGGATTGTTAATTTTATTTAATATTTCAAACAAATTTTATACCTCTTACTTTTCTCTATTTATTAAGTTGGTAATAAGTTCTATTAAATATTCATTTTCTTTTGAAATAACCATTAAAGCGTTAACTGCTCTATTTGATAATTCTATAACTTGTTGTTTTGCATTATCAATGCCTTCTAGTGTTACAAAGGTTGTTTTTTGATTCTTTTCGTCACTTCCAACCTGTTTTCCTAAAACTTCAGTACTGCTAGTTACATCTAATATATCATCTTGTATTTGAAATGCAAGTCCTATGTCCCTTGCAATTGTTTCTATTAAAGCTACCTGTGATAAATCAGCTCCGCCTAAAATAGCACCAATCATCATTGACGCCTCAATTAAGGCACTTGTTTTTAATTGATAGATAAAATCTAGCTTTGATTTATCAATTCCTATTCCTGATGATTCTACATCCACAACTTGTCCGCCAATCATACCAAAAACTCCTGCTTTAGATGCTAAAACCTTAAGTGCTCTTGCAATAATTACGTCTTTATATGTTCCTCCAAATGCAGTTGTAGCAATCTCAAAACCATAATTTAGAAGTGCATCTCCTGTAAGGACAGCCATTCCTTCTCCATAGATAATATGGGTGGTCTTTCTTCCTCTTCTATAATCATCATTATCTATTGCAGGCAAATCATCATGTACTAATGAATAGGTATGAATTAATTCAATGGCGGCCATAAACGGCTCTATAACCTTTTCTTTCCCCATAAATAATCTATAGGTTTCTCTCATTAAATTGGGTCTTAGTCTTTTACCGCCGGAGTTTAAATTATAATTCATTGCCTCAAATATGGTTTTTTGAAAACCTTCCTCTTTTGGCATATATCCTTTTATTATATCTTCTATTTCTTCTATTCTTATTGCATGTTCTTTTTCAAAATTCATTATTAGCACCTGCTTCATTTATGATTATAAGTTTTTTTTCAACTTTATCTATGGATTCATTACAATATTTAATTAACTTTAATCCCTCATTATATAATTTAAATGAGTTATCTAAGCTGGTTTCATCAGTTTCTAATTTTTCTATAACTGTTTTTAATTCACCTATTGCATCTTCTAAAGATTTATGTGATTTGGCCACTTAGCATCGCCTCCTGTTATTCTTATCTTTTACAATTGCCGTTAGTTCTCCGTCCATAATATGTATTTTTATTGTATCTGAAACATTAATATCTTTTTCTGTTTTAATTATTTTATTATCATCGTTTGTAATGAGAGCGTAACCTTTTTGCAATTTATTAAGAGGAGACAAACCATTTAATTTTTCAATCAGTAACGCCAATGTATATTTGTTATTGTTAAGCTTATTATTAATTAAATTATTTATTTTTTCTTCCAGATCAATAATATATTGCTTTTTTTCCCTAATTTTAAACTCAGGACTATTGTGACTAAGCTTTATTGCTAATTTTTCCAAGTCCTTTTTATATATTATTATACATCCTTTTAGTATTTTATTCAATGTGGTATTATATATTTTTAAGTCTTCCTCTAATTGCTTTATGTCATTTATACAAAGCTCTGCTGCCGCTGAAGGGGTAGGAGCCCTAAGATCACTTACAAAATCAGCCAAAGTTATATCTGTTTCATGCCCTACAGCAGATATAATTGGTGTTTTACAATTAAAGATTTCCCTTACAACCTTTTCATTATTAAAAGCCCATAAATCTTCAATTGAACCTCCACCTCTGCCAATTATTATTGTATCCAGATTCATTGCATCCAATGTTTTAATACCTTCTATTATACTTTCAGGTGCCTCATCTCCCTGTACTACGGCAGGATACAATATCAACTGCACATACGGATTCCTTCTGGTGGATACATTAACTATATCCTTAATAACTGCTCCTGTTTTTGCAGTTACAATTCCAACTTGCTTCGGATATTTGGGAATTGATTTTTTATTGTTTTGACTAAAAATGCCTTCTTTTTCAAGTTTATTTTTTAATTCTTCAAATTGCTCATATAGATTTCCAAGACCAGCTTGCTTAATATTATTTACATAAAGCTGATATTTTCCGTCTCTTTCATATACTCCTACACTTCCAGAAGCTATTACTAAAAGACCTTCTTTTAATTTAAAGGGCAGAGTGCTGCTTTGACTCGCAAACATTACGCAAGATAACACACTCTTAGTATCCTTAAGGGTAAAATAAATGTGACCTGATGTGTGATACTTACAATTAGATATCTCACCTTTAATATTTATATTATTTAGTGCGTAATCATTTGCAAATACATTTTTTATATATGCGTTTATTTGTGCTACAGAATATACTTTATCCATACATCACCTTTATATAAGCTTTGCTAAAATACCGTTAATAAAGCTTCCCGATTCGTCCTGTCCATATTTTTTGGCAATTTCCACTGCCTCATTAATTGCTACCCTATCAGGTATATCTTCATCATATTTCATTTCGTAAAAAGCTATTCTTAAAATTGTTAGATCTACTTTTCCCATACGTTCAATCTTCCAGCCTTCTGAAGCTTCACTTATATTGGTATCAATCTCATTGATTAAATCTTTAATCTTTAAAAAAGTATCTTTTAAATACAAATCATCTTCTTCATTATGTTCTGTACTAATATTATCTAAGTATAATTCAATTTGTTCTAAATATTCGTTTTCCTCATGAAATTCTAATCTAAAAAGCAATCTAAATAAATGCTCTCTTCTTATTCTTCGATTCATATTATCCTCCAATAAATTCATATAAAAACCCTTAAAGCAAGTGTTTAAGGGTTTTTATTTAACATTAAGAAAGCTTATTTGCCTTTTTCGATATTAACTCCTGCAATTCTTACATTTACTTCTGATACTTTTAAGCCAGTCATATTCTCAATTGCTGATTTAACTCTTTCTTGTACCTGTTGGGATACTTTTGGTATACTATAACCATATTCAAGAGTAAGAGCAAGGCTTGCAGACACAGATTCAGGGCCTACTTCTACTTCTACGCCCTTAGACAGATTCTTCATTCCAAGTTTACCAACTAATTCGTTAGTAATATTGCCAGCCATTGAAGCCACCCCTTCAACTTCAGTTGCTGCTAGACCTGCAATAATGGCAACTACCTCATCGGCAATTTGTACTTCTCCTACTTTTCCATTCTCATGTATCTTATACGTATTTCTATTGTCTTGTGTTTTTTCCAATTTTGTTCCCTCCTAATTGCAATATATAACTCTATTATAGCAAACTTAAAAAGATTTGCAATTTATTTTTTCAAAACTTTCAATTTATTTATTTTTCATGGTTGTAATAACTATGTTCTTAACTTCAACACCAGTATTTCTGGTTACTATGTCTTCAATTTTAGCAACATCTGCTGCTTCTAATTTTTCTTTATTTATTACTACATCTACCATATCATCAATTATACTTACAATAGCACCTTCATAGCCCTTAGCTGATAATAAAGTTTCTGTTGCAGTTTCTTTTTCTGCAATTGAAGTTAATTCTATCATATTGTTGATTGCATCTTGTTTTTGTGCTTCAGAAATGTTCTCATTATTTATTAAATCCATTAGTACTTCCTTGTTTTTTGCCCTTGTCTGTTCACGGCTAAGTTTTGCTGATGCTGCAAAGCTTACTACATTTGAGCTTCCTGTTAAAACAGCTTCACCTGGAGTTGAGTCCTCTTCACTGCTTGCTACTTCTTTTGAGTCTTCGTTACTTGCTGAGTCTTTTGCATCTTTTGTGCTGTCTTTACTATCTTTTGTATCCTTACTGTCTTTTGAGTCCTTACTATCTTTTGTATCCTTATTGCTTTTTGTGTCTTTATCTGTTTCCTTTGTATCTTTATCTGATTCTTTAGTTGTTTTTTTAGCTTCATCAGAATCTACTTTTTCAACAAGTTCGCTTTCATATTCTTCTCCACTTTCTAAATTAACTACAGCCGCCATGTTTTCTGCATCAAGAGCTTCTTCCATACTAAGAGAATCATCGCTAATATCAGCAAATTCATCACTATTTTGATCTTCACTTTGAGTTATGGTAGTTTGATCTAATGGATCTCCTCCTGTGAATTGCAAGTATCCTGCAATAGCTATCATTATTGCAAGTGATGTTATTATTACCTGATTTTTTTTAAATATACTTTTCATACTTAACCTCCTGATATATTCATTTTTACTACTTTAATTTTATGTACTGGCACACCAAATAATACCTCAATGGCACTTGTAATTTCATTTACAACTAAAGGATCTCCTCCGCCCTCAGCAATTACTAATACGCCCTCTATCTTAGGTTCGATTTCCTTAATTATATATGGTATATTCTTTCCGCTGTCATCGTTTATAATAACCGTATTTTCATTATTTGTTATAGAAGTACTTTGCCTGTTTGTTCCCTCTCCATCTGATTCATTAATTGTCTCTTTTGAATATGGTTTATCTTGTAATGTTACTGTTTCTTTTGAAGTGTTAACTGTAATCATTACCTCAACTGCCCCAACGCCAAAAACTTTTGTTAACGCCTCCTTTAATTTTCCTTCATTTTCTTCAATGTACTTACTGGTATCATCTTTTTCATATGTACTTTCTAATGTTTTATCATCATCTTGTACTGATTGTTTGTTATTATTATCTGAATTAAGTATATTAAAGTCAAATGAGGCTAGAATAAGAAATACCCCTGCTAAGAACATAATAATAAGATTCTTTGGCCCAATTTCTTTTAAAGTTATTTTCTTTTTCTCCATAGTCTCACTCCTGTGTACTAATATTTATATTATTGGTTGATATATTATAGAAGTCCGATAAAGCTTTTTTTATGTTTATTTCAGAAATACTTTCATTTAGATTGTTATTTTTGCTTGTTTTATCTTTAATATTAATTTTTTTAACCTTTTCAACTTTAATTTGGCTATCACTTAAATTTTTTGTTAAAATAATATTGATGTTTTCAATCTTCCCATAATTATTATCTGAAGTTTCTTCATTAATTTTTAGGTCTACTGATTTTACATTTAATCCTTCTTTTAATGCAAAATCTTTGATTTGATTAGTTATTTCATCTTTATATTCATTTAGTATTAACTCATTTTTCTTATTTTCTATATCCCCAAAGTCTATATCTGATAAGCGAGTATCTAATTTTACCAGCTCAGAATTAAAATTAAAGTCGAGCTTATTTCCTAAATTCAGTATCTTAGATATTGGAGCAATAACTATAATAATTAAAACCATTCCTGTAAATATTTTAGTGTATTTTTTATAGTTTGCGGATTGAACCAAATTAGACAGTATATTTACCAAAATTAAGAATATAATTATATTTTTTACCCATGTATATATGTATTCCATTTTACCCCTCCATTTTATCCCATATATAGTCTGGCGTTGGTAGTTGCAGAAATTATAGCAATTGTAATTATAAATAGTAATGAGCCTATGAAAACAAGCTTTAGTAATAATTTTCCTGATTCTGAAGCTGCATTTATACAATTTATTAATCTTTTGTCTGATATTGGCTGAATCAGACTTGCTGATATTTCATAAATAATAATAAATACAATAATTTTTAATACCGGTGCCGCACATATAATTATTATCGCAACTAATCCGGCTACCCCCATTGCATTTTTAACTAATGCACCTGAACCTAGTATTGTTTTTGTTACTGTATTATAAGCATCACCTGCCCCTGGAATTAAGCTTGCCACTTTATTAATTGCAGTCCCTTTAAGTCCGTCCGCAATAGGTACTATAAGTCCTTGAATGGTATTAAATCCTATTACAAATGTAAGTAATGCTTTAAGTGACCATTCTATTATTAATTTTATAAAATCTGCCAGTTTAGTTAGTAATGGTTCTTTTGACAGGTTATTTGAGACTGAGATAATCATGTGCATATTTATTAATGGAATGACAATTTTTAGCAAAAGCATATTTGCAACGGTTATTATTATAATTGTTAATTCGTAATAGACTAAAGAAGTTCTTGCTCCTGCACTAAAAGCAATGGCTAAAAAATATGTAGGTATTAATGCATTCATAAAGTTAATTACTGAACTTATGGTGTTTGCTGCCATATGGGACATGCTTATAAAAGAGCTTGTCAGTATTGTGAATAAAAGTAAATATGTTATAAAAAAACCTGTTTCAGCTATTTGATTATTAGTAAATATATTTGAAAAATTAGTAAATACTGCCGCTATTATTCCTATGGCAATTATTTGAAAAATTACTTTCTTACTATTTTGAAGTTCATTTAAAACACTGTTTTTTATAGTGTTTAGGATTGATTTAAGACTAAAGCTTTCTTTTCCTGTTATTAAATCTGTTACATATTGTTTGAAGCTAAAACTGTCATTTTGTAATATGTCACCAAGTACATTTTCTATATCTGTATAATCAACATCTATGCCTTCACTGGCATAAGCTTTAGTACCAAATAGCAATACTAAAACAAAGCATATTAATATTCCCCTCTTTAGCATATTCTTACCTCATCTATCCTAAAAAGCTGTTTACAGTTTCTAATAGTGCTAATAATACCGGCATACTAATTGCAAGTATTGAAAGCTTTCCCACAACTTCTATTTGTGAAGCTATTGCTGAATATCCGGCATCTTTACATAAGCTTGAAGCAAATTCACAGATGTATGTTATTCCAATAATTTTAATTAGTATGGCAATAAATTTTTGATTTATTGAAATGTATCCGCTTATTTTATTAATTGTCTCTAAAATCATATCAAGCTTAGTTATACCAAAATAGAATATAATAATTGCTGCTACCAGACTAATATAAATACCATATTCTGATTTATTGCTTTTAAATTGAATGGCTATTAGTATTGCTGCTATTCCAAGTATTGCTATTTTCATTATCTGCATAAGTATACCTCCTATAATGAAAATAAGTTTTTAATTGTATCAAATAGTTGATATATGTATGGTAATACCCATGATAAAACCAGAATAAGTCCTGCAAGGCTTGTTAAAAAAGCATGTTCCTCTCTTCCGGAATGTTTTAGAACCTGTCCTAATACTGATACCAGTATTCCTACTGCTGCAATTTTAAAGATTAAATTAATTGTCAATTTTCTCACCCCGTTTATTAAATTATAATTATTGTTACGAATACACCTCCCATTATTCCAAGGAGGTTAAATAATCGGCTTTTTTCCTTATAACCAATCTCTAGTTCTTTAATGTGTATTTCAAGTGAAGATAAGTATAAATCCATTGTATTTATTTGCATCTGGGCATCTAGGTATCCCAGATTATTGCCAAGCTGTTTTAATTCTTCTTTGTCATTATTATTTAGATTTGTTTTTATTAGATATGTGTCTATATTCTTTATCCATAATTCATTAAATGGAATACCCTCTAAGTCTTCCATGGATTTTGATAAATTTAGCAGAAAATCTTTATATGTACCTGTCTGTTTTCTTCCAATATGATTAAGTGCTTCGGGCAAAGGTGTTCGTGCATACCTGATTTCTCCTTTTAGCATGATTATTAGTTTTTTTAAAATATTTAAATCTTCTATTCTTGTTTTTAAACCATTGCTTTTGTAAAAGCCTAAAAGTGTTGATGATGTAATTATAAGAATAGCACCTATAAGTTTTATACCTATCAATTTATACACCCTCTTTAATATAATCTTGTTCCTCTTGCATCATATATTTCTCCAATATTTCCTACTGATTTATGATTGTTAAGTATAATGTATCTTTCAAATATTTTTTCTCTAACCAATTTTGAAAGTACCGGCTTGTTTTTTATGTCGTCAATGGTGCTTCCATGAACTGTTGCTATTATTTTACATCCACAGTTAATTACATATTCTATGGCGTCTATATCTTCCCGCTGCCCTACCTCATCAACTGCAATAATTCTTGGTGACATTGAACGAATCATCATCATCATTCCGCTTGCTTTTGGACAGCAGTCTAGTATATCTGTTCTGATTCCTAATTCATTTTGGGGTTCACCCATGTAGCAGGCTCCTATTTCTGAACGTTCGTCTATTACTCCAACGGTAATGCCGTTGTTGATCCCATTTCCGTTTGATAATTGTCTT
Organism: Mobilisporobacter sp.; assembly: GCA_031549965.1. Classification (GTDB taxonomy): domain Bacteria; phylum Bacillota; class Clostridia; order Lachnospirales; family Lachnospiraceae; genus JAVBPB01. Next base: position 17,285 of record JAVBPB010000003.1, on the reverse strand, counting down.
ATGACATCTCTTAGTAAGGTGGTTTTTCCACATCTGGGAGGGGAGATTATTAAGGTATGATAGATGTCATCCCCACTTTGTATAAATGGCATAACCTTATTAGCACAGCCCTTTACTTGGTGTGATAGTCTGATATTTATAAAGGAAATGTGCTTTATGCTTTTTATACTATCGTTTTCTATAATGGTCTTTCCAGCAATTCCCACACGATGGCCTCCCTGTATTGTTATAAATCCTTGTTTGATCTCATCTTCAAATGCATACATTGAATAGTTGCTTATGTATTCCATGGTTTCCCTTATTTCGTTTTTGGATACTATGTATGCTTCTTCAATGTTATTGTTGACTTCACCTTTTTTTGTAATAAAAAATTCATTGTTGTTATAAATTATTATTAATGGAGCGTTTACTCTTAGTCTTATTTCTTGGATCATTTCGTAGTTTAGTTTTATCTTAGATATTATATTTCTAAGATTTGTTGAAAATATCTTTATTAGCTCGTCTTTTTTATTCATCTTATTCACCTTCTTAGAACAATATATGTTTTAGAATGGTTTTTATTCTATTTTTTTATTGGGGGGAGGGATTATTTTGAGAGGGTGAAGGGAGGAGGGGTTAGATTGATTGGGTAAAATAATAAAGGATAATCATTAGATGGTTGATTTAACTCAGGCAGATGTTTTGTACGCTTATTTAGATGGTTTCTATTTGACATTTTGCCTGCCTAGACGTACAATAATAATAAATCATTATGTATTAGAGATGAAAATATTGACATGTTTACTATAACAAAGCTTTGCCAAATTCGTAACTGCCAACCAGGAGATCTCACTGAATACATTCCTGATGATATAAAGGATGGTGAATAAATGCAAATAGAATATTCCAAACAAGCGGTAAAATATATTTCCAAGCTAGGTACTCCCGCAAAACAACACTTAAAAAATGCCTTTGAAAAACTATCAAGTGATCCTCCACAAGGTGATATAAAGCCTTTAAAGGGTCAGAGAAACATATATAGACTTCGTGTTGGAGATTTAAGAATTCTATTCTCAATTAATGAAAATACTGGTATAATAATAGTAAATGAAATTGTTCCTCGTGGAGAAGCCTATATGTGAAAGGATGATAAATTATGTCTGCATTAAAAAATGAACTAATCAACTATATAAACATTATTTCAGATGAAAAACTGATTGCCATCAAACCATTATTGTACATGTTATCAAATGACACATTAATTATTGAAAAACTGTCCTTTGATGATTTGTCAGACACTGAAAAAGCAAGTATTATTCAATCTGAATATGAGTATAGTAATGGTGAAACAGTAAGTCACAACGATATTGACTGGAATTAATACTCATTCATAATTATTAAGGTGTATACTGCTGCATATGCATTTTTCTATGGCAGCAGTTTTCTAAAATATCACCCTCAATGATACTTTCCATTCAGTTGTCAAAGCTCATACTTTAAAACAAATTTGCAAAATATTGTAAATTAATAACTTTACTATTCCGGCTTAAAAAAAGAATATAACGGATAATCCGTTATTAATTTTCTTTCATCTTTGGGTAGCTCGTCAAGTAGCTTTTTAGCATTTTCAGTTTCTTCCAGTAGAATAGCAATGGCACATTTTATAAGTTTATTCTGATTTTTTTTGTTTCGTAAAATGACTAAACTTGCGATTTCATCATTTGACAAAGGTCGTTGGCGCTTAATTGCTTGCAATCTGTTTATTATTGATATAGGTTCTTTATTAATCAAAATATTAGCCACATCATAGTTCTTAAGGTCAGAAATGTCCACGCTAAAATTAAAAGAATTGGTTGAACTTTTACGCTCTATAATTGCCGTCGTCGCTAATCGTTCAATATCCATATCTTATAAGTCCTTCCATTATGTAAATACACAGTTTTCTTAATATTAATCTACCTCAAGCAAAAAAACGATTGTGCTATAAATAAAATTATATCACAATCGTTTAAAAATTTGTATATGATCTGTAAAATAAAACCAAAATAATAGTTATTAGCCACTTAAAATAGATATAGCAAAACCAACATTTCATCAAAAATCAATCCCTACGCACGAGATAGATATTCTCCTGATCTGGTATCAATTTTAATCTTTTCTCCTTGTTCCACAAATAGAGGAACATAAACAATTGCTCCGGTTTCAACAGTAGCTGGTTTAGTAGCTCCTTGAGCTGTGTCACCTTTAAATCCCGGTTCAGTTTCTGTGATTATAAGTTCAACAAACAATGGTGGTTCTATTGCAAATACCTGCTTGTTATGTGAAAGCATTTTTACCATATCGTTTTCTTTAACATATTTAAGTGCATCACCGATTGAATCTTCATTCAATGCGATTTGCTCATATGTTTCTACATCCATGAAATGGAATAAATCTCCATCTGAATATAAATACTGCATATCACTTCTGTCAATGTGAGCTTGTGGGTATTTTTCAGTTGGTCTGAAAGTTTTTTCAATAACTCCGCCACTCTTAATGTTTCTTAATTTTGTTCTAACAAATGCTGCACCTTTTCCAGGTTTTACATGTTGAAATTCTATTACTTGAAAAATGTTATTTTCAATTTCAATTGTTAATCCATTTCTAAAATCGCCTGCTGATACCATAATGATATTCCTCCTTAAAATAGTTCTTTATAAGTTTATACTAATTTTGTTCTTTTTTCAACCATTATTTTCATAAAATGTTTATTTTTTTATAATTCAATTAAGTTTTTGTCTGAATGGGTAAAGTTAATATAACCATCTTCCTTAACTACTACCAGATCTTCTATTCTAACTCCTCCAAATTTTGGAATATAAATACCCGGTTCTACTGTTTCGGTCATATTAGCTTGTATGACTGTTTGGTCTGTTTGAGATAATCTTGGATTTTCATGTATATAAAGCCCTACACTATGACCAAGCCCATGTCCAAAATAGCCTTCATATCCTGATTCATTAATATAGTCTCTTGCTATCTTGTCTACATCACAACCTTTCACTCCTGCTTTTAACCCTTCCAGTGCTCTTTTTTGAGCTTCTAAGACAACATAGTAAATATGCTTTTGGGTTTGGGTGGCTTTTCCTATTACTACAGTTCTTGTCATATCTGAACAATAACCATTATATACACATCCAAAATCTAAAGTCAAAAAATCCCCTAGTTCTATTTTTTTATTGCTTGGAGTCGCATGAGGCATTGAAGCATTTATTCCAGATGCAATAATTGATTCGAAACTTAACTTTTCTGCTCCATTTTTTTTCATAATATATTCCAGTTCCATTGCGATTTCTAATTCTGTCATTCCTGGCTTTATTATGTCTAAAATTTTAGTAAAGGCTAAATCTCCAATATCTACAGCTTTACTTATATTTGATAGTTCATCTTCAGTTTTTATGCTTCTTAGATTGTTAAGCTTTTCCCCAAGTGGCATAAGTTTTGTCATTATGCCTTGATTTTCAAATTCCATGTACTCATTATAATTAAGTACATAATCTTCAAAACCAACTATCTTATTATCTTCACTACTTAATAAATCGTTAATTGCTTCAATGTATTTTCCTTTAAATACTTCAACTACTTCAAATCCAATGCTTTCTTTGTTGGCTTGTACAATATATCTAAAATCTGTTAAAATAATTTTTTTAGTTTTAGATATATAAAGATATCCTGTAGCTCCAGTAAATCCGCTTAAATATCTCATATTATTTCCATCAACTACTAGAATTACATCTACACTTTCATTTTCTAGTAGTTCTTCTACTTTTTTAATTTTATCCATATTTGCTTTCCTTTGGTGTTGTTTTGTTTTTTGCGAATCGACATTATTATAGGTATATGTTTTGTAGTTAAAATGAGTCGTACTGCTCTATTAATGCATCTATTGCTAAAATGTATCCATAAAGCCCAAGTCCTACAATTTGACCTGTACAAACCTCTGCTGTTACAGAAGTATGTCTAAATTCTTCTCTTTTATGTACGTTTGAGATATGTACTTCAATTACAGGTTTTTCTATAGATGCTATTGCATCTCTTATTGCATAACTATAATGGGTGAATGCACCAGGATTTATTATAACTGAGTCCGTTCCATCTTCATATGCTTCTTGTAATCTATCAATAATTTTGCCTTCACAATTATTTTGAAATATTTCTATAGTAATACCTGCATTATCAGCTTTTTGATTAATCATTTCTATCAATTCATTGTATCCTTTTGAGCCGTATATGCCTTTTTCTCTTATTCCCAAAAAATTAATATTGGGTCCATTTATTACCAGTAATTTCATGCTTAATCCCTTTTCTTTTTTAATATTCAATAAAATTTTAACATAGTATTCATTTTATTTCAACTTATTTGTTTGGTAACAATTTTTTGTTCTTAAAAATAATTAAATTTAATAATAATCTTTTTAGTTAAGTTATTCTCTAAAACCATTGACAGGCTCTACTTTTTTCTTTATATTAAGTGTAGATTAATATAAAGAATACACCTGACGAAAGGATGATTTTATGAGTTTAAATTCTACCCCTATTGGTGAACGTGTTCACATTGCAATATTTGGTAATAGAAATGTTGGAAAATCTAGCTTGATAAACGCTCTTACTAATCAAGATATTGCTATTGTTTCCGATATAAAGGGCACTACTACTGATCCTGTTCAAAAATCAATGGAACTTCTTCCTATTGGACCTGTTGTAATTATTGATACACCAGGTCTTGATGACACTGGAACCCTTGGAGCACAAAGAGTATTAAAGTCAATTGATGTTTTAAATCGAACAGATATTGCTTTGTTTGTAACAACTAATTCTTTTTTGGATGATACCGAAGAAAAATTATTAAATGCAATTAAAGAAAAAAACATACCATATCTTATTATCTTAAATAAAATAGATATGTTGGAATTAGATGATAGAACCCAATACGTTAACAATTTGAAAAATAAAGCCGGAAAAAATATATTAGCTGTTTCAACTTTATCAAGTGAAGGGATTCATACGTTAAAAACTGAGCTTTCAAAACTTGCTCCTGAGCATTTAAATAATCCTCCTATTGTCTCTGATTTAATCACATCTGATGATGTGGTGGTATTGGTTGTACCTATCGATGAATCAGCACCTAAGGGAAGATTAATTTTACCTCAGCAACAAACAATAAGAGAAATTTTAGATGTGGGAGCTACTGCTATTGTAACTAAAGATGATGGTTTGGCTAAAACACTGTCCAGTCTGTCTAAAAAGCCCAAACTAATTATTACAGATTCTCAAGTATTTAAAAAAGTATATGAAATGACTCCAAAGGATGTATTTCTTACTTCATTTTCTATTCTTTTTGCAAGACACAAGGGTAATTTGGATGAACTTGTTAATGGTGCGAAAGCTATTAATAATTTAAAAGATATGGATAAAATTCTTATAGCTGAGGGCTGTACTCACCACAGGCAATGTAATGATATCGGCACTGTTAAGATACCAAATATGCTTACTAAAAAGACTGGAAAAAAATTAATTTTTGAAACTTGTAGTGGTTTATCCTATCCAAAGGATATAGAAAAATATGCTTTAATAATACATTGCGGTGGATGTACTCTTAATTTAAAAGAAATGAAACATAGAATTGAGATAGCTAAACTCTCTAATATTCCTATAGTTAACTATGGAGTATTAATGGCTTACCTTCAAGATATTCTTGAGAAAAATATAGAAATATTTGGTTAGAAAATCAAAATAGTACTGTACTATATATTAATATATATAACCATCAACCTATATAGAGATGCCAATTTTATAAATTGGCATCTCTATAATTCGTTGGTTCCTATTTTAAATTAAATAATTTACGCTGAACAACTGTTAATACTTCCTTTTCTTTTATACTCTCTGATCTGGCATCTGTAACTTCGATTACTATATTAAACTTATTGTCAGAATTAAACCATGAATTTTGAATATTTTCAACTACTTGAGTATTCCATACATTATTAACAATTTTAGCTTTAATCACATCATTATATTTAGTCTTTCCATCATATATTGAAATTAAGTAGTCCACACTCTCATTATATACTTTATCCATATCCTTATCTACATAAACTATTACTTTTTCAAAAAGCACATCTTTAAAATCAATATCTGCAATACGCATATTAAAATCAAACATAGTATCTACTTCAGAAATATACTTTATTTTTCCTGTTGCTGATTCATTTACATTACTAAGTTCAATATAAGGAGCATGATTAGCATTAGCAAGTGCTGCAATTGTTGTGTTAACAAATAATTTCCTTTCTTCAATATTACTACTCCCAGTTAGTTCGCTATGACCTGCCCCAGAGTAGGTAATGCTTCCTTTTGTATAAATATAATAATTGCTTCTACCATCATATTGTGTTTGATCATATATCTCGCCTTTATATGTATCTCTTACTACCTTTGTTTTATCTCCTGCTAGGGTATACCAAACCGTTATATCATCATCTTCCATGTCTAATGCAAAGTATTGTGCATGAGTTGATGCTATTCCCAAAAAGTTGTCTAAATCAAAGCTAATTTTATATGGATATATTGAGATAACACCTTCATTTACTTTTGCCGCTTTAGTCGTAACTATATTCTCATTATAATCATAGCTAGTATTTGATGTATCACCTCTATTAATCTGTCCTAAAAATGGTGCCAATTGTTTACTTTCATTTGCTCCATAGGCTGGATATCTAAGTAAAAATGTATCCGTAATAGCCTCTATTGCGGTACTAATTTTTCCGCTTCTAGTAGAAGTTATATAATTCTTATCACTTTCTCTCACTGAATCATTTGGGCTTTCTCCTGCTTTCCATACTTTATGCAAACCAAATCTATCCATTCCTAATATGTTTCTAAATCTATCTGTTATATTTTTTGCAAAGCTTCCTGATTTTACATAAAACCCTGTAGTATCATGAGAAAATAAAACAATTCTTTGTGATTCAATATACTCTTCTAAATTATCTAATTCACCATTAGTATTAGCTATGTCTTTGCCATTAAATGAATCCCAAAATCCTAAAATTATCATATCATAATTTTTCATTAATTGATCTGAGTTTATATTATCTCTTTTATAAGGTTTACCTACATACCACCCATTAAATGTTGAAATTGATACAACTTTTACATCAAAATCAAAACCTGGTATTCCTGTAATTAGGCTATTAAGATTTGTTTCAAAATTTAGCTGGGTAGCATCTGGAATAATTTGCAATACTCTCACTTTTTGCTTTTTCCCCATTATAGCACAATGCCCTACTTTGTATGAGGTTAAACCATTGCTACTTGTTACTTCGATTTTCCATGTTATTAAACCTGTGTAATTTCTTTGAACATCATAGCTAATATTACAAAGACTACCTGGCTTAATAGGACTGCTAGAGCTTTCTACAACTACTGCCCCAATATTTATGTCCTTCGAATCCTTTTTTGTATCATCAAATCTTCCATCACCATCAACATCCAATATTAATTTATATGAATATGTTTCGTCTGTTTGATCTCCAACTCTAAACTTGTATTTTAAAGTTGAAATAATATCTTCATTAACAACCCTACTTGGTACTTGTGAATTAAAATCAACATATTCAATTGGTGATTCTAACATTTCCAATTTAGGTTTTGGACTTTCTGAAAACATTGCTTTAGTTATTTCTGAAAACAAGTTATTGTAGTTGTATTTTTTTAAATTAGCTTTGCTTATGTTTTCATTTAAGAATTTAAAAATTACCGAGCTATTATCAATTAATTGTGAATTAACATTATTATTTAAAAACATATTTTCATCAACGATAATTCTCAATCCCTTTTCTATAAAATTATCCAATTGTGCTCTTTTTAAATTTGTAATATCATTACCATTATATCTTGTATACCCAGCGGAATCAACTTTATAAGTGTTTCCATTTACCTCCTCCTGCTTTGGATATATATGTACAGTAGCTCTTACAAGATCACCAATGTGTAAATATATTTTACCATCTAAACTAATGTCATTATATTGAGTTTTACCTGAACCTGAATATACATTCATATTTCCAGTCGTCAATCCCATTATAATCAAATCATAATCCGAAACTAAATCTTCATGAATTGTATTAAATGAATGTGATGTCATTTCCACAACATGGAATTTAGAATCTGGCCTATTTACAGAATATCCTGCTGCTTCTATTATACTCTTAACTTTAAATGATTTACATGGTTCAACTTCTAATATTTTAAATGGCTTAATAGTACTTATAGTATCTGTACTTTTTATAACTTCCTTGATTTTTCCATGACCTATTATATATTTTACAACATCAATATATTTCATATCTTCCGGTACATCGCAAATATCCTTTCCGTCCTGTGAATCTTCAACTATACCATCATATGCCCTATATTCTTCATTAACTAATTTATTAAATGCATTCCCTGTAATCCTTGTATTATTTCCATCTGTAATCACATCGTTACCATTAAATAACATTATATTCTTATTTATAACTGCATTTAGGTATGTTGTAACATCACCACCAGGTGGAATAAAATATGAATTAATAGAATGGTTTGTATCATCAATAGTCCATTTATGATCCCACTCATTTGTAAATACACCTGCATGTTTATATTCTCCAGTGTTCCAATTAATATATGATGCTAATACATCTTTAAAATCTCTAACCTGACAAAGCATTATAATTAATTTATCTACATTATTTGTTGTATTATTACCATCATATATAGATGAGCTAAGTATAATAGGATATTCATTTATAGCTACATATTCGTATAATTTTTTTACCGTATTCCATGTTAAATCATTGTTATCTGATTTAAATGTAGTGTTTTTTATTTTTTCTACCTCTTGGTCAGCTAAATTAGAATCTGTAATACCTAATACTTTATTTACATATAAATATTCTGCCTTTTCGTATCCTGTATCTGATATATATATTAAATCGGCAGTACTTATTAATGATAAATCAGCATTTAGCATACTTGGTGTAGCTACTGTTAATTCTATTTTTGCTGTTGCACCAAATAGAGATCTTTTAAAAACATCTGTCATGTAATAAAGTCTTTCATAATACATAGCATTATGAGTTGCATCTATAACATCTGTTGAACTAGGTACATAAGTTCCATCGGAATAATATCCATATATGTCCTCAAGGTCTATTAGTTGTGTACCTACAATGTCTCTTGCTTTTACAGGCTCATATCCTTTAATCATATAGGACAGGGTTGTTTTTGCCTTATGAGGTACTATTTCAAGGATTCTTATGGTATCTCCTCTGGATTTTAGTTTATTCAAATTAAGATTGTTTTGAACATTTATTTCTTCTCCGGCATATCCTCCAAATACACTGGTTAGAATTGATATTAAGACTGTGGTTAATATCAATATTGAAAATGCTTTTAGAATTTTTTTCATGTTCTAAACCTCCTTATTTTTTGTTTGATTTTAAATGTTTATTGTAGAAAAATAATACTATTTTTTCTAAGTACCTTTTTAGTATTATTTGTATTTCTTCTTTTTTACCTATTGGCTTTACTAAGTATGATTTTATTCCCGCACGGTTGGCTCCAAATATATCGGTGAAGATTTGATCACCTATAAAAATCGTATTTTTAGGGTTAGTTTCCATAATTTTCATTGCTTTTAGATAGTTTTTGATTTTTGGCTTTTGGGCATTATATATAATATTGACTCCGATTTCTTTGTTAAAGTCTTCTACTCTTTTTTGTTTGTTGTTAGATAGAAGGCATACGTTGAAGCCTAATGATTTTAAGGTTTTAAACAGTTCTTTTGATTTGCTATCTGATGATGCTCCGTGTTCTACCAAAGTATTATCTATATCGAATATTATTCCACGGTATCCGGATTTGTATAATTTTTTAAAGTCTATTTCATAGGTGGAGTTTAAGTATTCACTAGGGTAAAATTTTTTAAACATGTTTTGTCCTCTTTCTTTTCAATTTATTTAAAATTTCTGACTTTAATTTTTGTATTTGTTTCAATTTGATTATTGCCGTGTTGAAATTTTATATATAATTGAACATATTTTGAAGATTGTAATTTATCAAGAGATATCTTAAATTGGCTGATGTCTTTTGATAATATGTTATTGTCTGTCATCATTGGGGCTAGTTCTTCGGTTGTTAATGTTATTAGATTAGATGTAAGTCTTTTTGCAAAATATATTATTTTTGTTGTGCTATCAAAAATAAAAAGTTGATTGTCAATGTATAGTACTTTTATGTCAATAAGTCCGGCAGGTGCTGTTATATGGTCGTAGAGACTGCCATTATCCATTGACATTACTCCTATTGTTTTTGCTTGCATAATTTCTTTTTGAATTTGGTTACATACCGACTGGGAATTAATTTGCAGGTCTGCATCTATTGTAGAGTTTTTTACTGCATTAGAGCCTACTGATATAAAGAAAAATAAGCTGGACATTATTATTGAAACTATACCCATTGTAATTACTACTTCTACCAGACTGATTCCTTTATTATTTATTTTAACTCTGTTAAGCAAAGTTTTTCACTCCCTACTCTAAGTAATGTGTTCCAGTTAATTTTACCAGTTTTATTGTATAGTCAGAGCCATTTGAACTATGTACTTTATATTCTCCGGCTCCTGAAATTACTGAACCTGATGATTTGTCAAATTCGATTAAAATAGGCTTGTTTTTTGTTATTATAATTCCAGCCATAATTTCAGCATCACTAATATCTGGCTGTTGTCCAGTCTCTAATGCTTTATAGGTTATGTCATTTTTAAATTTTAGATTCTTTGGTTCTAAATATGATACCCATTTGTTTTCTGTTATATCATATTTGCAAAATTCTATGGAATAATTGCCAGTATCGTCCCTTATTATTTTCAAAGCAAATCTGCCTTCTTTTGCCATAGATTCTGTTCTTAGTTTTGTTAAGGAATCATTTATTATACTGGCACATTTTTTTCCACTAGTTTTAAATAATATATTTGTGCTAACAGCTATGCCACTAATTAAAATAGCTACTATTGCCATAACCATTATTATTTCAACTAACGAAAAACCATTTAAATTTTTTTTAATCATAGCAAACCACCAATTCTTTATTAAATTTATTTTTTGTGCCAGTTTTCATAATATATAAAATCTTTGTAACTATGCTCTTCTAAAGTTAAACCCTCAGGGGTTATATTATAGTTTTTTAATAGATATACGATTTTGTCTCGATTTAACGAAGTATTTCTATACTCTATATTGCCATATGTGCTTAATAAATCTTTTACACTGTTGTAATCATTATTAATTGTTGTATAACCAATTATTTTAAGAATCTTTGATGTATATATCATTCCATTCATTTTTTTATTTAAGCCAAAATCCAAATCAACATTTCCTTTGGATATTATTATTCCATTAAACTCATTTTTAAGATTTTGTCTAAGTTTGTTCCATAATTCATTGTCTGAGTTTAAATCACTTTTTGAAATATATATAAATTTAGTTATATTATTAAATTCAGGAATTTCTCCTCCTGTTGAGCCTAAATATATAACAGAAGTTCCTGACGCATTTATGGCAATTAATAAATCATCATTTATTTCATTTATTTTATTTAAATCATAGAACTCTGAAATATTTATTGCATTATTGAATTTAGCTTTATATTCATTTTCAATGTTAAGCTTAAAAGCGTCATCTATAAGGGATGAGCCATCTGGTATAAAAGCATTAATGGTTGAGGAACTTGGAGTATATGTAACGTTTGATACAAAGCCTCCAGTGTATAAATTATTAGTTGGTAATATTATATTTGCACCTTTATATCTTTTATTGCCTTCTTGTGCTATGTTTTCCTCAACATCCATGTATTTAATAAATCTTGTTGCTGCATATGTATTTTTAAATTTTAGATAACAATAGGTTTGATCTTCTACAAAAAAATTAGCTACATTAAAAGATTTAAGTTCGATTATATCATCAAATCTTTCCAAACCAATGCACACATTATCTTCAATTTTATTAATAAAATCATCTGATACCTTTAAATCGCTGTCTTCAATAGTTTCTTCTGTTTTAAATGGATTACTTGAAACTGATAAATTATTTACCAATAAATCTTTTGCTGGTATTAAATAAACATTTTGATTACTTTTTATTGCAATTGATTCACCAGTTATTATTCCTTCAGTATTAGGGATGTCAATGTATGCCACTCCCGCCAGATATAAATCGGATAATCCGCTTAAATCTAAATTGGCATTAGGGCTGTTTACTATAATTGAACTACTACTGCTGTCTATATAGTTTGTTCCTTCTCCTTCTATACCATCAGCATTGTGATTATAGCTATATCCCAAATATGAACCTGATATTTTTACGTTATTATCTGTTCCTGATTCGGCTTTTGATGAATTTCCTGCATTTAATTCAAGATCATCAGCCACTATGGTTGTTGCGTTTATATCAATGGTTGATATACCTGAGCCTGAACCATTTTCAGTTTTAATGTTATTACAAAAAATGTTTAGATTTTGAAAACTGTCCAATGCTTTTATATACAGGCTGTTACTTTTACTTACTTTTATGTCTCCATTAACAACAACATTATTAGGGAATCCCGTGTGGTTATTAATGGTTAATTTAGAACTTGTATTTTCTAATACTATACCATTATTTTCTACATATATATTACCTTTAATTACTGCATCTGAACTACTTGCAAGTGAAATTCCATTTGCTACTAAAGGAAAATCTTTTTTATTATTATCTCTGCCTAAATTAAAATTTACATCCGGAAGCTTAATTACTATATCGGTTATTATAGTGTTTTCAAATCCTTCGTGAACTAATTTTAATTCTACGTTTTTAAATGTAATTTTAGTAGGTTCTACTTCAGAATCTACAATGAATGAATTAACTTTTACATCTAAATTATCACCTAATCCTAAAGGAGTTATTACATAAGCTCTTAATATGTCTGCTGTATTTGTTTGATATTTTGTTTTTACATGCTCAAATAATAATTTTTTACATTCCTTGGTTAGTTTTTCGTTGGTTTTCATCATATAATTTTCCCCACCTACATTTTCAATTGAAGATGCTAGGGTGTCTTTATATGCTTTTTTTAGGGATTCCATTATATCCTGACTTAATTTAATATATATTTCATCTAAAAATTGTTCTGCTGAATAGAAATTAGATTTTGAAGATAAATTTATTCTCTTTGACTCTACATTTGCAGTTGTTAATGAAAGCATTGTTAAACATAAAATACTAATAAATCCCATACATACAATTACCATTAATAGTGAAGAACCTTTATTATTTAATTTAAAAATACATCTCATGCCTACTCCTCCTTTGTAGACTCAATAACTACAGGACTTATATTACTGTTTGAAACTTTAACATTTATTTTGTATAATCTAATCTTTGAAGAATTCTTTTTTACAATTTCGTCGTAATCTTCATCTTGCCTTATATATCTAAAATTCACTTGGGATGGATTACAAGAAACATTTGTTGCAGGATTAAATATATCTGCATCAATATTCTTTTGTTTAATCATATATACATTAATTAATTCTCCTGAATTTAGTGTATCACTTGCCACTTCTACGTCTACTTTATCACTGCTTCCATTCCATGCTGAATAGAATAAATAAATCTCTGGAAGAAAGCTATATTTATTTCTATATACTTCATAGGTTATTACCTTGTCTTCAAAACCAACACTGTTATCAACTTTAATATATGGAAAATTATTAACTGTATATTTAACCATTGTTGAAATATAAAACTCCCCAGATACCTTTTCTACCTTAATAATCATTTTCTTATGTATTGTTAAACTGTACACTACACCGCCATTTGTGTATACAATTTCATTAGTATCATTTCTAAATTTTAATACATCAACATCCGTAAAGGTTGCCATATCAATAAATTTTCCTGCAATTAAAGAATCGTATATTAATACTTCATCACTTATATATGCTTTTTTTGATTTATCAATATCTTTTATAATTGGTTCCTCATAGCTATTAACATTACCAGTATTAGAATATTCACTAGAACTAAGTGTTACTTCAATGTCAAAAGGCTTTCCTGACTTATTGGTTCTTATTTTACATACATATTTAATACCAAGAGGGTCTGTTTCTATTTGTGTTACTTCATTTCCTAATGAGTCATATTGCTTTACCTGACAATTACTTATTATTTCTCCAATTATTCCCATGTCAGAAGAACCACTCGAAGCATCTAATAATGAATTGATCATCGTAGGAGTATTGGAAGCTTTAAAGCTTTCTAAAGTGTTTTGTGCAATTAATGTTGCCTCTTGAACTGTTTTAGATTTCTGGTTTACTTTTTCTGCACTCATAAAACTATATATGATTGGAGCTGCCAAAACTGCAATGATCGCTATACTTACAATCACTTCTACAAGTGAAAAACCTTTATTATTTAATTTTTCAATAACTTTAGTTTTCATATAGCGACCTCGCTTTTTTTACTGTGCTTGAGTAGTTTCTTCGGTTGTAGTCTCTGTTGTATTATCTTTTTCATCATCTGGTAATTTTGATACACCTGTACTAAATATATTTGCTACACCTTTTATGTTATCATCAATTAAATATGTTTCTTTGTTAATATCTCTGTCAACACCAGTAAGAGCATATAAATTAATTGTCAAACTTCCGTTTAAAAGCTTTGTTTGTGCATCGTATGCAACAGCAATATTACTAATAGTAGTTCTTTCTTTATAGTTATCAATGTAATTAATAAGTTCTTTATATTTATCGTATGTGCATGTAATACTTAAATCCAGTGTATATAATAACAAATTTGGCTTATCGCTTTGTAATGTGTCTGTTTGATTTTCGTCAGGCTCACTTTGAGAAGTCTGTTCTGTATTATCACTTACACTGTTTGTTTGAATATTTATTGAACTACAATGAAACCCTATACTATTTTCAAGCTCTAACACATATGAAATAATCTTTTCAGAAGTTATTTCGTATGCAAACTCGCTTATTAATTCTTTTCTTTTTAGATTTAAGTTTACTGCTTCTGTTTGGTAAAACTCTTTTTTTGATTGTTCTGCCAATAGATGATTGTATTTTTCCTGAAGAATTGCTGTTTCACTTTCCATTAGTATTCTTTTATTTGTGTATTCAGTATAGCCTAAAAAATACGCTCCTGCCAAAATTACAAGACCTAGAAGGGAAATTAAAAGGGATGTATTTGACTTATTGTTCATTATTTTCTCCTCCCTCTTCTATCTTCACAATCTTACAGATAATTGGAAAACTATATGTGGATACATTTTCCTCGTCAACTTCCTCAGTAATTTGACTTACTTCTACATTTTCTACATAATTTAATGATTTCAAATATATTATCAGTGATCTTATAGATGTTCTTGAATCAGAAATACCCTGCATTGTTACTATTCCATCTGATAGTGAAGCATTTAAAAACTCGATTTTCCCTGAATTAATACTTGCCAATATTTTTTCTAAGTCAGTTACAAATGTTATAAACTGTTCATTGTCCGTATTGGTAATTTTGTATATTTCTTGAATTTGTTTATAGCTTTCTTCTACTATATTGTATTCATTTATTAATCCATCTATATCCTCTAATTGACTTAGAGATCTTTTTATACTGTCTCTTTCAAGTACTGATTGGTTATAGTAAAATATTGGTACCACTACTAATACTGCTGATGCGATTATACATAGAATTAGTATTCTTATAGCTGATAGTAATTCATTTTTTGATTTTTTCTTTATTAATATATCTGTTGAAACAAATTTTATTGGGGAAATTGCTACACCAACGTTTGCTAATATTTCTAAAGGATGTATGTTAGTTTTCTTAACACGTTTTTTTAGTATTACGTTTTGCAACTTAACTGGCTTTACTTCTATTCCTAATTCATTTTTTAAAAGTTCACCTATTCCCTTAAATTCTGCACTTTCTCCCGCAACGTATATAGTTTCAATTTTGCTTTCAGGGTTCTTTGATACATAATAATCAATTACTCTGCTTATGTTACTGATTAGGTAAAATAAAGAATCTGTAATCTCAACTCTTGCCTTTTTCTCTCTTTGTGCCTTACTTTGTATTAAGGTATCGGATGTAGCTGCAACTTCTGACATTAAGTCGTCATCGTAATTAAGTATTTCTGGCTCATTTTGACCAAAATGGGGGTTTATTATTGAGCGTGTTTTAAGTAAATCTATTACTGCCTCTTTTGAGTTTGAATCAAAAGCTGGTGAATCTACTACTGTTGTAACTAAACCATCTATTCCATAAGGAATCATTCTTTGAAGTAGTAATGTATGTTTGTTCATTAAGGTAATTAACGTAGAACTCCAGTTGGCATGTATGTATAAGCAATTACCTTCATTATTTTGACGTTTTAGGATTTGAAATATACTGTTTCCTACATAGTCAATGTCTAATACATCTAGTTTTAATCTGGCTGCAAGTTTATAGTAACTTTCTATCATAATAATTGGTGCTGCAAACACCAATAATCTTATATTCTTTTCTTGTGTTTTGGTATTCTTTTCTAATATACTGTATGAAAATTTGTATTCTTCTATGTTTACCGGAAAGTATTCTGATAAATTTGAGATTATTACACTCATAATCATTTTATCTTTTATGTATGGTATTATAACTTCTCTGTTTGCTATTCTGGTTGAGGATATAGTGAAAATTATTTTTTTTGTTCTGATCTTTGCAACGGACATTGCATTTTGTATGGCTTCAGCTATTTTATTAAGGGGGTTTGTGTTGATTTTTATAGTTCCGTCTTCTACAGTTTCTTCTGGGGTGTCTATTATTATTGATTTGTTTACACGGGATTTTGATTTGGTGTAGGAGATTTCACATATTTTTATGTTGTCGTTGTTAACCTCTATGGTTACTACTTTTTTAGCCATGGTTTTCATCCTTTTGATTTTATTGTATGATTTTTGATGGGCTTATTGGTTATAAAGTTTGTTTGTTGTGTCATTGTTGACGAAGGGACAATGTTGTTAAGATAAACACTCTATTTCTGTTGGACTGTTGGACGGACGCTTTGCCATTTGGTCTTTCTACTCCATGAGAGAGGGCTTATTATGCCATGAAAAGGCAGACGCTCCAAACATTCCAATGAGCCTATGGACAAACATATTATGGAAGAATGCTTCCATAATATGTTATAGTCTCATTTCCATG